>NZ_SNUB01000020.1 GCF_004378355.1 Psychromonas algicola
GAAATGGTCAAAACCGATCCATAGTTGGAGAGCTGCCATGAATCGGTTTATAATAGAGTTTGAAGACCGCTTGAAAAAACATCTGTAAAAATGGTAATTACACAGAATTATTTACAGGGTCACAGTGATTAGCTTTTGTATTAACGACCATTTATTAACAGTTATTTAATATAACCTCCGACTGCTTGAATAGGCACTAAACTATTATCACTACTTACCCATGCACTGATCGCTTGTGCTTGCTCTTTATGTGCATCTTTCGCTAAATTCAATGTCGCAACCCATTGGTTATTTTCAAATGTCATCGGGATTTTTTGCCAATCTAACGCCACAAATTCATGTTGTAATTGCTTATTACGGTTCTCTCCGCGTTTTACATTGCTCTTTAACCCCATGCCTAATGGGGCAACCGATAATACCAATGGCTTGCTTTTATCTGCTATAAATCCTTTGTCAGGCGAAAAAACCGCTTTAACTTCGTGCTCGGTGTTGGAGGCTTGATAATCTATTTTTAAATTACCAATGGCGCTTTTTGCAAACGTATCGACACCACTTTCTATAGAATGCCCTCTAAAGAAACCTTTCCACTCATTACCCGCAATAATGAAATTTGGCGTATAAGCTCCTCTTCGACCACCTTCTTGTAACAAGCTATATTGTCTAGCGGTATATTCTGGTGTTGCAAAGGGGTCTTTCCAACCTAATCTGTCCCAATAGTCGACATGGAAAGCAACAGGAACGAATTTTTTGAATAATGTAGGGCTATCCAATAACTCACTCACTTTTTCATCCGCAGGCGGGCAAGAATGGCAACCTTCAGAGCTAAAAAGCTCAACTAATGCAACAGAATCGACTCCGCTATTAAACGTTTCGGCTAAGACTTGTTGTTGACCAAATAGTGCAATGGTTAATAAACCTGATTTAATTAATTTGTTCATAACGCCCTCTTTGTTAACTAGAAAATGTAATGTGTTCACTTTGTTTTTCTATTGCAAACGCTCAAATAATCTTAAAATAGACAGTCCGCTCTTCCTTTTATTTCAAATGCCAAGAGAAGAAAAACTAAACACTGTTGAGATATGTAAAATACTTGAGGTAACGTTTAATAGACCAAGCAGAAGGGAATTTGATTTCATTAAAAATATAAAAAAATAAAGTGCTGAGTATTTTATTATTAAGTTAAGCAATATCAATCAGTTAAAAACTGATTCAACTTAATGCAAAGTATCTACTCAAATCTTTAAGGTTGGCATTATTATGTTTGAAGTTATTACAATTGATGCGTTGTTAAGAGAGCTCGCAATCAAATTGCAAGCTCTCTGGTTATCAAGATAGGCAGTTAAGAAGTGTAATTAAATACTTCTATTGGAGTGTCTTCGTGACTATTCATGGTAAAGCTCAATACATCCGCTTTGTTCAATTTTTTAAAGGCCGTAGACTTAGCAGCGACTGCAAACGCCTCTTTAAATACAGAGTAAGTTAAATCATCCGCGATAGCTTGTACTTCACTGATCGTTTCTTCAATTCGCTGATCATTAATATCTAATTGATCAACAATCTGATAGGCGAAGCCCACATTAAATCCAGATAAACTGAATTGGTCCGAGGTTGCATAAGCTTGAGCATTGTAGTCAGCTGGCTCCGCAACATGTCCCGGCCACTCAAAATTAACACTCTCTAGTACCCCTTCTGGTTTGGTTTTTGCCCATGACTTAAAGGACTTTTCAAGGTCAGCTGCAATATTCTTAACCAACAGCTTTTTATTCAATGCGGCTAATGAATCCAATGTTGATGATATTAAAGCGCCGGAGTCACTATTTCTTAATTCTTTAATAGCTGCTTCAAATTTATCAGAATGCCCTTTTGAGAATCCTGCATATTCAAAAACTGACATGGTTTCGCTATAAATAATAGTGAGACGATGACCATTTAGCACGATTGCTTTAGGTGATGCGTCATCCTCTCTGGCAAAAGTATATTCATCAACAAGAGTAGGAGCATCAGTAAGATCAATAGAAGCTAGCTTTATTTTTTTTCTTTGAGAAATGGGGCTTACCAGAGTAAGGAAATTATCTCCATCCCAAAGGCCTAGTTCCACTTCGCTTTTTTTGAAAGAAGCAGTGGGTAACATTTTAGGTTTTTCAGGTTGAGTAACATCAACCACTAAAACGACCGTATCTCCTAAAAGCAGTAGCGTTTCTTGTTCTTTTAACCATTGCATTTTTGTAGGCGTATAACGTGGACCAACGCTCTTAATGAAAACAAGCTGATTGTTCTCTTCTCGTTTAAATACATTAACTCCAATATGGCGTCCATTAATGTAAACATAATTATCCGAGACAACCACATCCTTACCGTAACTATTATACATTCCATGTGTACGTTCAGGGGATTTTGGATCAGGCACAAATCCAACATCGGTAAAAGTACCATTTTCAATATTAAGATGAGTCAGACCATCTTTATGAGCGAGAAAGAGATCATCTCCTTGCAAATCTAACCCTATATACATATAAGAATGTTCACATTCAAAAATGACAGAACCATCAGCAACATTATGAATGGAAAGCTTACCTAATCGAGTTCCCCAAGTATCACCGGATAATACGACACGATCTTTATATAACTCTATATTGCTGATATTAATGTTGGTTTCGATGATAGTGATGACTTTCCACACATCAGCACTCACATCATAAATATAAACGCCGTCGTTTAGCTTAACGGCAAGCATGGTTTCACATTGAGAAACATAATAAATACTTCCGTTATGTTCAAATCCCGGAATGCTATCGCCAATGGCAGTTAAGACTTCTGTACTTTCACTTTTCTCGCTCAACTTACTTACCTCTATAAAAGTGTTAATATAATTGTGTGATTATATCTTATTAAAATAATCAGTAAAAACAGAAATTTGGCAGTATAAAATGATGAAAACCAACATACCAGACAATTTACATCAATTGGTTAGGATGAGTTATCAGAAAAATGATCCGGTAGCGGTTTGTTAAATAGCTTCGTTTTTTTATAGGTTTGAATTGTAAAGTTCTGTTCTATTTCGACCGGATTCTTTAGCCTTATATAAAGCATTATCTACTTCGCTATAAAGTGTTTTAAATGTACTTTCTGAACTGCTGATGGTTAATCCTATACTGGCTTGGATGTGATCACTTCCTATTTTAATTTCCTTCATTAAATGGTGCAGTCGCTCACAAAACAATATTGCATCTTGTTTATTGGAATCGGGTAAAAGAATTAAAAATTCTTCACCACCAAAACGAGAAACGAGATCTGTTTTCCGTGCAAGTTTCTTTAATTGCATCCCTAGTTCTTTTAACACGCGATCGCCTTCGGGGTGCCCATAGGCATCATTTACTTTTTTAAAATGGTCTATATCGAGTTGTAGTAAAGCCACAGAATGGTGAGATCTTGCTGCCAGTTCAATCGCTAGACTACTTCTATGCTTCATTTCTCTTCTATTTAGTAAGGTTGTCAATTCATCCGTTGATGCGAGTAGTTTTAATTGTTCTGCTTGTTGTTCAAGTGTTTCTCTTGCTTGAATTAACTCTTCATACAATTTATCTCGTTTTGATGCGTTAAAAAAACTCCAATAGATAAGACCATTGTTATCGCTTTTAACGTTAACCGTGATTGGAATACGCACGCCTTTTCCATTTATCATAGTTAATTGCATCTCTTCACATGTATTTTCATGTAAGAGTGTTGGCACTAAATAAGTTTGATAAAAAACCTTAGAAGCAAGCGTAAAAATAATGTCTGCACTTTTTCCAATTAGCGCATCGAGCTCCCACTCTAACTCTGTCGAAAAATAGTCGTTACAATAAATAATCATTCTTGACTCATCAGTGATAAAGACTCCGTTAGGAAAGTCATTTAACGTATATGCCGTCATAGGCGAAGCAGAAATAGCTTGCTGCTGTTTCATTATTTATCTAAATATTTGAATATAGAATCTATGATTGGTTCGGGGTGAGTCATATGCAAACAGTGCCCATCAGCTTCTACAATCTCGAGTTCACTATTGGTTATATTTTCATTGATAAACTTGCCTATTTCAGGGGAAGCTAATGAATCGTTTTTGCTTTGAAATATTAATGTGGGTTGTTTAATGTCTTTTAATATATGTCGATAATCAGAAAGAAAAGTCGCTTTAGCAAACCCCTTTGCTACAACGGGATCTGTAGAGCAGAAGCTACTGGAAAGTTCGTCAGTAAATTCACTTGGATTCGTTTCTCCCATTACTAACGGCGCTAAATAATTCGCCCACCCGATATAATTTTTATCCATCAAATTCAATAATTCTTGTAAATCTTGTTTTTCAAATCCACCTAAATAATCTGGAGGAAAATTTAAGAAACAAGGTGATGGACAAATCATGATCATACTTGAGAAAAGCTTGGGTGCTTCAATACTCGCAAGGGAGCCAATGATACCGCTGACAGAGTGTCCGATAAAAATAGTATCAGAGAGTTGTAATGCTTCACCTATTTCGATAATGTCCTGCGCATAACCTTCAAGGCTGCTATAGCGTTCTTTATCGTATTGTGAAAGATCAGAATTGCCTGAGCCCACATAATCAAAGAGTATTATTTTAAACTTTTTTTCGAGTGAAGGTGTGATAAAACGCCACATGTTTTGATCGCAACCAAAGCCATGTGCAAGCATTAAGGTTTTAGATCCTGTGCCAATTACTTTAACGTTGTTACGAGTCAGTACATCATTTGCAAGTTGCATAGTAGTCTCATTTTATTAGTGGCTAAGCAAATTTCTATCTAATGAGTGTAGGTTATAAATGATTGTGAGTTAAATCAATTTATAGCTGAAATGAGAATCAAGATCGAATAAAAATGAAATTATAGAAGTAAAACGATATAAAGCCTTATATTTGAGTAATATAAGGTATTGTGAAGTGCAGAGAGCGTAACTAGATAAGAAGCTAATCAGTTAACAGTTAATTACAACATTACTATTTTATAAGATGATCAGTTTGAAATGATTATTAACGATTAAGAAGTAATTAGCTTTAGTATGCGGAAAAGCTAAGAAATAATGTCCTATATCAAGATGATAATCATTAATATCGATAGCATTAACGCTATCAATCAATTAAAGAATAAGTGAATTTATGGCTCAAATAATAGCGCAAGTAATGTTACCCGTCGTATTGGGTCTGGTGATGTTAGGTATGGGATTAAGTTTACAACTAAAAGATTTTAAAGCGGTATTAACCAAACCTAAAGTCGCCCTTCTCGGTTTTTTATTACAACTCTTTTTACTGCCTGTGTTGGCGTTGATTATTATTAAAGCCTTTGCGCTCAATGAGTTTGCTGCAGCAGGGCTTTTTTTACTGGCATTATGTCCTGGTGGCGCAACTTCCAACTTATTTTCATTTATCGCTAAAGGTAACCTTGCGTTAAGTGTCTGCTTAACCAGTGTTGTGAGTATGCTTTCACCTTTTATTTTACCCGTCGCTTTTATTGGTTTTATTCATTACAGCGGTCATGTAGACAGCCAATATTTTGATTTACCTTTATTACCTGCGATTAAGAAACTGGTGATGGTTACCTTGTTACCTACTGTTATTGGTATGAGTATTCGCTATTTTGCCGATCAATGGTCACAATCGGTTATCCCTTTCATTAAGAAAGTATCATCTATTGCTATGTTATTGATCGTCGCTGCATTGCTTGCAACGAATTTAAATATTGTTCCAGCCATGTTTTCTATACAAGGAATTTCAGTGATATTGCTGTGTAGTTCAAGTTTATTTATTGCTTATTTTATTGCAGGAAAAGCCAATACGAGCGATACAGATAGAAAAACCATTGCTTTGGAAGTAGGAGTACAAAATGCAGGAACGGCGATGGTCATTGCATTAAGTATTATGCATCAACCTGAATTAGCAGTGATCCCATTAATGTATGGCATATTAATGAATATCCCCGTATTTGCTTTTGTTTATTGGTTACTACATAAAGATAAAGTGATCACTACTTTAAAAGTAGAGTCTTAAATACAAAAAATTTAATAGTGATTTGAGTAAGGTAAGGTTATAGATTAATGAATTTCTTAGTGATAGTTTTAAAAGCCTAGGAAAATACAAAACCTTACTCACATCACCAGCACCGTCCTTTATCGCTTTTTCTATCTTACTCAGTACTTAATTGAGAAATAATTTGCTCAATACTTTGCAGCTCAGTCACGGTTGCTTTTAATTCATTCTCTCCAACATCTTTATTTAGTACGGTATCAATATCAGCTAATAATTGCCTTGCATCCGACATTAAAAGCTCACCGGTTTTAGTAAAAAATATTTCCTTCTGTTTACCTTTGCCATCTCGCTGTTCTATGTAACCTGCCTTGCATAATTCTTTGACTGTTTTGGCAACCATTTGTCGAGAGACACCTAATGTTCTAGCGATTTCAGAACCAAAATTAATACCACACTCTAAAGTGCTTAAGAAATTTAAAACAGAAGGTGAAGCCAATTTATAGCCTTTATTTTTTAAAGATTCAGAAAGATATAAAGCTATTTTTTCATGCACTTGTGCAGCAGCAAGCACTAATTGTAGAGATTGACTTTCTACCATTGGAATATTATTTTTTGTCAACCTAATTGACATACATAAAACCTCTCTCTATAGTTATGTCAACTAAGTATACATGAGGAAAGAAAATGATCACGTTAAGTAATGTAATGAAAGCAAATGCAACAAGCTGTATTGGATTTGGCGCCATTTTTTCATTGTTCTCAGAACAGGTTTCTGGCTTTTTGAGCATCAGTCATCAAGCACCTAGTCTAGTTTTTCTGTTGCTTGGACTTATTTTACTCTTTAATGGTTTTCATTTGATTTGGGCTTCGTTTAAATCAATGCCAAGCAAGTTTTTGGTACTTTATTTTTCAATTGGCGATTATATATGGGTACTGGCGACACTTTATTTAATATTCGCCGAAATGTGGATCACGACGTCGATGGGTATTATTGCAGCTCTACTCGTTGCATTAATGGTAGGTACTTTTGGTTGGTTACAAATGCTTGCAAGAAAGAAAATGGGGAATTGTTAATTACATCCAATAAAATTTAAAGATAAGCGCAGACAAAAAATGCTTTACTCTGCGCTTTTTCTCCCCACCAGCTAGTGATGTCTTTTTTTATTATTTTCAATCAGCGCTAATTGTGAATTCAACTCTTGCATACATTGTTCGCAAGGCGGATGAACCTCAGCAAAGGCCATCAATTTAGGTAAAGTTAAATTAATCGCACTAAGCGCAACTTGTTCCCATTCTTTATCATCTTTAAAATTCAACGCCATGTAAAGCATAGATTGATGTGGGATCAATAAACATTTTTGAGCCATAAGCACATCCTCTTTTTGCTCATAAATAACAGCTAATTCGTGATAACTGGCAATCCAATCATAAAGAGAGTCAAGGCATTTAGGTTGTACTGCTAATTTCTTTTCGAGGTGATAAATTGTTTCTCGATAAAAGCGTTCACTATTGTTTAAGTAATCATTTTTATAACGAGGTTGTTGCAATGTCATTTCATTATTTATTCTATCCATACGATCCTCACCATTAAATTTCAATTTTGATTCTAAACTTTGCGCAAGTGATAACAACTATCGTTTAGATTTAGGTTTTTGTAAATAGCAAAACTCTACTTTTTATTAAAAAACAGCAAAACTATAGTGCAGATCAATTTTTGTAAGTACTTCTAAACGTCTTAAAATTAGGTTTCCGAACCAAAACAAAATAAAGCTGCCAAATCATTCGATTTTATTGACTCATATTTTTTATCTTTTCGCTGATTAGAGATAAAAAAGTCAGGGTGTGGCATTCTATGAAATCATCTCATTCGCGTTAAAAACCACTTAGAGATAAACAATGGCAAAACGACAATCTAGTATTTTGGGCAAAATTTGGTACCTCTTATGGCGTTTATTATTGTTATACGTTGTCGTCTTATTAGTATTTCGCTTTGTGCCTGTACCCACTTCAGCGTTTATGTTGCAAAGCCCCTACCCTGTCACGCAAAAATGGATCAGTATTGATAAGCTCCCTTCGTCTATGCCGTTAGCTGTCGTGGCCTCTGAAGACCAACGCTTTCCAGTGCATTTTGGTGTCGATTTCACCGAGATCATTAATGCACTCGAACAATATGATGATGGTGAAGGTCTACGTGGTGCAAGTACGATTTCACAACAAACAGCAAAGAATCTTTTCCTATGGTCTGGTCGAAGCTTTATACGTAAAGGTGTAGAAGCCGCTTTAGCCACTAGCCTTGAAGTTATTTGGGGTAAAAAGCGAATTTTAGAAGTGTATTTAAACGTCGCAGAATTTGGTAAAGGGATTTATGGTGTTGAAGCCGCTAGCCAGCATTATTTTGGTAAATCAGCTCGTCATCTTTCTAACAATCAAAGCGCTCAATTAGCAGTACTATTACCGAGCCCGAAAACACGCGATCCTCATCGTTTAACAGCAAACCTTAGCGAGCGAGTTGTGTGGATAAAACGACAAATGAGGCAACTTGGCTCGAGTTATTTAAAGCCAATGATAGAAAATTAAAGCAATAAGTTTGTCTCATAATTGGTTTATAAGTAGATTCATATCAACCTTGTTGCTTGTTTTATAACTGTATTAGCGTTAATTTAATTTTTTAATTTATATTGGAGCTTAAACAAAATGAACAATACTCAATTTGGTTTTAACCCTGATTATGAAGAAGAAGCAATCACACTTGATCAGCTTAATAAATTACCAGGTAACGCGATACTTGAATTTGGTACAGCTTGGTGTGGACATTGCCAAGCGGCAAGCTCAGCAATAAAAGAGGTACTTTCTGAGCATCCAGAGTTACCTCACATTAAAATTGCAGATGGAAAAGGCAAAGTATTAGGACGTGCATTCAAAGTAAAGCTTTGGCCAACTTTAATTTATTTGCATGATGGTACTGAAGTCGCACGCTTAGTTAGACCATTACAGTCGAATGAGGTACGAGATTTTATTTCAAAAACGGCATAAAAAGTACATTAAAAGTTTGCTCCTCCCTAGGGAAAAATTTAATAACCATTAAACTGAAGGCTACACTGTCAATAATACTCGTTTTCAAAAAAATTCTATTATTCCGATAAAGATTTAAGCTCAGCAGCCATTTTATCATCCCAATCCAATTCTATATTGAATTTTCCGGAAGGTAATAAAGTAAAAGTGGCTTTATTCCAATGATTTGAGTTTCCCTCTGTCACAATGTCATATAAAGCATGAAAATCCTTAACAAGCAGTCGCCGATCGAACAGCTTAAATTTAAAAGATGAAAACTCTTTGTTTAAAGTTGTTCCACCTTTGAAATTAATAGCATCTTTAGCTGCCCTTTTAACGGTAAGTTCAGCTTTATCCCAACTTATATCAATAGCATTAGCTATATTGTTGGCAATACTTGAATAAACATTTTCTATTTTCATTTTTTTCCGGGTATTTTTCAAACCTAAATCGTATTAATGACATCTAGAAACGAATCCCTAAATATAGCTGATAAACATAGCAAATATTTGAGAATAAATACGACTGTTAGTATGCCTTCTTATTCATAAGAATGGCTATTGAATATTTTTTAAAGAGTAATTAGTTACTTTGTATAATTGAATTGTTTTGTATCAATGCGCCAATATTCCTCTTAGTTATAGTACGCACAATTAATTAGCTAAAAGGTAATAACATGAATGAATCAATTCACGGCCATCAAGTAATGGAGATGATGGCGAAATCAAAGCAAGCTTATACTAAACAAAGTTTAAAATTAGCTATCGCAACTAAATTTGGCGAGAATGCACGCTTTCATACTTGCATGGGTAGTGATTTAACTGCAGATGATCTTATTGAATTTTTAACATCTAAAGGAAAATTTGTTGAATCAAGCGAAGGAATTAAGATACCAGAAGAGCACCTTTGTTAACTTTATAGAATCAAGCACAGACAAAACGCTAAAACAAATTAATCGCCCTTAATCATTGACCTACGGTCTCACATAATACTGCCAACTCAAGTTAAAACACTAAAAACAATTGAAATTCAATAAACGATAGCCATAGACTATTTTATGAATAGATATTTCCCCCTTTACTTAATGATAATAGTTATCAATAATAATTACATAGTAAAAACATAACTAACGAGGGACGTATCATGGTTAAAACAATTACTTTTGCAATTATTCATTTTTCTATTGCAACCTTAGTCGCTTTTTCATTAACAGGTGATATTTTGTTAGGCAGCATGATCGCCATAATTGAACCTTCAATTAATACAGTGGCTTTTTATGCTCATGAAAAGGCATGGCAGCATATCCCTTTTCTTAAGCTGCATGATTCAATGACTAAAGTAAAAACAGTTAGCTTTGCTGTTATACACTTTAACGTTGCTTTCACGGTGACTTATGCTTTAACTGGCGACGCATTTATTGGAGGATTGATGGCAACCATAGAGCCTGCTATTAATTCTGTTGCTTATTTTTTCCATGAAAAAGCTTGGCTTAATAGAAATAAAAAAGCCAAGATAGAGCAAATTGCTTATGTATAAATACAACAAAACAGTAAGTGGTAAGGAACGCCTTACTACTTTACTTGTTTTATAATCGACTTTACCATCTTAAGTTTCGTTAATGTTTTGCCAATAAATTAAATCTGCTAGTAATTAATATTCCACGCTTAATTCCCTTACAAAAAATACTTGTAATATGTAAAAAATAGGTCAAAGTGGTCCTTTAAATAACCTCAACAATTAAATTCAATTTATGCTTAAAAATTTGAAAAAGATCTAGATTCGAGAAATTTATACCCCTATAGAAATATTTTTTTAAGTAAGAAAAAAAACTAAAAAAAGCATTGCTATTTTCTTAAAACAACTCTCGCTTACAACATTTTGTTAGCGACTACTAACTAATATGTTTATGTCGCTTTTTATCCACAAATCTTACAATAGTTATCCCTTGAAATAATTTAAAAAAGCTTTATCTTGTGTGTCACTGCAACATTAGACACTACATATAGTGTTTTTTTTGAGCAATCCGTACATACTTCTATAACTACTTGTTATTACTAACATTATTACTTTTAGAACTAATTAAGGTAAAAAAATGAATAAGAACCTATCTGTTACTAAACGAAATGGGAAACGCGAAAGCATTGATCTCGATAAAATACATCGCGTGATTACATGGGCAGCAGAGGGTCTCAGCAACGTTTCAGTTTCACAGGTAGAGTTAAATTCACATATACAGTTTTATGATGGCATTCGCACCGATGACATTCATGAAACAATTATCAAAGCAGCAGCGGATTTAATCTCAGAAGAATCTCCAGATTACCAATATTTAGCGGCTCATTTAGCCGTATTCCATTTACGTAAACGCGCTTATCAACGTTTTACGCCGCCTAGTGTATTTGAGCACGTGAGTAAAATGGTTTCTAAAGGTAAATATGATGAACATTTACTTGAAGATTACACCAAGCAAGAATTTGAAGAGATGGATAGATTCATCGATCATGATCGTGATTTAAACTTCTCTTACGCTGCGGTAAAACAGTTAGAAGGTAAATACCTTATTCAAAACCGTGTAAACGGTGAGATATATGAAAGTGCACAATTTTTGTATCTTTTAGTATCAGCTTGTTTATTTGCAGATTACGATAAAGATGTACGTCTTGATTACGTAAAACGTTTTTATGATGCAACATCTCAATTTAAAATATCATTACCAACACCTATTATGTCAGGTGTACGTACTCCAACTCGTCAATTTAGCTCTTGTGTATTAATTGAAGCTGACGACAGTTTAGATTCAATCAATGCAACAGCAAGCTCAATTGTTAAATATGTATCACAACGTGCGGGTATCGGTATCAATGCCGGTCGAATTCGTGCAATGGGTAGTAATATCCGAGGTGGTGAAGCATTCCATACAGGTTGTATTCCATTTTATAAATACTTCCAAACAGCTGTTAAATCTTGTTCGCAAGGTGGCGTTCGTGGTGGTGCAGCAACGGTTTTCTATCCAGTATGGCATTTAGAAGTTGAATCATTATTAGTATTAAAAAATAACCGCGGTATTGATTCTAACCGTGTTCGCCATCTTGATTACGGTGTGCAGTTAGGTCGTTTATTCTACCAACGTTTGATCGACAAAAAAGATATCACCCTATTCAGCCCTTCTGATACGCCGGGAATGTATGATGCCTTCTTTGAAGATCAAGATGAATTTGAGCGTTTATATCACCTTTACGAAGCTGATGAATCAATACGTAAGCGTAGTATTCCAGCCGTTGAATTGTTCTCTCTGTTAATGCAAGAACGTGCGAGTACGGGTCGTATCTATATTCAAAATGTAGATCACTGTAATACACACAGCCCATTTGATAGTAAAGTCGCGCCAGTTCGCCAAAGCAACTTATGTTTAGAAATTGCATTACCGACTAAACCATTAGCACATATTATGGATGAAGAAGGCGAAATCGCTTTATGTACTTTATCTGCGATTAACTTAGGTGCAATTGAATCATTAGATGAAATTGAAGTTTTAGCTGAATTAGCCGTACGTGCCTTAGATAATTTATTGGATTACCAAGATTACCCAATCATTGCCGCAGAAAAAAGCAGCATGAATCGCCGTACCTTAGGTATAGGTGTAATTAACTACGCTTATTACTTAGCCAAAAATGGTGTTAAGTACTCTGATGGCAGTGCAAATAATCTAACACATAAAACTTTTGAAGCGATTCAGTTCTACTTGTTAAAAGCATCAAACAAATTAGCGAAAGAACGTGGAGCTTGCCCTAAATTTAATGAAACACGTTACGCACAAGGTATTTTACCGCTAGATAACTACAAAAAGTCATTAGATGCGATTTGTGATGAAGAGTATCACTTAGACTGGGAGACATTACGTAAAGACATCGTTAAAGACGGTTTACGTAACTCAACGCTATCAGCCTTAATGCCCTCTGAAACATCGAGCCAAATATCTAACGCAACGAACGGTATTGAGCCACCACGTGGTTTCATCAGCGTTAAAGCAAGTAAAGATGGTATTTTAAAACAAGTTGTACCTGAATTTGATAAATACAAAGATAACTATGAATTGTTATGGACGATTCCAAATAATCAAGGTTATTTAGAGCTAGTTGGTATTATGCAAAAATTCGTAGACCAAGCTATTTCAGCCAATACAAACTACGATCCAAAACGCTTTGATGACGGTAAAGTACCAATGACAACCTTGCTGAAAGACTTGTTAATGGCTTACAAAATGGGACTTAAAACACTTTATTACCATAACACTCGTGATGGTGCTGATGATGAGAAAGTCATTGAAGATGATGGCTGTGCAGATGGTGCTTGTAAAATATAAGCAACGACTGATTCTAGTATTGATGCATTAAATAAAGGCATTAAATTCAAAGAAAGGATGTGTTAATCACATCCTTTCTTTTATATCTACTCTTCTGCAATCCACCATAAATCCTACAAAAAACCTCTGTCTGAAATCACCTTTCAAATTATTTATTAGTTTTTTTAATTAATAGGAAATAAAAACAAAGGGTATCAGGTCTATACTTCTAAGCTATTCATTAAAATCATAAATTTTAATTAATGAATAACAATAATTATTGGTGTTTTAGGTTACTAATAAATCAAACCCGGTGTATTTCACTTGAAGGCAATAAACTATGTTAAAAAAAATCGTACTACTCCTGCTCGCTGTTGTATTAATTGGGGCATTTTTCCACTTTAATTTGCATCAATTACTCACCCTTGATGGCTTAAAAGGTTCAATGGATCAATTCCGCGAATGGAGAGTTCAAGCACCAGTATTAATGATTGGTGGCTTTTTTCTACTTTATGTCGCAGTGACTGCACTTGCTTTACCTGGTGCTGCAATTTTAACCTTGGCAGCCGGCGCTTTATTCGGTTTATTTGAAGGATTTTTAATTGCTTCTTTTGCTTCTAGTCTTGGTGCACTGTGTTCATTTATTGTTTCTCGTTACTTATTACGTGACTCGCTAATAAAACGTTTTCCTGAACGTTTAAAAGCAATTGATGAAGGCGTTAAAAAAGAAGGTGCATTCTACTTATTCACCTTACGTTTAGTGCCTGTTTTTCCATTCTTTTTAATTAACTTACTAATGGGTTTAACAGCAATTAAATCTTGGACATTCTACTGGGTTAGCCAAGTAGGTATGTTAGCGGGTACATTCATCTTCGTGAATGCGGGTACTCAATTAGCTCAAATCGATAGCCTATCGAACATCTTATCTTTTAACCTAATTATCTCTTTTGTTTTATTAGGGTTATTTCCACTGATTGCCAAAGGAATTGTTAATATAATTAAAAAACGTCGCGTTTACAGCAAATGGACTAAACCCGCTAAATTTGACCGCAACATGGTTGTAATTGGTGCTGGTGCAGGTGGTCTAGTAACAAGTTATATTGCCGCAGCAGTAAAAGCTAAAGTGACATTAATTGAAGCTGGTGAAATGGGCGGTGACTGTCTTAACTATGGTTGTGTGCCAAGTAAAGCAATTATCAAAAGTGCAAAAATTGCAGAACAAATTCGCAACGCACATCACTACGGTTTAGATGATTCAACGCCACAATTTTCATTCAAGAAAGTAATGGACCGTGTACACCAAGTTGTTGCCGATGTTGCACCACATGATAGTGTTGAACGTTACACAAATTTAGGTGTTGAAGTTGAGAAAGGTTATGCAAAAATTCTTGACCCTTGGACTGTACAAATCAGCTATGAAGATGGAACAACTAAAAAATTAACAACACGTAGTATTGTTATTGCAACGGGCGCACGTCCATTTGTTCCACCACTACCAGGTATCGAAGAAACAGGTTACGTGACTAGTGATACATTATGGAATGAATTTGCAAAATTAGACGAAGCACCGAAAAAGTTAGTTGTTTTAGGTGGTGGTCCGATTGGTTCAGAATTAGCACAAAGCTTTGCTCGTCTAGGCTCATCAGTGACACAAATCGAAATGGCTGAACGCATAATGATCAAAGAAGATCTTGAAGTATCAGAGTTTGCAACAGCATCATTACAAGAAAGTGGCGTCAATATTTTAACGTCTCACCAAGCATTGCGTTGTGAAATTAAAGACGGTAAGAAATTCATCATTGTTAAACATAACGATCAAGAAATTGCGATTGAATACGACCAATTATTATGTGCAGTAGGACGTAGTGCTCGCTTAACAGGTTACGGCTTAGAAGAGCTAGGTATTGAAACTAACCGTACTATATTAACCAATGAATACTTAGAAACAATTTATCCTAATATCTTTGCTGCTGGTGATATTGTTGGTCCTTACCAATTCACTCACGTTGCTGCTCACCAAGGCTGGTACGCTGCTGTGAATGGTTTATTTGGTAACTTGAAAAAATTCAAAGTGGATTACCGTGTTATTCCATGGACAACCTTTATTGATCCAGAAGTCGCTCGTGTTGGTATTAACGAAGCTGAAGCGAAAGAAAAAGGCATTGATTACGAAATCACGCGTTTTGACTTTGAAGAATTAGATCGTGCAATTACGGATAGCGCAACCAAAGGTTTCATTAAAGTCATTACGCCTAAGGGTAAAGATAAAATATTAGGTGTAACGATTGTATCTGAACATGCAGGTGATTTGATTGCTGAATTTGTATTAGCGATGAAACATGGTTTAGGTCTTAATAAAATACTAGGCACAATTCACAGCTACCCAACATGGGCTGAAGGAAACAAATACGCTGCTGGTGAATGGAAACGTAATCACGCACCAGAAACGGTATTAAATTGGTTAGAGAAATATCACACATGGAAACGTGGTTAATTAAACGCCGTCGAGACCAGATATTTAAATATCACATATGGAGAAGTGATGAATAATAAAATAATTAAAAACAAACTCAGTGCAGCCCTAATGTTAAACGCAAAACGCTTAACAATAGGCACGGCACTATTAACAGGTTCTCTTTTTAGCCATGTTTATGCAGCAGATAATGCGGTAAACAGTGTACAGGTAGCGGCACAGTCAAGTATTCATGCAACATGGGAAACCTTGCTTGAGCAAAATATCAGCTCAATCAACAATGGCAGTAGTACTGCCGTTGACTATGCAGCATTTAAAGATGAACGAACTAAATTAAAATCTTACCTTGAGCAATTAGGTAAGGTTTCACAAACTGAGTTTGATGCTTGGTCTACGTCAAAACAGCTCGCTTTTTTGATTAACGCTTATAACGCATGGACTGTTGAATTTATATTAACAAAATACCCAGATCTTGATTCAATTAAAGATTTAGGCAGTTTCTTTAATTCACCATGGGATAAAGAGTTTATTCCATTATTTGGCAAAACAGTGAGTTTGAACGATATTGAACATGGTTTGATTCGTGGTAGCGATCGTTATAATGATCCACGTATCCACTTTGCAGTAAACTGTGCAAGTATTGGCTGCCCTGCTTTACGTGAAGAAGCCTATACTGGTGATAAACTTGAGCAACAATTAACAGAGCAAACAGAACGATTTTTAAATGATACAAGCCGTAATTATATTAAAGGTAAAAACTTTTATATGTCTTCTATCTTTAAATGGTATGGAGATGATTTTGAAAAAGGCTTCCGTGGCACAAAATCAATACAAAGCTTTGTATCACTTTACGCAGATTCATTAACGTTAACTGATGCGCAAAAAACAGCGTTAAGTAAAGCAAGTTTGAATATTAAATTCTTAGACTATGACTGGAACCTTAATGCAATTAAATAACTATTATCGTCAACTTACCCCCGTCAGTTGTTGTATTAGTTTTTGTTTTGTCATTATGTTATCGCTTAGCAGCAATGTATTTGCATCAGCCACTTCGGCAGAAGCTGATGTGGCCGCTAAGCAAAATTCACCACTTTGGCAAGCGATTGAAAAGCGTGGTGCCAACCAAAGCGTGTATTTTCACGCTTGGGGTGGTGACGCTCAAATCAATAACTATATTCAATGGGTTGGAGATCGTGTTGAAGCCTTATACAACATTGATTTAAACCATGTAAAACTAACTGATACAGCGGAAGCAGTAAGTCGAGTTTTAGCTGAAAAGTCAGCGAATAACCATAACAATGGACAAGTTGATCTTGTTTGGATCAATGGTGCTAATTTCGATTCAATGGCAAAAAATGGATTACTCGCGCCTAATTGGGCGGGACAACTCCCTAACTTTGTTTTAACGAATCCAACCAATAATCCGGCCATGACACGTGACTTTGGTGTACCTACACAAGGAATGGAAGCACCATGGGGACAAGCAGCGCTGACTTTTTACTTTGATAGTTTAAAAGTAAAAAACGTTCCTGAGACCTTGCCTGAATTATTAGCATGGACCAAACAAAACCCTGGGCGTTTTACCTACCCTAAACCTCCTGAGTTTTTAGGCATGAGTTTTTTAAAATATGCATTAATCATTTTAAATGAATCTCAGCCCACAGATGTCAAAGAACAACTCTACCTCCCGGCCACAGCACAAAGCCAAGCGCTATTATTACCTAAACTATGGTCTTTCTTAGATGAGTTGCACCCTAACCTATGGCACAGCGGCAAACACTTTGTTTCTAACGGATTAGCATTACGCCGTTTAATGGCAGATACAGAGCTACAAGTTTCTTTTACTTTCTCAGCAGCGGAAATTCCTTCGGCAATTTCACGTTATGATTTGCCAGATACAACACGTACTTATCGTATGAAAGATGGCAGTTTAAGTAATATTCACTTTGTTGCGATCCCTTATAATTCTGCGCATATCGACAGTGCGAAGTTAGTGGCTAACTTTTTACTAAGCCCTGAAGCGCAATCGAAAAAACAAGAAACAGCGATATGGGGTGATAACAGTGTATTAGATTTATCTCAACTGACTCCCTCACAACAATCACTTTTTGAAGTCGCAGAAAAACAGCATATAAGTGCCACCATTATCAATATTGATAATACTCGTTTGTTAAGTGAGCTTCATCCAAGCTGGGTGAAAGTAATCACTGACCAGTGGCTTATTCGCTATGGAGTACAATAATGATCGTTGCTAACACTCTCTTTACTCGACTTGTACGCAATAGTCCGTATTTGTTAATTGCTTTATTAGTTGTGCCCGTTGCTGGCGGTTTATTAGGCGTGCTTTTACCAGCCTTTAGCTGGTTACCTGCACTGAATGAAACAAACTTTAATTTATCTGGTTTCTCGCAGCTGTTTAGTACCCCAGGCATTGATAAAATGGTTTGGCTAAGTTTTAGTACGAGTTTAATCAGTACTTTATTAGCTTTTTTAATTACCATATTAATTCTAGCAAGTTACTTTAATAGTCCTTGGCTACATCGAATTCAACGCTTATTAGGCCCTATTCTTGTTATTCCACATGCCGCTGCAGCAATTGCGATTGGCTTTTTAATCACCCCTTCTGGTTTTTTAACAAGACTGTTTTCACCTTGGCTTAGTGGTTGGGATACTCCGCCGGATTGGTTATTCCCACACGATCCAATGGGCATCAGTATTATTATTGGTTTAACGGTTAAAGAGTTGCCGTTTTTGCTATTAATTGCACTAGGTGTTTTAGCACAACCTGAAATAGGTAAAAAGTTAAGAGCACAACATAAAGTGGCATTAAGTTTAGGCTATTGCCCAATGACTGCTTTTTTCAAAGTCGTATTGCCTAATCTTTATGGTTATATGCGCTTACCATTGTTAGCCGTATTAGCGTACTCAAGTGCCAGTGTAGAAATGCCATTAATTCTTGGCCCTAATACACCACCGACGTTAGCAGTTGCCATTATGCAATGGTTCCATGATGTTGATTTAAGCCTTCGTATTAAAGCGTCAGCAGGTGCTATTTTACAAATAGGTATCACCGTTATTTTGCTATTAACGTGGAAGTCATTAGAAGTTGCGATTAAAAAAGGCAGTGCAGCAATCTTAGTGAATGGCGAACGTGAATTTGGTGGAATGATTATTCAACGTTTCACGCATTTATTAACTAGCATTATTTTAAGCATTATCGGCTTAGCTTTAGTGGCAATGGTGTTATGGTCATTTGCAGGCTTTTGGTCTTTCCCTGATCTATTCCCGCAGCAACTTGTTGGCCAACATTGGCAAACTGCAATAATGCAGATGCAAACGCCTTTATGGAATACTTTATTAATTGCGATAACAAGTACGTTTATTGCCATTGCTCTTACTTTATTTGCATTAGAAGCTGAGCAACAAAATACAAAGACAATATCTTCAATTAGTGGCTTTATCATCTACTTACCGTTATTGATTCCAAGTATCGCGTTCTTATTTGGACTCGTATGGGTCTTTGAGCAAGTAGGTAGCCAACACGCTTATATCAACGTGATCTTAGCGCACCTGTTGTTTGTATTACCTTACGTATTCTTATCCTTAGCAAATAGCTACCGTCTACTTGACCCACGTTTTGGCTCAGTAGCAGCGAGTCTTGGTGCTAGCCCTTCTAAAATATTCTGGCAACTTAAATTGCCTCTATTATTAGGGCCAATTTTAATTGCAGCAGCCTTAGGTTTAGCGATTAGCTTTAGCCAATATTTACCTACTTTACTAGCAGGTGCAGGACGCATTAATACCATTACAACGGAAGCCGTGACACTTGCCAATGGAGCAAGTCGAAGAACCAGCGCTGTTTATGCCTTAGTGCAAATGTTATTACCTGCGTTGTTTTTCTTATTAGCTTGGGCAATTCCTAAGTGTTTATACCGAGCTCGAGCTTAATAACTTAAATGAGACCAATATCGATGCAATCATTAAAAATTAATAATTTAGTATTACAACAAGATAATAAAACGCTGCTATCCATCAATGAAACCGTTGATGGGGGTGAGGTGCTGACTATCATGGGCCCTTCTGGAAGTGGTAAATCTACTTTCTTAAATTGGTTAGTCGGCATGCTACCAGAAGGTTTTCAAGCTAGTGGAGCACTTTACTTAAATGATCAAGATATCTCTGATATGGCGAGTCATTTAAGACATATTGGGTTGTTATATCAAGATCCTTTATTGTTTCCGCATTTATCAGTAGAAGGCAATATTGCTTTTGCTATGCCCAAAGGTGATAAAAAAGAAAGACGCCAAACAATTACTGAAGCGTTAAAACAAGTAGGGCTTGAGGGCATGGGACAGCGTAGTCCAAACAGTTTATCTGGCGGACAACAAGCGCGTGTTGCTTTGTTACGTGTACTACTTAGCCAACCCAAAGCGATTTTGTTAGATGAACCTTTTAGTAAACTTGATAGCCAATTACGCCAAGAAATTCGTGAATTAGTTTTCGAGCAAATAAAACTTTATAACATCCCTGCTATCATGGTGACACATGATGAAAGTGATGCTGTTGCAGCAAAAGGCAAAGTGATCACATTAGCAAGTGTACCTGCTTAATAATAAAATTAGGAATGAAGCATGTTAGATAGATTTGTCACTCCCGTTATCAAACCATTGTTAACACCGATAGTGAAACAATTAGATAAATGGAATGTACATCCAGATAAAATCACTTTAATAGGCTTCGTTATTGGTTTATTAGCAGTGCCATTGTTGGCCAATCAACTTTGGATACCTGCGTTAGTCATGATCTCCTTGAATCGGATCTTAGATGGGTTAGATGGCGCATTAGCTCGATACCAAGAGAAATCCAGCGATGCCGGTGGTTACTTGGATATCTGCGTCGACTTTTTATTTTATGCAGCCATTCCGTTAGGTTTTGCTCTTGCCGATCCCAGTACAAATGCCTTACCCGCAGCAGTATTATTAAGCGTATTTATCGGAACGGGCTCAAGCTTTTTGGCTTTTGCGATTCCCGCTGAGAAATTAAACTTACCAAGACCGCAATTTGCCAATAAAAGTTTTTATTTTTTGAATGGGTTAACAGAAGGTACAGAAACTATCGCGTTTTTTGTTGCCTTTTGCCTATGGCCAGCGTACTTTCCAGAGATCGCTTATAGCTTTGCATTCTTAGGCGCCATCACTATCCTCACTCGGATACATGGAGGATACCAAACTTTAAAAAATAACACTCAAGAGCAAAAGGTTAAGTAATGACATTGGATGATACTTCGATAAGACTGATTGTTTTTTTCAGCGTTCTACTATTAATGATAATTTTAGAATTATGTTTCCCTGCAAGACGTCTTTCAGCAGAGTTACAATCTGTGCAAAGCGGACGTTTATTAAGTAACTACGGCATATTAATCATTTCAAACTTTATTTCTAAGTTGGTATTACCACTTGGATTAGCTAGTTTTGCAATGCATGCGGCAGACCAACAATGGGGATTATTTAACATACTACAAGTACCAACTTGGTTAAGTATTGTTGCCAGTGTTTTATTACTGGATATGCTTATTTATTGGCAACACCGTTTATTCCATAAAATCCCATTATTATGGCACTTACATAAAGTACATCATGCGGATCCTCATGTAGATGTAAGCACAGCATTAAGATTCCACCCTATTGAAATAGTCGCCAGTATTTTTATTAAAATGGGTGCTGTTTTTATCTTAGGTGTCCCTGCCGTCGCGGTGATTTTATTCGAAGTGCTATTAAATGGTTTTGCCATTTTCAATCACGCGAATATTCGTTTACCTAAAAAAGTCGAAGCCGTTGCACGCACAATTTTAATGACTCAAATTTTGCACCGTATTCATCACAGTCAACTGTACCAAGAAAGTAACAGCAACTTTGGTTTTAGTGTAATTTGGTGGGATAGATTGTTTGGTAGCTACACCGATGAAGCAACGAAACCAGATACGCAAATAGATATTGGTTTAGTTGAATATCCTGAGACAAAAGAAAATGCACAGTTATGGGGATTATTATCTATGCCCTTTAAGAGAAAATAATAAATTTAAGTTGTTACTGATATTAAAGAGGTTATACATCTTTCAAACACATAATTTTAAGAAATGAGTGCTTAGCTACAGCTACTTTGTTAAGATACTGAAAATTTCAATTCTTCTCGGGAGTCTCATGGCTTATACAACTTTCTCTACTCTTTCTAATGACGCTCTTAAAGAGCCAATGTTTTTTGGTAACCCAGTAAACGTGGCTCGTTACGATCAACAAAAATTCGAAGTATTTGAAAAACTGATAGAAAAACAATTAAGTTTTTTCTGGCGTCCAGAAGAGATCGACGTAAGTCGTGATCGTATCGATTTTTTAAATCTGCCAGATCATGAACAACATATCTTCATCTCAAACTTAAAATACCAAACACTATTAGATTCGATTCAAGGTCGTAGCCCAAATGTTGCGCTGTTACCGATTGTGTCACTTCCAGAATTAGAAACTTGGATTGAAACCTGGGCTTTCTCAGAAACAATCCATAGTCGTAGTTACACGCATATTTTACGTAACTTATTCACAGACCCAAACGAAGTCTTTGAAGATATCGTTAATAACCAAGAAATCCAAAAACGTGCTGTCGATATTTCTTATTACTACGATGAATTAATCCACGCAGTACAATTTATGCAATTACATGGGTTAGACCAAACTGACGTTGAATATGTGAATATTCAAGGAAAAGCAGAAAAACTGACACTACGTGATATTAAGAAAAAACTTTATTTATGTATTTGTTCAACGAATGCACTAGAAGCAATTCGTTTTTATGTTTCATTTGCTTGTTCATTTGCCTTTGCTGAACGTGATTTATTAGAAGGTAATGCGAAAATTATCAAACTGATTGCTCGTGATGAAGCGTTACACTTAAATGCAACACAACAAATGTTGAATTTATGGGCTGATGGTAAAGATGATCCAGAAATGGCTGAAATTGCATTAGAATGCTTTGCCGAAGGTCGTGAAATCTTCTTAAAAGCAGCAGAGCAAGAAAAAGAATGGGCTCAATACCTATTTAAAGACGGCTCAATGATTGGCTTAAACGAACAAATTCTATCGCAATATGTTGAATACATTGCTAACCAACGTATGCAAGCAATTGGTTATGAACCGCCTTTTGAAGTGAAAAATAATCCAATTCCTTGGATCAACCATTGGTTAGTAAGTGATAATGTTCAAGTAGCACCACAAGAAGCTGAAATTAGTTCATACCTAGTAGGACAAATTAACAGCTCAGTAGATAGTGCTGATCTTAGTACTTTTGAGCTTTAAGTTTATTTAATTTATGGCATCAAGTTTTACTTACAATGGTCAAGAATACCAACTTGACCCAAACAAAACACTGCTTGAGAATTTAGAAGCTCAAGCAGTGTCTGTTGAATTTCATTGTAGAGATGGTCACTGTGGCGCATGCCGCTCAATACTCGTTTCTGGCAATGTTGATTATTCAACCTTCCCAATGGCTTACTTAAAAGACGGCGAAGTTTTACTTTGTTGCAGCAAAAGTAACGAAAGCATTAATATAAAAAGCCTATAACTTCCCTACTAAGTTAAATCTCGTCTACAATCAATGAAATAGAAATCAGTAACCGACAAATGTTGTCTAGTTATCGTTACTGGAACTCCATTATAAATAGGGATTGCCCTCTTTTATTCAATCACCTAAAATCAAAAATTAATAAACGCTTTATTTTTCTCACAACCTAATTAAATAAGTGGATGCATGGATAGCACAATATTACTTTTTATAGGCGTAGCTTTCACCTTTGGTATGATCATTAACCTAACGGGTTTACCCCCTATGGTCGGATTTTTATTAGCAGGTTTTGCGCTGAACTCACTAGGATTTGAATCCAATGACGCTTTAGTTATTTTTGCTAATTTAGGCGTCACCCTACTTCTTTTCTCAATAGGCTTAAAACTTGATATCCGCACTTTGTTTAAATCTGAAGTTTGGGGTGGAGCGAGTATTCATATCGCGGCGAGTATCATTTTCTACACAGTCGTTTTATTTGCAATCAAACAGTTTGGTTTATCGTTATTCGCAGAGTTAGATACCCTGGGCATATTGCTTATTTCCTTTGCTCTTAGCTTTTCTAGTACTGTTTTTGCTGTAAAAATCTTAGAAGAAAAAAGTGAAACCAATTCACTTTACGGTCGTATTGCTATCGGCATACTGATTATGCAAGATATTTTTGCCGTCCTATTTTTAACAGTATCCCTTGGTAAAATCCCATCTATATGGGCCATTGGTTTATTGGCCTTACCGCTAATTCGACCTTTATTATATAAATTACTAGATAGAGCTGGCCATGGTGAGTTATTAGTCTTATATGGTTTCTTCCTAGCTTTAGTGATTGGTGCAGGTTTATTTGAAAGTGTGGGTATGAAAGCTGACCTTGGGGCTTTAATTGCAGGTATGTTACTAGCGGGGCATCCTAGTGCAAAAGAAATGGCTAAGTCATTATTTAATCTAAAGGAGTTATTTTTAGTCTGCTTCTTCTTGAGTATTGGACTGGGCGGCTTCCCACATATGGATCATTTATTGGTCGCAGGGTTAATAACACTATTATTAGCAGGTAAAATAATACTTTATTTCTTAACCTTAAGCCGCTTCAAACTACGTTCGCGTACTTCGTTATTTGCAGCCTTTAGCCTCGCAAATTACAGTGAGTTCGGTTTAATTGTAGCCTCATTAGCAACACATCAAGGTTGGTTATCACAGGATTGGTTAATTATTACCGCCATCGCGGTTTCCTTAAGCTTTATTATTGCCGCTCTGCTCAATAAATATGCAGACAATATTTACACCTATTACAGCTTTGCCCTTAAACGCTTTCAATCCACTCGTTTACATTTAGACGATAGACCGGTGCGCGTGGGTGATTCACAAATATTAGTAATGGGAATGGGGAGAATTGGCGCCGGTGCTTATGATGCGTTAAAACTAAGTTATGGCGAAAAAGTAATGGGCGTCGATTATAATCACCAAACAACCATTGAACATAGACAAGCAGGTCGACGAGTGATCACAGGTGACGCTCTCGATTCTGATTTTTGGAATAAATTACAGCTCACTGACAATATCAAATTAATTCTACTGGCTATGCCCGATCATAATGGTAACCGCTATGCTGCAGAGCAACTTAATAAGATAGATGACTACAACTTTAAAGTGGCCGCGCTTGCACATTACAAAAGAGATGAAACTGAACTGCGCGAGCTAGGTATCGACTTAGTATTTAATATGTATGAAGAAGCTGGTGCGGGTTTCGCAAGACATATCTGGAACGATTTACAGTCTGTTTTACCCAAAAGTCCTCATAAACTCGACTTATAACAAGAAATATCATCGGATCAGTGATTTTTGTTAGTAAATTGCACTGATTTCGTGTGACTTTTGCTGTTTATTCTGCAAAAATCATAACACTAATATTTTTGATCTCACTTGATCACTAAGTACATTTATTATTTATCTCGTACTTATAAGCAATTTAAGAAGTTACGGATAACTTTCCAGTCCGTTTACAATAAAAAAGGTAACCCTATGTGTTCTATTTTTGGTGTGCTCGACATTAAAAGCGATCCTATCGCATTGCGCCAACAAGCAATTGAAATGTCAAAACTGCTTCGTCACCGTGGCCCAGATTGGTCTGGTGTTTACTCGTCTGATAAAGCAATCCTTGTTCATGAACGTCTTTCTATCGTTGACGTTAATACAGGTGCACAGCCGCTATACAATCAAAATAATACACACATACTTGCTGTAAATGGTGAAATCTACAACCACAAAGAATTAGCTGCTGAGCTAACTTGTGGCTACCAATTCAAAACTAAGTCTGACTGTGAAATCATCTTAGGTTTATACGAAGAGAAAGGTAATGCATTTTTAGATGACCTAAACGGTATCTTTGCTTTCTGTTTATATGACCAAGAAAAAGACAAATACTTAATCGGCCGTGATCACATGGGTATCATCCCACTGTATCAAGGCTGGGATGAGCATGGTAACTACTATGTTGCATCTGAAATGAAAGCATTAACACCAATTTGTGCAAAAGTATCTGAATTCCCACCAGGACACTTCCTAGATAGCGAAGTAGGTGAATTAACTAAATATTACGTTCGTGATTGGATGGAATATGATGCAGTTAAAGATAACGGCGGCAGCGCTGCAGAAATCGGTAAAGCATTAGAAGACTCTGTAAAACGTCAATTAATGTGTGACGTACCATACGGTGTTTTATTATCAGGTGGTTTAGATTCATCTGTTATTTCTGCTATAACGCAAAAATTTGCTAAACAACGTATTGAAGATAACGATCAAAGCGGCGCATGGTGGCCACAACTTCACTCTTTCTCTGTGGGTCTTGAAGGCTCACCAGATTTAGCAGCAGCACAAAAAGTGGCTGATGAATTAGGTACTATTCACCATCCAATCATCTTTACTGTTCAAAACGGTATTGATGCGTTAAAAGAAGTTATCTACCACTTAGAAACTTATGATGTAACCACTATCCGAGCTTCTACGCCTATGTACTTAATGGCGCGTAAAATTAAAGCAATGGGTATCAAAATGGTACTTTCTGGTGAAGGTGCTGATGAAATCTTCGGTGGTTACTTATACTTCCATAAAGCACCTAATGCACAAGAATTCCATGAGGAACTAAACCGTAAACTAAGTAAGCTTCATATGTTTGACTGTTTACGTGCTAATAAATCAATGGCAGCTTGGGGCGTTGAAGCGCGTGTACCTTTCTTAGATAAAGAGTTCTTAGACGTAGCAATGCGTACTAACCCTGAACTTAAAATGATCAAAGATGGTCGTATCGAGAAAAATATCCTACGTGAAGCCTTTGATGGTCAACTATTACCAGAAGTATTATGGCGTCAAAAAGAGCAATTCTCTGATGGTGTTGGCTACAACTGGATCGATACATTAAAAGAACATGTTGAAACATTAGTAACGGATCAACAGTTAGCGTCTGCGGAATTCAAATTCCCAATTAACACACCAGATACTAAAGAAGCTTACTTCTACCGTACTATTTTTGAAGAGCATTTCCCACTTGATAGTGCAGCAGAATGTGTTCCTCATGGTAAATCAGTGGCTTGTTCAACCGTTGAAGCATTAGCATGGGATGAAAGTTTCCAGAATAATGCTGATCCTTCTGGTCGTGCTGCTGGCATTCACAACGATGCTTACAAACAAAAATAAGCTGAGTGAATAATAGAAATTATTAAAGCGCTCATTGAGCGCTTTTTTTATGGATTAAAGAAAATGAAGCCAATGCCCTGCCCTTGTAAAAGTGGACAGCAGTATCAGAATTGTTGCGAACCATTTCATATGCAACAAGAAAAGCCGAAGACCTGTGAACAACTCATGCGTTCACGGTTTAGTGCCTTTTGTTTACAGCTCGGGGAGTATTTATTTAACACTTACCATATCGATTATCGTGGAGAATTAACTGTTGCAGCTCTTTCTGAAGCATCACTGGATTGGAAGAACTTAGAGATCATTGCAACAGAAACACATCAACAAACAGGCTTTGTTGAATTCAAAGCTTGGTACACACAGGAAGGCCACTTAAACTGTCACCATGAGCGTTCTAACTTTGTGAAAGATCATGATCAATGGCTTTATTGTGACGGAACTTTTTATCCAAGTGAAAAATCAGGTAAGATAAGCCGCAATGATGCTTGCCCCTGTGGAAGCGGTAAAAAATATAAAAAATGTTGTGGCCAATAACAGCATGATCAAAATAATAGAGAAACTAATGGAAAAGAAAACACTGCTAACCGATTGCCCTGATGCAAAAGGATTAATTGCGCAAATTACTAATATCTGTCAAAAACACCAACTTAATATCGTTAAAAATAATGAGTTTGTTGACCATCAACATAACCGTTTCTTCATGCGTACTGAGCTTGAAGGCATTTTTAATGATCAAACTTTATTAGCGGATTTAGATTTAAATTTACCAAAAGGTTCAAATCGCTCACTAATTTGTTCTAATCAACGCAAACGTATTGTGATATTAGTGACAAAAGAAGCACATTGTTTAGGTGATATCTTAATGAAGAGCACCTATGGTGGTATCGATGTAGAAATTGCAGCAGTCATTGGTAACTACGATATTTTAGAAGACTTAGTCACTAAATTTAATATTCCTTACCACACAGTAAGCCATGAAGGTTTAACGCGTGAAGAGCATGAAAATAAGGTTTTAGAAGCAATTGCACCTTATACACCTGACTACGTTATTCTTGCTAAATACATGCGTATTCTAACGCCTAAATTTGTTGAAGCTTATGACAATAAGTTAATTAATATTCACCATTCATTTTTACCTGCTTTTATTGGCGCAAAACCTTACCAGCAAGCCTTTGATCGTGGTGTGAAAATCATTGGCGCAACGGCCCACTTTGTTAATAACGACTTAGATGAAGGTCCAATCATTACTCAAGATGTAGCGCATATCGACCATGCTTACAGCGCAGAAGCACTAGCTAAAGCTGGTAAGGATGTGGAGAAGTCAGTATTAAGTCGAGCTTTACAACAAGTACTAGATGATAAAGTGTTTGTGTATGCCAACAGAACCGTTGTGTTTAAATAACGGCTTTAAATGAATGTTTTTAAATACTGAATATCAAATGCCCTGCTAGACAACAGGGCATTTTTTTAGATAGGAACTAAGGATTTAAATACGCTTGCAAATCATTAATAGAAGCATGTGTAACAAGTTTTCCATCAAGATAGAAAGTGATCTCTTCACCTGACTTATCCCCTCTTAACACAGCCACATCACCATTATTGTAAACAATATTATAATCCACTGTATTTTTATTAATAAGTGTCGCTTGTACTGAATAAACTTGTTTATTAGTTTGCTCATTATTAATTGAAGTGAATGTTCTTTCAGGAATTAATACTTTTTGGTCAACTTGATACACGGGAGAGTTTGTTGAATCAAAAATATGTTTTTCGCCATTTAATGGGCTTTCTCCTGCCCAGAACTCAATGGTGTTAAACACAAGTAGATCAACGGCAACAGTTAACGCATAAACAGGTGTCAGTAGTACGTTCACACCACCACGAGCATACTTATTTTCAACTACTTCCAAATTAAATTGTAGTACTTTAGAAGTAGCAACATTACTGCCAATACAGCCAGATAATAACCCCGTGCTACTCAGAGTGAGTAAAAAGCAGCTTATTAATTTAAAGGTTTTATTTTTCATAAATTTTCCTAAAACCTAATTTCATACAAGAAGTAAAATTAGAGATGTAAAAGTCTATTGCGTAAAAATAAAAAATTATGCATAACTCACCTGTATAGGTCGGTTAGCTAAATCTAAGTTTGAATATTCATCTAATAGATGAGCATCAACACCTTGTGCGATCTTAGGTTCTCGATCATTAACCACAATTTCAGCGGTATTTGCTTGATACGCTTGGTTGATCCTTTGTTGCTTTATTAAAGGTAAGTTATCAAGCACATCTATTGGCAAAGCCCCTTCTGTGGCTTTAGATAAAATAGCTTCATTGGAAAGGAGCTGTTTAAGGCGAATATCATGTAACCTAGTTTGTTGTAAGTCATTATTAAGCTCAGCCAATAATACTTCAGAAGGACCTTCATTAACTAAAGGTTGTGCGGCAGACAAGTTAAACCTAGCCCGTAAATCAGGTGCTTCATTGACATCAGGATCTGGGTTCTTTATATCAAATTGTGCAAAATCACGCGCATCATCGGACAAAAAACTTAATAACAAATTAAATTTTTCACGAGTGCCACTATGCACAGCGGTATTTAACTGCTGTCCTAATTGCCATTCGTTAATAATAACTTGTTGATCAAGCTGTTCGATATTCATACGATAAAAAGATTCCTTGGTAAACTATTCTCTTTATCGGCAACAAATTGATTTTATTTAATGTTTTTTTAAACTTTAATCTTCACAAGCGCTTATTTTCTGATATTATCTTTTGCGAAATAACGGAGGGGTTCCCGAGTGGCCAAAGGGAACAGATTGTAAATCTGTCGCGAAAGCTTCGGTGGTTCGAATCCACCTCCCTCCACCATTTCAACTTCGATATTCCCCCTGCTTGTTTTAAATTTTATTTCACAAATTTTATACCTTTAGCTAGTATTGCTTATTTATTGATAAAAATTACTCTACACTGAGCAATAAGCTTTCGTTTTTAAAAAAGAACCTGATTATGTTTAACTACAGTGATAAAACAATATTAATCGTAGATGATCAAAAGCCATTCCATGTCATGCTTAAAACGATGCTGACTAATCAAGGCGCCAAAAACATAAATTTTGCAGAAACAGCAGACCAAGCAGTAAGAATTGCCAACCGAGTTCAATACGATATATATCTGTTAGATTACAATTTAGGTTCAGGAAAAAACGGCGCTCAATTACTCGATTACTTAAAAAGAAATCAACTCGTCCCTAACCACGCATTATGTTTTATTATTACTGGCGACAGCAGCAAAGGGATGGTGTTAACGGCAATTGAAAAGTCTCCAGATGATTATTTAATGAAACCTTTCTCGCAGGTTCAATTAAGTAATCGATTAGCCGCAGCGACAAAACGTAAATTAATATTTCAAGATATCTTTCAATCCCTTTCTGAAGAAAAGTACGAACAAGCTATCCAACAATGCAAAGAAAAGATCGATAAAGAAACTAAGCACCGTAGCCTTTGTAAAAATTTACTCGCAGATATCTATATTCAAATAGAAGAATTCAGTGCAGCAGAAACGATTTTAAAACCCTTAATTGATTTAAGGCCTTTAGTAAGGCCAAGTATCAGTTTAGGAAAAGCTTATTATTTACAAAAGAAATATGTTCAAGCTATCGAAGTATTAAAACGTTTGATCGAATACACGCCATTACAAATGGAAGCTTATCGATGGTTGGCGCGAGCATATAAAGATAATGGTGAATTAGAAAAAGCACTGGTTATATTGACACAGGCAGCAGAGACCACCAATCATAGTATTGAACGACATCAAGAAGTGGTGTTATTGGCGAATGAAATGCAAGAGCATAAGATCATGCTTAACAGCTATTCTGCAATTTTATCATTAAACCGTAACTCCTTTTATCCAGATCCTTGCCACCTTGCTAATTACATTCGTAGTATTATCGAATTTGCTAAGCAAGAAAAAGACATGGGCATACGTAAAAACATTTTAAAAAAGGTCAATTCAACACTTTATCAAAGCCGTTTTGAGGAAGGAAGAAACCATGATTTTAACTTCGCAGGCTTTGATGAAATCTGCCAAGCGAAAGTTTCCTTTGCCATGGATGAGCCGCTTAAAGCCAAACGTCGAATTTTTAATACACTGAGAAAAACTGAAGAGCCTATTTCTGAATTTGATACGACATTTTTAACAGAAACTTTGTTTTCATTATTAGAAATCGGAGAATTTGAAGAAGCTGCACCATATTTAAAAGAATTAGAGACGCGCGATATTATCGATCCCACCACAGCGATAAACATTAAAAAACAAACTGGTGAAGGGCTTACAACGCGTATGAAAAGCTTTAAAGGTTATAATCAAATGGGTATTAAGTACTTTAGTGCGGGCGCACTTGAAGAAGCATTAGATAGCTTTGATCAAGCCTTAGCATTAGAGCCACTCAACTCAGGCGCATTATTAAATCGCTCGCAAGTACTTATTCGTATATTGCAAGATAAAGCGGATAAAGATAAAGACAGAAATAAATTAGTTAAACAATGCCAAAATAGTTTCTTATTATTGAGTAATACGCACTTACCTGAAAATCATGCAAAAAGATTAAGTTCGTTATTAAAAGAGTTAAGAGAGCTTACTTAAGCTCATTCTTTAATTGACGGTTTCCAATACTTGCCTAGCGTAGTTAATCACTTGCATACTCAATTCTTGCATTAATTCACCGCCTAATTGCCAACAATGCCAATATAAAGGCACACGCACTTTATGCTCAGGCAAAATATCAATCAAACGTCCATTACGTAAATGTTCACGCACACTAAACTCGGTATTAAAGCTATAAGCACCACTGGCTAGGGTTAAATCAACAAAAGCTTCAGAAGACCTAATGGTATGGCAAGGATACTGTCCCATTTCCAATTGAAAATGCTCTCTTAGAAAAGCTAAGTGCATATCATCATGCTGATCAAATGACATCGCTGGCGCATGTTTTAAGCTTTCCTTATTGACGCCTTGTTTAAAGAAACGCTCAATAAAATCTGGACTCGCTACGCAAATATATTCCATATAACCTAAAAAATGACTATCACTGCCACTAATTGCTTTTTCTTTGCTACTTAAGCATGCCAACGCCTCACCGCTACGCATTCTTTCCCATGTAGTCGATTCATCTTGAACAAATAAATTAAGCTGCACATTCTTTTGTTGTAATAACGGGCTCAAAGCAGTAATCAACCAACTTGCTAAACTATCTGCGTTTACCGCAAGTGGTAAAGTCTGTGATTGGTTACTTTTTAAATCTAATTGCTGATTAAGCTCTGTTTCTAATTGTAAGACGCGTTGATAATGACCTAACAACAAACGCCCTAATTCTGAAGATTGCGGCGGTGTTGAACGAATTAATAAAGGCTCACCAAATAATTTCTCTAATAACTTGATACGTTGAGACACAGCTGACTGAGTAATAAAAAGACGTTGTGCTGCACGTTCAAAACTTTGCTCTGACACAACGGCATCCAAGGCTTTTAATAACTTATAGTCGATATTACTTAGATCCATATAACGTCCTTTTCATGCACTGAACCATCAATTAGCCCATGATTATCTTGTTGTAATGGATTTTATTCAAAACAACATAAGAAAAACTAATCAATCATTAAATTTATTAGCTACACTAACATAAATAAAAAAACTATAGTAGCCACCTATTTTCAACAACCCCATATTATTGAGATTTTATGTTTAGCACTTATTTTACTGGTCTTACCTTAATGGCAACATTAATCATGCCTATTGGTATGCAAAACGCGTTTGTATTAAACCAAGGTATTAAACGCCAACATCACTTATTTGTTGCCGCGTTTTGTTCAATCGCAGATGTTATTTTCATGTCAGCTGGAGTCTGGGGTGGAGCAAAGGTATTTAACGCTTATCCTTGGTTATTAACTGGCATTGGTATATTAGGCGCAGTGTTCATGGCTTATTATGGTTTCTTGTGTTTTAAAAGCGCCTTTAAAGGTGGCAACAATTTACAGACAGATAATAAAAACCGCAGCTTTAAGGCAATTGTATTAGCTTGTTGTGCTTTTACTATTTTGAACCCACATGTGTATATCGACACGATTGTTATCTTAGGTGGGTTTGCAGCGAACTTAACTGCTGAGCAACGTCCTTGGTTTGTTTTTGGTGGTGTGAGTGCTTCATTTATTTGGTTCTTTGGTTTAGCGTTATTGGGACAAAAATTAGCACCTGTTTTATCAAAACCAAGAAGCCAACAAATCATCGACTTTGTTATCGCAAGTATGATGTGGGTCTTAGCTGTTTATTTATTGCAATATGTTTTAACGAACTAACCCGTGTTAAATTAAAGTGGCGAATAGCCGCCACTCTATGTTCAAATACCCCTTTTATTTAATAGGTTCATGTTAGTTGGACCTTTTTGTTTATTAGGGAATCATTTTGCATACGATTGAGCAACTTAAAGCTGGTGAATTGAAAGGCATTAAACGCCTACAACTGTCAGAAAATTTAACAACATTTCCAATGGAGATTTTATCCTTAGCCGATAGTTTGGAAATATTAGATCTTTCTAACAACCAACTCAGCAGCTTACCTGATGAAATCGCTCAATTAACGCAACTCAAAATAATCTTTGCTTCTAATAATCAATTTACAAGTTTGCCGAGCGTGTTAGGTTTATGTCCTTTATTGGAAATGATTGGCTTTAAATCTAATCAAATCACTGAAGTACCAGCGGAATCATTACCTTTAACATTACGATGGTTAATTTTAACCGATAATAAAATAACCGCCTTACCAGAAATGTTAGGTAAACGTCCTCGCCTACAAAAGCTCGCATTAGCAGGTAATCAATTAACTCATCTACCTAACAGTTTTTCTCAGCTTACTAACCTTGAACTACTGCGTATTTCAGCCAATCAACTCGTTGCTTTCCCGATACAGCTATTAACGCTACCTAAACTGGCTTGGTTTGCTTTTTCAGGTAATCCTTTTTGCCAAACCAACCAAGCCTGTGATGCAATTGATTCAGTGCCTGAAGTGGCATCTAAAGACTATGTTTTACAAGAAGTGTTAGGGCAAGGCGCATCAGGTGTTATTTATAAAGCAAAATGGATTGAAGATAAGCAACAACACTTCCCTTCTGAAATTGCTGTGAAGGTCTTTAAAGGCGAAGTAACCAGTGATGGCTACCCTCAAGATGAATTACAAGCTTGTTTGAAAGTAGGCATTCACAACAGTTTAGTAAGCTCGATTGCACAAGTAAATGAAAGTGATTGCTTAGCTTTAATTATGGAGTTAATTCCACCTCATTTTAAAAACCTAGGTTTACCTCCTACGTTAGAAACTTGTACGCGAGATACTTTTAACAATGAATTCACTTTATCCATTGAGAAGATAAAGAAAATAGTCGATCAAATGACACAAGTCTTTGAACATATGCATAATCAGCAGGTCTGTCATGGCGACTTGTACGCACACAATACGTTATTTGATGAAGAAGCGAATATCATCTTTGGAGACTTTGGAGCAGCAAGTATGTATCACATGCTCTCCGATGAGATTCAAGTTAGTATCAAAACCATTGAACAACGGGCTTTGAAACTCTTTATTGATGATCTACTCAGTATTTGTGTAGAAGAAGACAAAAACACATCGCTTTATCAAAGCTTAGTGTTACAAGTTAAATAAACAGAGATAAAAAAGCCTAGCAAATAGAGCTAAGCTTGATTTTAGTTTGAGCAGGTAAAATGAGCGGTTAAATTAACGCAAGTCATCCACGACTGCTAACATCGCGATCAATGACGCTTCACCTAATTTAACTGAACGCTCAGGAGACCAGCCCATTGTTGGATCAGGTAAATTATCATTGTCTTTAAACGGCATTTCTAATGTATTCGCCAAACAATCAAAACGCTCTGCAACCCAATTTGTTGCAACAGTCATATTTGCTTCGCCAGGTGCATCAACATCGTAACCAAATTCAGATTGGAAATCTGCACTTGCTAACTTAAGCACTTCAGAGAATCGCTCACGTAAATTAGCTAATCGTTCACTATAACTTGGCGCACCTTCAGATCCTGCTAAAAAGACATAAGGTAATGCTTCGTCTCCGTGTACGTCATAGAATAAATCAACACCCGTTTCTTCCATTTTTTTGATCACATGAAAAACTTCAGGGCTTTTATCTAAACTTGGATTTTGCCACTCGCGGTTTAAATTCATGCCTGCCGCATTCGTACGTAAATGTCCTCGCACACTACCATCAGGGTTCATATTAGGCACTATGTAGAAATTAGCTTTGTCTAATAATAATTTACCCGTTGGATTGTCGCTATCAAGCAAACTATGCATTAATCCATCAACTAACCATTCAGCCATACTTTCGCCAGGATGCTGACGCGCAGTGATCCAGATATTACGTTTGTTAGCATCATCATTACCAATTTTAACTAAAGTTAAATCGCGCTTATCAAGCGTTTCACCTAAATGTACCAAGCTTACTAAAGGATGAGTTTGTACTGCGGCTAATAAATCCTGATGACGTTCATAGCTGTAAGGTGCAAAGTAGGCAATCTGAATCGACTCACATTCTAATTGCGCAGCAATCGTTAATTTACCTTCTTTATAAAAAGTAGGTAATCTAAACCAATGTTGGCGATCATACGAAGCCACGGCTTGATAATTTTCCCAGCCTTCAACATAAGAAGATTCGCCAGCATTTAAAATATTCAGAATATATTGCTCACCTACTGCACCTTCTAAGCGGAAGTTAAACCATTGAAAAAACTCGCCTCCTGCATCTGGACGTATTGCAAGTTGAATATCTTTTTTATCATCGGCATTAATAACGTCGATATTGCCTGAATCAAAATTAGCGGTGATGCGCATAGTTTTTCCTTTCTTAATGTGTAAGTTAGAGTTTCGATCATAAACGATTGTAAACAAACAAGGTAGGAAAACTAACAATCTAATTAGTGCTTTACACTCTAATCATCAACTTAAATAAACATTAATTGATTCACAAAGAGGCTATTTTCTAGGTTTTTGATCGTGAATTTAAATAATAAAGACAACTTTTTCTAATTCCCGTGATAATATTTTATTTTTGTTTTAGTAAAACCATTTAATGAATCATCAACTTCTAAAAGGAAAAGCAAATGGCAAAGGTTTGGATATTTTTATTTACAGCATTACTTTCCGGTTGTTCAATGATGGACAAAGATGAAATTGATGACCTTCAAGAAATGGCTGAGCTATCTAATGAATATAAAGATATTACCTTAAATTGTTTAGTTGAAATGAAGCTTCAAAAAAGCAAAGGATGGGACAGTGAAAGTTGCGAAGTTTATAAAGTCATCGCTAAAACTGATATTCAAAAATATGCTTACGATATAAAAATCACTGCCGCCGCTTTTGCTCGCTACGCAAAGTCTGAAGGCGTAGATCAAAGTAATGTTAGAAAAGGTTTTAAAGAATTATTTACTATTGAAACCAACTTTAATGCGATTAAAGAGTTATCAAAAACAATTCAGTTAGCAACCAAAGAATAAAATCTCAGAATACTCACTCAATAAACTAAAGAGTGAGTATTTAACATCCCCGTTTAAAATTTAAGAACTCATACCTAAGGAAACACGTAATGACCGACTCTGTATTTGATAGAACTGAAACTAATGATCAACGCATTAGCCCTTCGTTATATAACTTAATAATCGGTTTAACCCTTTTGTGGGGCTTTACCATCAACTGGCTAATGGTTTTAAATATCTCTGTGGATTCAATTGCGAATATTAATCCTTTAATCTTCTTTATCGCTTACTTTGTTACATGCTTCACTGGTATTTATTTATTTAAAAAATCGAATACTCCTGCGATTAGTTTTCTCGGCTATAACTTGGTTGTGGTTCCCTTTGGCTTAATTATCAATTTAGTCGTTAGTCAATATGACCAAAATATTGTACTTGAAGCTATACGCGTTACCGCTTCTGTCACTGTTATTATGATGATATTAGGATCATTATATCCAGCTTTCTTTAATAAAATTATCGGTGGATTAAGCATCGCCCTTATATGCGTAATTGTCGTAGAATTAGTTGAAATTTTCATTTTCAAAACACATCACGACATTATTGATTGGATAGTTGTCCTGATTTTCTGTGGTTATATTGGATATGATTGGGCAAGAGCAAATGCGATCCCTAAAACCTATGATAATGCGATTGATAGTGCAGCGTCACTTTACATGGATATCATCAATTTATTCTTACGAATTTTAAGAATATTAGGTAGTAGAAAGTAGTGTTGCAATTATTAAAAGCAAAAGCCTATGAATTGAAAAAACTAGCAGACTTTTATGCTGTCTGTGGTTATGGCGGTACTTTTAATAGTGATGACACTGTTTTTTATATACTTCAAGATAACAAACTTTGCGCAGTAGTTCGCATAGCCTCTGAACAAGGGATCCCAGTACTTAGAGGCATGCAAGTTTTACCTCATTTGCGCGGTCAACATATTGGGAAGGAATTATTGAAATACATGATGTCTAAATTATCTCCCAATCAACTTCCTTGCTACTGCTTACCCCATTCCCATTTAATTAACTTTTATGGTGAAGCAGGTTTTGTTATTGCGGAGCCTTCAAATACACCTGAGTTTCTTATTAAGAGAAAGCAAAGCTATTTACAGCAAGGTTTAAAAATCGAACTGATGGTAAAAAATTAATCCTATTCATCAATAAGGCAAAGTAAATCTACCACTAAGTATAAACTCATGGAGAGAGTAATGATTAAAGCAATCTATTTTGACTTAGACAACACACTGATACATAGAATCAAAAGTATTGAAGTTTACGCGGCTGCATTTTATCAAGACTTTGCCTCACAATTACTTGAAGCGTCCATTACAGATATTATTACAATAATAAAAACTCAAGATAATGGAGGTTATTTAGCCAAAGATTCCCCTTACAAAACGGTAAAAGAAGCCGTTTCTGAAACACTTTATCAACAACTTAATTGGCATACAGAACCGACTATTGAACAGCTTAAAACGCATTGGAATAACCAATTTCCGCTTTATTCAGTTGCTATGCAAGGCGCTAATGAATTACTACAAACTTTATCTGAACAAGGCTTTTATATTGGTATCATTTCAAATGGAGCACATGACACGCGATTAGCAAGAGCAGAAACACTAACGGCGTATAGCAAAGTTAACAAGTTAGTTAGTTCCGAATCTGCTGGCATTAATAAACCCGCTAAAGAAATCTTTATCAATACACTGACTGAAGCGGGATTCAAACCTGAAGAATGTTGTTACGTAGGCGATCATCCTATTAACGATATTGAAGGTTCACGAAATGCAGGATTAAAAACAATCTGGATAAAAGGTTTTCATGATTGGCCTAAAAATATAAAACCCGCGGATCACTCCATTGAACATTTGTCTCAAATAATAGACTTATTATCATTAAATAACGCAATATAACCACAGAGAATACGATGAAGCACACCCTATTCATATTACTACTGTTAACTAACCTTTTTATGTCTAACACCGCCTTAGCTAAAGTCGATCTGGTCAAAGTCGACAAGTCTGAGAACAAAATGTATTTATTAGACAACGGACAAATAGTAAAAGAATATCACGTTGCTTTTGGTGAAAATCCTAAAGGGCATAAACAGCAAGAAGGTGACGAAAAGACGCCCGAAGGCACTTATACCTTAGATTATAAAAAAGATGACTCTTCCTTTTATCGTGCCATGCATATTAGCTACCCTCAAGCAGCGGATAAAGAAAATGCTAAACAGCTTGGCGTTTCTCCAGGTGGATTTATTATGGTGCACGGACAACGAAATTGGTTAGGTTTTCTCTCCCCTATTACTCAACTATTTAATTGGACGAATGGCTGCATCGCATTAACAAATTCTGAAATCGATGAGTTTCTAGATCTAGTTGAAGTTGGCACAAAAATCACAATTGAGTGGTAAATTACCCGTTTAAAATTAATGAGATCAGAAAGCCCATAAAAAAACCGCAACCCAATTTACTTGGCTTGCGGTTTTTATTTATCTAGGGTTCACTGCAAATAACAGTAAATATTAACCGTAAACGAACTCAGGTAACCAAGTTGCTAGTTGCGGATAATAAGCGAGCAACCCAATAACAAATAGTTGAATGCCGATGAAAGGCACTACACCTCGATATATCTGCGGTGTGGAAACCGAATCGGGTGCGACACCTCGGAGATAAAAGAGTGAGAACCCAAAAGGCGGTGTTAAGAATGATGTTTGCAAGTTCAAAGCAATCATAATACCTAACCAAATTGGATCGATTCCCATGGTTAATAAAACAGGAGCAACAATTGGGATCACCACAAACGTGATTTCAATAAAGTCTAAGAAGAAACCTAATAAGAACATGACTAGCATCACTAAGAAGACTGCACCAAATACTCCGCCCGGTAAACCTGTTAAGAATTCACGTACTAAATCATCACCACCAAATCCTCTAAATACTAATGAGAAAATAGAAGCACCAATTAATATCATAAAGACCATAGCAGTGACTTCAGTAGTACTTCTTAATACTTGCCTTAAAATATTTAAGTTTAATGTTTTCTTAAATTTAGCCAATATGATTGCGCCTACCGAGCCGACAGAAGCCGCTTCAGTCGGTGTTGCAATCCCAGCTAAGATAGATCCAAGTACTAATACAATCAAAGTAATAGGTGGAATTAAAACAGTCAATACCTGCATCCATAACTCTCTACTAACTTTGCGTTCATCAGCAGGAATTGGCGGTACTTTTTTCGGTGCAAAAAAAGCAATAAAAATAATATAAAGCGCATACAAAGCGACTAACAACATTCCCGGCACTAATGCACCTAAGAACAAATCACCGACAGTCACACTCTCAGGTGAAAAAATACCTTGGTCTAATTGCGCTTGTTGATAAGCCGATGAAATGACGTCACCTAATAACACCAGTACAATAGAAGGCGGAATAATTTGCCCCAAGGTACCTGAAGCACAAATAACACCTGTCGCCACTTGTGGAGAATAACCACGCTTAAGCATTGTCGGTAAGGCCAATAATCCCATAGTCACTACTGTTGCACCAACAATACCTGTGCTAGCCGCAAGTAACATCCCAACAACTAGAACGGATAAACCAAGACCGCCAGGTTTACCACCAAAGACTTGCCCCATGGTATCTAGTAGTTCTTCTGCTATTTTTGACTTTTCTAGCATCACGCCCATAAATACAAATAAAGGGATCGCGATTAATAATTCATTAATTAAGATGCCTTGAATACGATTGGGAATGGCTTCAAGAAAAACACTATCGAAGGTACCTGTTGTATAGCCAATTAAAGCGAACAACAATGCCGAACCAGATAAAGCAAAAGCCACAGGGTAGCCAATTAATAAAATGACAAAAGCAAAAGCAAATAAGCCTAATGGAATAAGTTCAATCATAATGCGTGTTCCTCTTCTTGCTCATCTAGTTCAAGCACTTGATTTTCATAACCTTTAATCACTAAAATTGCTTTTAGACTTTCTGCTACACCTTGTATAATCATCAATACAGGCATTAATAAAATACTTGTTTTAAATAGGTAACGAGCATTAATACCACCCGCTTCTTGTGAACCTTCTAAAATACTCCATGACGCTGCCACATACTCCCAAGCAATATAAAGAATAAAAGAACAGGTTGGTAACATTAAAAAGATAAAGCCAAGTAAATCGACCCATGCTTTTTTCTTCGCACTCGCTGGACGATAGAAAATATCTACACGTACATGTGCGCCTTTAAGCAGCGCATAACCAGCCGCAAGCATGATCACATAATTATGAAAGTAAGTAATAGACTCTTGCATAAAAACAGAACCGGTATTGAATACATAACGCATCACAACAACGGTAAAGGTAATTAATACAATAGCTAAAACAAACCAAGAGATAAAACGACCTAAAGCATCGCTAAAACGATTGATACTTTTGATCAAATTAATTATTACAGGGGATGGGTTATCCATATAGATTCTCAATCAAAAACTAAAAAACGATTATAACAGTCTCTATCATCAAAAGAACAAGGGCTTAAAAAGCGTTGATTCATTTTAAGCCCTTGGAAATACTAAACAGTAAAATTAGACACTATCTATGTCACTATTTTAAACTTCTTGCGTTTAAGAAAGCGCGTTCAGAAATATCATGCCATTTCATCACTTGGTCACGGTATGCTTTGTAAGAAGCGTAAACTTTTTTACTCATCTCATCTTTTTCTGATTCTTCTTTAACAACTTGCTCAGATAACTCATTTAATTTCTTAAGTACATCTTCAGGGTAAGGTAATATTTGAACATCACCTTTACTAGCAACTTGAGCAAGCGCTTGACTGTTACGTGTAGTGTATTCAGCTAACATATTTGCATTCGCAATTTTAGTCGCATTTAACACAATAGATTGTAGATTTTTTGGTAATGCTGCTAATGCTTCTTTATTAAATAATACTTCTACTGATGAACCCGGCTCATGCCATCCTGGGTAGTAGTAGTATTTAGCCGCACGATTTAAACCAAAAGCTAAGTCATTATAAGGACCAACCCATTCAGTAGCATCAATCGTGCCTGACTGTAATGCTGGGAAAATTTCACTACCAGGTAATAAAACCGGTGTGCCGCCCGCACGTTTTAAAATTTCACCACCTAAACCAGGGATACGCATTTTAAGCCCTTTTAAATCAGCAAGGCTATCAATTTTTTTATTGAACCAACCACCCATTTGCGCGCCAGTATTACCACCCGGCATTGGTAGTACGCCAAAGGGTTCGTAAACTTCTTGCCATAATGCAAGGCCACCACCATAGTAAATCCAACCGTTTAACTCTTGTGCTGTTAAACCAAATGGAACCGTTGTAAAAAACTGTGCGGAAGGTACTTTGCCTTTCCAATAATAGGATGCACCATGTCCCATTTCAGCCGTACCGCGTGATACCGCATCAAACACTTCTAAAGCGCCTACTAATTCTTTTGCGCCGTAAACTTTAACTTGAATACGACCATCACTCATTTCATTGATTAGCTCTGCTAATTCATTTGCGCCAGTCCCAACACCAGGAAAGTTTTTAGGCCAAGTTGTTACCATTTTCCATTTGTATTCTGCTTTAGCTGCATTCGCCATAAACGGGGTCAACAATACTCCCGCAATGGTGATGCCCATTCCTAAACGCTTCATTATTTTCTTCAACGGCATTTTACATTCCTCGAGTAGTCATATTTAAATACGCTAATATCAGATAAAAGCATATTGATTTTAATAAGGGGTAGTGATGCTAATCATTTGTTGCCAAGGAGTAAACAAATAGTGAATTATTTTGCATTAAATGTTTGAGTTTTTGACATATCTCCGTCTAATTATTTAATCGAAGTACAAAAATCAAAAAATAACTGATTTACGGTCAATTAATAAAAACAAATACTCACTTCGAATTAATAAAATTTTTATCACAAAAAAAGGGGGCAAAGTAGAAGAATCAACATAAACAACTTGATAATCATCTTCTCCATAGCATCATCCTAGTTTCTAAAAAATGAAAATTGGCTACATAGTTTTCATTAACAACTTTTTATTAATACCTTGGATGCATAAAATGGAAACTGTGATTGAAGGTAAGCGCCTTAAAAAAACATTTAAAATCAGCAAGCGAGAAAAAGGATTATTCGGACACTTAGCAAACTTATTTTTACCTAAATACATCCACAAAAAAGCAGTCGATGATATTAGCTTTACCATCAAAAAAGGCGATGCCGTTGGATTTATAGGTGCCAATGGTGCAGGTAAATCTACAACCATAAAAATGCTCAGTGGCATTTTGTCACCCACAGAAGGTAGCGTTACAGCTCTCGGTTTGAGTCCAGATAAAGATCGTATTGAATATGTTGCGAAGATTGGCGCTATTTTTGGACAAAAGTCGCAATTATCATGGGACCTACCCATTATCGATAGCTTTGATTTACTGCAAAAAATCTACCGTATACCAGATCAAAAATACCAAGAAAATCTCGCAATGTTCACCAAAATTCTAGATATGAAAAGTTTCATAGAGCAACCCGTTCGCCAACTGTCACTTGGACAGCGAATGAGAGCTGATATTGCAGCCGCCCTGTTACATTCTCCGGAGCTTGTTTTCTTTGATGAACCGACTATCGGTTTAGATGTTGTTGCTAAAGAGAAAATAAGAGAATTTATTCGTTATATGAATAAAGAACTCGGTGTCACCATCATTTTCACAACGCATGATATGCAAGACATAGAAAAAACCTGTGAACGCTTGATCATCATTGATCAAGGTAAAAAAATATACGATGGAACGGTAGCTGGTATTAAAACTCACTTTGGAAGTGAGCGAAAACTAGTGGTTAAGTTTGAACAAGATTACGACATATCTGAAGTCGCGAAGACTCCTTCTATTAAAATCATCAGTAAAAAAGATCGCAGTAAAGAATTTCTATTCAAAAATGAAGATATCGAAGTAAAGTCGTTGATTCAGTATTTATTTGAAAACTATCAAGTCTCTGATCTAACGATCAGCGAACCCGATATTGAAGAAATTGTGAGGGATATTTATGACAAAGGTATTTAATATTAGCGTCTACCTTGCCTTTACCAAAACAGTCTTCTTAAGCAAGATGGTTTACAAGTTTGATTATTTGATGGGGATTTTAAACACCTGCATTCAGTTGTTTATTGCCTGCCTAATATGGAAAACACTCTATGGCGCACAGGAGATTTTTAATGGTATCTCATTTTCGATGGTGGTAACAACGATCATGATAAGCCAAGGTTTAGCTAACGCTTACACGATTAACGATCAAATGGTTTCTAAAAAAGTTCATGATGGAACGATTGCCTACACTTTATTACTGCCAATCAATTTTCGCGGGCAAATGTTTGCAGAAACCTTAGGTGAAATTTTATTCCGCTTAATCTCTAACTTTTTACCCACCATTATCCTTTTCAGTTTTGTTATCGACATTTTACCGCCTGATAGCTTTGTTTCATTTTTATTCTTTATTGTTAGCGCCGTGTTAGGTTTTTTGGTGTTATGGATGATCAGTTCCATTGTGCAGTTCTTCGCATTCTGGATGATCAGTGTCTGGAGCCTTTCTACCATTAAAAATGTATTTATCACCGTATTATCAGGTGCTGTTTTACCGTTATGGTTTATGCCCGATTCAATCTTAAAATGGATTGAATATACACCTTTCAGCTCTATCTACTTCGTTCCCTCTCGTATCTATTTAGGTGATATTGCGCCTGCTGATGTAGGGGAGTTTTTCATTAAACAATCGTTATGGATCATTGCTTTGTATTTAATCAGTCATGTGATGTGGTTAAAAGGCAAAAAACGCATCGTGATACAAGGAGGTTAAGCAATGGATACATTCGCTCTATTTATTCATTATTCGCTCATTACTATCAAATCACGATTCCAGTATAAGGTTGATGCGATTTTCAGATCACTTGCTGTATTTTTACGTGAATCCGCAAGCATCATTATTATCTACTTTATGTTATTAAAGTTTGAAAACATTAATGGCTGGAATATTGATGAATTATTATTTTTGTTTAGTTTTATCTTTTTTACTTACGGTTTATTAATCTTATTTTTTACTGGTTTTCGTGATTTTGAAAACATGGTTAACAAAGGTTCATTAGACCGATTTTTATTAAGGCCAAGAGGTTTAGTCTTTCAAATAATATCAAGCAATGCAGATTGGTTTGCAGCGATTGGTCACGGATGCTTAGGCTTAGTACTTTTCATCTATTCTGCAGGGCAAATTAATGTCGATTGGAATACAACTTTAGTGCTTTATTGTATTGTCTCTGTGATCAGTGGAGTCTTAATTCAAGGCGCTTTATTCTTATTTATTGCGTCATTGAGTTTTACATTAATCAAAGTCACTAATATAAGAAATATACTGTATTGGAATACACGAAAATTTGCAGGTTATCCCTTAAGCATTTTTCATGGTTCGATTCAGTTCTTATTAATTTATATTGTGCCCTTTGCGTTTGTTAATTATTTTCCAGCACAATTTATATTAAGAAAAGCCGATCTTATTGATTTCCCGATTGCTTATATTTATATCGCACCTTGTGTGGGGTTTGTTTTATATGCTTTATCTTATTGTTACTGGCGATATAGTTTGAGGTTTTATAAAAGCACAGGGAATTAGTAAAATTTTAGGAGTAAATTTAAGAAAAGATTTTAAAAGATATAATACTTTATTGCAGTCATATAGAGCACACAACTCGGCTCTATATGACCACTACTTTATACCTACTTATAACTTACGTTTTGGACCTTTAGTCGGTCTTTTCTTATTAAAGCTATCATCAGGCGTTCCTTTAAAACATTTTAACACCCAAGGGTAAGCATCCGTTACGTAATACCCGTAATGACCATCGACAGTCATACCATTACATTCATCTAAATCTCCACCAGCTAAGGCATCGTATTTAAAATCATCAACATATTGACCATCGTAGCTACCACCTGGCGAATAGGTTTTACCGGCAAAGACAACATCTGCTCTTAAGCTGCCATTATTCTTTAACACATAACTGGATTTAGCCTTCCTAATGGTGCCATTATCATCAAAATAACTACCGTAAATAGGAAAACCATCAGCAGCAAAACCAATCACTGGTGATGCAGCTTTACTACTCGCTGTAAACATCGCTAATGGATTGCCATGATAATGATAAGTGCCATCAGGTTGAGTATGTGCATTGTGCGAGTCGGTTCCAAAGCTATTTAACGAGGACATCGGATCAAATCTAAAAGGTTGTTCTGTATCACCACAACCAATAAAACCATCACCGACACCAAAACACCCTGCTGCCAATAAATCCAATTTAACACCATTTAAAAATACGGCATTATCTGCACGTAAACTTAGTTCGGTTATTTTATCGCTCATCTTAGGAGATTGTGGAATGGTATAAGTGACATCCTGCTCTGAAACGGGATTGCGGAACGTTCGACTCCCATCATTAAAATCGTGGTTAGGGATCGCATTCGTATTGAATACACATTGTCCATTTTCTAACGAGATCTTTAAACGGCCAGCATAAGCAGTATTTTCATTAACATCTTTAACATTAGACGTATATTCATTGGCATATTCTGCACAATTTGTTGCACGGCTAGTAAAAATGGTGCCAGTAATATCTTTTACATTGTCATTAGTTATATCAGTACTATGACTATGCTGATGACTGTTATCACCATGATCATGACTATGATCACTATCATGCCCATGATCGACACAAGCCGCTAAACTTGCAGTCATTGTTAAAAGCGTTAATGTTTTTTTCATTTTAATTCCCTTTACCATCATTAATTAGATTTTCATTTATTTTAGAAATAAGCCTAGTTCGGATTCTATTTGCCACATTGAAATGATTTAATTTATAGACATCACTGATAATTTCAGGAGTATAAGAATTTATTGTGCAAGAAATATGGAGAAATAAATGAACAATCTTTTTAGTAATAATAGAGAGAGAACTAGCTCATAACAGGGATATTATGAGCAAGAGACTTTAAACAAGCAGATACAATTATTTAATGAGGCGGTATTCGTTAATTAACTCAGAGATCCTATCCGTTGCCCAACTTTCTAACTTCCAGTTTTTGATAAAAGCACAATGACCGCCTTTAGATTGTAATTCAAAATGTAACCATTCTGACTTAAACAAACGTGCTAATTGAGAAGATGGGATCATAGGATCATCTTCAGAAGAGATGATAGTCGTTGGAATAGCTAACTGGCTTAGTCCATCATCAAGTACTGAATAAGCATTAAAGTAATCTTCAATAGTATTAAAATCAGTATAACCAAGAATAAAAAATGCATTCATTTGGTCTAAAGTTTTTAATTTTTTAAGCGGCTTTCCATAATCATAGTCCTTAAAATACTGTAATTTTTTGAATAAAGAACGTTTCCACTTTTTAACAAAATACTGTTCATAGATAAAGAATCCGGTATTCAATTTTTCCATTGTCGTTATTGGGTCTAATAAAGGACAAACCGCAATCGCTTGATCGATTCCAATATTTTCAACCTTGGCTAAATTAGCGACACGTAAACAGAAGTTTCCCCCTAAAGAATAACCACAAAGTACATTATGAGCGCCACCAAAATGGGTACAAACGTACTTAACAGCTTCAACCACTTCTTCTAGCCGAGCTGAATTAAAAATATCTTTATTCAGTGATTGAGTACTGCCGTGATCACGCAAGTTTAAACGGAACACATCAAAGCCATCATCTAATAATCTTTGACCATTAGACAGAACATACAATGATTCAGAACACCCTTCCCAACCATGAATAATAATCGCAAGTCCCTTTGACTCACTGACACTTGTTTTAGAAAGGTAACCTAATAATTGGACACCTTGAGGTGTTTTAATGACATGACGTTGAGCGGTTTTTAACAAGGTAGCAGCACGACGATTTTCTAAAAACTTCCGTGGACCTGTGCTAGAAATAATGGATTGAATGTGCTGATTACTAAGACCAATAGCCGGTTTAAATTGATTCATCATTAACAATAACGCCATCTAAAATTGAGAATGTGATTAGTATAAACATGATTTTACAATACTTTAAGTATTATTCTAACTTGGTACTTTCAACAAATTACCAGATCCAAGGAATAAAAGCCTTGTTGGTTTTTTGATAGTTAGCATAATCTTGATGGTGCAAACATAATGCTTTTTCTTCAAAGCGCGCCTTTAAAGCCAACACAACAATCAATAATAACCAAGCAACTAACTTATAAATACTAAATTGAAAGAAAAGTACGCCTAAGCCTGCAAAGAATAAAGAGGTATACATGGGATGACGAATCAATCGATAAGGACCGTGAACGATCAACTTTCCCGATTTTTTAGGATCAGGACGCACATTAAAATTACCAGGTCGATTAACCATAAAAGCCGATTGATGAAAATGATAGCGTTCCCATAGGCCAAGCAATCGCTGCTAATAATATAAATTGTGCAATGACATAAACCATAAAGCCTCTCTAATTAATTGTTTCATTAAGAGCCATATTTTTTTAATAGTTAAAATGATTCTCGATTATCAATACTAATAATAACCGCATCAGGTCGCCAATACTCAAATTCACAGTCAATTATTTGATGATGCTGATTATAATTGACTCGGCATATTTTTAATATTTGCTGCCCCGGACGTATATTTAATGCATGAGCTACATGCTCTGGAGCTGAGGTAGGAATGAAGTCAAAATGAGAACGACTATTTTTAAACCCATACTTTTTTTCATAAAGCGTAGTCAGTGATTGCGCCAAGTTTTCTGACAAAATATCTGGAAAAAACTCACTAATCAGGCAATTTTCAACAAATAAAACGGCACGCCCATCAATATAACGTAATCGTTCAAGCACATGAATAGGCGTGAGTTCAGACAACGCGAGTATGGTTGCAATGCTGCTCGGTGCCATCATGCTTTTAACGCCAAGTAATTGAGTTTCAGCAATACGCTCTTGCTCACTAATCATCTGATGAAAGTGACATCTAGATAATGGATTATATTTAACCCTAGGAGGAGAAACAAACCACCCACGACGATCTTCACGGTAAATTAAGCCTTCAATTTCGAGTGAATCCAATGCACTTTTAACACTAATTCGCGTAATTGAAAAAAGCTCACTTAACTCTCGTTCCGAAGGTAGCTTTTGCAATGGTAGCAACAACTTACCATTGATTTGGTCACGCAGTACCTCTTTAATATTTTTAGAGGCATCCTTCTTTATTGCCATATGGTCTAGTCCAAACTATTATTTAACGCTTAACCATTTAAGCCATAAAAACAACAATAAGCAAGTTAATCATCATTAAAACATGAATCATTTCAACTTAAATAAATAAAACTTGATCTTTTTTGTAAACAAACTGTAATATCTCTCAGGTAGTATAAAAAACGTACTCACTGGGCTAGTCCAATGAATTTAAAAAACAAAGGATGAACATACAATGAAAATAATAAAAGCTACTACAACACTTCTTGCTCTATCACTTACCCATAACACCTATGCAGCTGAGTCAGTTGACTCATTAATTAAAGCTGCACAAAAAGAGGGACAAGTATACAGCATAGGTATGCCAGATAGTTGGGCAAACTGGAAAGATACTTGGGTTGATCTAAAAACAAAATATAATATCAGCCATCAAGATACTGACATGAGCTCCGCACAAGAAATTGCAAAATTTGAAGCAGAAAAGAAAAATGCAACCGCAGACATTGGTGATGTTGGTTTTGCATTTGCACGCGTTGCAGCGAGAAAAGGCGTGACACAAGCGTACAAACCAACGACTTGGAATGACGTTCCAGACTGGGCGAAAGATAAAGATGGTCATTGGGCACTAGCTTATACAGGTACTATTTCTTTTATTTCTAATAACAACCTAGTTAAAAATGCACCAAAAACATGGGCGGATTTACTTGAAGGCGATTACAAAGTCACTATTGGTGATGTTGGCGTTGCTTCTCAAGCAAATAATGCTGTGTTAGCTGCTGCATTTGCTAATGGTGGCGATGAGTCAAACCTCAAACCAGCAATCAAGTTTTTTGAAAAACTAGCTAAACAGGGTCGACTATCTTATACCAACCCAAGTTTAGCGAACTTAGAAAAAGGCGAAGTAGAAGTTGCTGTTATGTGGGACTTTAATGCATTGAATTACCGAGATAAAATCGACCGTTCACGCTTTACCGTTAGTATTCCACAGGATGGCTCTGTTATTTCTGGTTACACAACCATTATTAACAAATACGCAAAAAATCCAAATGCTGCAAAATTAGCACGAGAGTACATTTTCAGTGATGCTGGACAAATTAACCTTGCAAATGGTTATGCACGTCCAATCCGTACAAATGTAACACTACCAGCTGAAACTCAAGCTAAATTAATCCCTAATGAGCAATATAAATCAGTTAATCCTATTACTGATTTTAAAGCATGGGAAAAATCGGCACGTAGACTACCTCGCGCTTGGCAAGAAAGTGTACTAATCCACCAACAATAATTGAGGCTAACTATGAATAATAAGGTGATCCTTGTTGTTCTTGATGGCTTGAATCTAAAAGTAGCCCAAGATTGTATGGGCTACTTAAATGGATTAATTGAGCACAAGATGGCAAGTCAATACTCTTTGTATAGCGAATTACCTTCGCTATCACGCCCTTTATACGAATGTATATTAACTGGCACCTCTCCTGTCAAAAGTGGCATTGTCCACAACCATGTGACGCGAAATTCACATTACGAATCCATATTTAGCTTGGCTAAAACACAAGGTAAAAAAACCGCCGCTGCCGCCTATCATTGGGTTAGTGAGTTATATAACACCTCTCCATATGATGCGCAGAGAGATCGACATACCAATAACCCAGAGTTAAATATTCAACATGGTGTGTTTTATCACTGGGATCATTATCCCGATCAAGCGCTATTCCTTGATGGGGAATATTTAAGAAAAGAATACGATCCAGACTTCTTATTGATTCATCCAATGAATGTTGATGATGCAGGACATAAGTATGGATTAGATTCAGCTGAATATCGTAATTCAGCGCGCCATGTCGATATTATCCTCTCGGACTTTTTACCGCAGTGGATCAATCTCGGATATCAAATATTAATTACCAGTGACCATGGTATGAATAATGATAAATCGCATGGAGGTACCCTTAAAGAAGAACGCGAAGTGCCGCTTTATTTAATAGGCGATCGTTTCAGCCATCAAGCCAATGCCATAAAACAAACAGAACTTTGCGGCATGGTCTGTGAGCTACTTGGGTTAGAACACTCAAAACCCTTTATTAAGGAGTGTTTAAAATGAATACAAAGGTAATCAAACAAGAACAAGAAAATATTACCAAACAAAGTTTACTCTCTACATTAGCAACTTATAAACCCGCATTATGGCTTATCCCATTTGCGCTTTTTTTCTATCTATTTCAAATCGCTCCAATGGTTTGGGTATTTATTAATAGTTTTATTTACGAAGAAGAATGGTCAATAGAAAACTATCAAGAAATATTCGACTCTGCTTTTATCTTACAAAGTTTCCATAACAGTTTATGGATCAGCTTTTGGTCAAGCTTAGTAGGATTAATACTCGCAGGCCTATTGGTTTCATCATTACGCCACCTAAATAGCCGTATTAAAGAAGCAATGATCGCTTTTACTAATATGAGTAGTAACTTTGCAGGCGTGCCTTTAGCCTTTGCCTTTATTATTATTTTAGGCACCAATGGCGCAGTGACTTTGCTATTACAAAAATGGGGACTCATTGAAGACTTTAATTTATATAGCAGCTGGGGATTACTCACTCTATATATTTACTTTCAAATTCCATTAGGCGCTTTATTACTTTATCCCGCCTTTGACGCCCTCAAAAAAGATGCTTACGAAGCAGCTGCATTATTAGGAGCAAGCCCGTTTCAATATTGGGTTAAAATAGGTTTTCCTATCCTTTCTCCCGCTTTGCTTGGCACCTTTATTATTTTGTTTGCTAATGCAATCGGTGCTTATGCAAGTGTTTACGCATTAACTTCAGGTAACTACAACATGGTCACCATTAGAATTGCCAGTTTGGTCTCGGGTGACCTTTTCTTAGAGCCTAACCTAGCAGCGGCTATTTCAGTGCTATTAATGCTATTACTTGCTTTTATTACCGCTATCAACCAATGGTTAATTGCACGGAGTTACCATGGAAAATAATAAATTATTTCTTCATAAAGGCATTGTTTACGGTATTAGCACCTTATTGTTAATCCCTATATTAGCGACCTTTATTTATTCATTATCATCGAGTTGGGGAGCCACTATTTTACCCGATGGTTTTTCACTTAAATGGTACGGCGCCTTATTGACTGATCCACGTTTTATTGATGCGTTTGGTCGTTCACTGTTTATTTGTATTGCTTCATTATTGTTAGCAACCGTACTTGTGTTGCCTATGATTTTTGTGGTGTTTTATTATTACCCTAAACTCGACAAAGTCATGAACCTGTTAATTTTATTACCCTTTGCAGTACCACCTGTGGTGTCTTCTGTGGGGTTATTACAATTATATGCAGACAGTACATTTCAACTCATTGGTACGCCATGGATATTAGTTGGCACCTATTTCACTATCGCATTACCTTTTATGTATCGAGCGATTGCCAATAGTTTTACCGCCATTAATTTGAAGGATTTGATCGATGCCGCTCATCTTTTAGGAGCAAGCACCACCAAAGCATTTTTATTAATCATTCTACCGAACTTAAAAAAAGGCTTACTTGCTTCTTTATTCTTATCCTTCTCCTTCCTGCTCGGAGAATTTGTGTTTGCCAATATTCTTGTTGGTACTCGCTATGAAACATTACAAATTTATCTTTATAACATGCGCCAAACTAGCGGTCATTTCACATCGGCTTTAGTGATGACCTACTTTGCTTTCATCTTTTTGTGTACTTGGTTGGCGAGTCGTTTGACCAGAGGAAATAATCTATGAGTTACGTAACAATAAATAAACTGAGTAAACGTTTTGGTGATGTCACTGTATTTGAAGATATTGATTTTACTATTGAACAAGGTGAATTCGTCACATTATTAGGTCCGAGTGGTTGTGGTAAATCCACACTACTTCGCACCTTAGCGGGTCTTGATAAAGCCAATAAAGGTGAAATATGGGTTGATGGTGTTGATATTACCCATACACAACCTCAAAACCGTGAAATAGGCATGGTGTTTCAGTCTTATGCATTATTTCCTAATATGACGGTAGAAGATAACGTAGCCTTTGGATTAAAAATGAAAGGCATCAGTAAAAAAGAAGCACAACAAGACATACAAAATATGCTTGATCTTGTAGAGCTTGATGGAAAAGAAAAGTTTTATCCGCATGAGCTTTCTGGTGGCCAACGTCAACGTGTAGCACTAGCAAGAGCGCTAATTGTAAAGCCAAGAATTCTGCTACTTGATGAACCACTCTCAGCGCTTGATGCTAAAATTCGTAAAAATTTAAGACAACAAATTTTAGATATTCAGAAAGAATTAAATCTGACCACGATCTTTGTAACACATGATCAGGAAGAAGCGATGTTGATGTCAGATAGAATCTTCTTAATGAATCAAGGTGAAATTATTCAGCAAGGTAATCCAGAAGATATCTACACCAAACCAGCGAATGAATTTGTGGCAGGCTTTATGGGGCATTACAACCTGATTGCAGCAGAAACCGCTAAGCATTGGTTTGATATCGAAACCACAAGTAAAGTCGCGATACGTCCCGAATCTATTTACATCAAAGAATCAGGTCGACAATATGCAGATCATATCTCATCGCCAAAATCTGCAACCGTTGTTTCGCATCAATTGTTAGGTAATGTTATCCGCTACAATTTAAAAGTAGAAAATGAAGAATTAACCGTTGATTTATTAAACCGCTCTTCTGAACGACTCATGCCCAAAGGTAGCGCGATAGAACTATTATTTAATTTAAATGAAATTCAACCAGTAGGAGTTTAATATGCCGCAAGCACTTTATGTATTTGATATGGATGAAACCTTAGTAAATGGTGATTGTGCTATGTTGTGGAATGCCTTTATCGTTAACAAAGGCATAGTTAACTCCCCTGATTTTTTAGCTAAAGATCGTGAAATGATGGCGTTGTATGCAAAAGGTGAAATGGATATGGAAGATTATCTAGCATTCACCTTAGCGCCCATCACAAGCATCCCAGCAAGCGAAATTGATAGTTTAGTCGACGAGTTCGTTAACACTGACGTTATGCCTCTTGTATTCCCAGAAGCATTAACCTTAATTAGCCAGCTGAAAGCAGATAAAACGCCCCTATTAATCATTTCAGCGACGGTCACCTTTATCGTCAAAAAAGTAGCTCAAAAATTGGGGATCGAACACGCAATCGGTATTGATTTGTTAATGGAAAATGGTTGTTACTCTAACAAAGTATCAGGTGTACCAAGTTACCGTGAAGGTAAAATTCAACGTTTAAAAAGTTGGGTCGCTGATAACGAAATTAGTTTTGATGAGATTCATTTTTACACTGACTCAATCAATGATCTTCCTTTATGCCTTTACGCTGATCATACTTATTTGATCAACCCATGCGTACAGCTAATGGAGCAAGCAAAACAACACAGTCAATGGCAGATTTATAGCTGGGGAAATTAATATTAAAAAAAAAGGCAGGTAAACATTGAGTTTACCTGCCCTTTTTTCATTTAATTAAAATTTAACTAACGACTAACTAGTAGGTTGAATGCTAATTTCAACACGACGGTTACATTCTCGACCTTGTGCAGTACTGTTAGTACAAATTGGACTTCTTTCACCCACACCTTGTGTTGTAATACGAGCTGAATCAACTTTTTGATTAATTAAGTAACGACCAACAGAGCTTGCACGTCGCTCAGATAACTTTTGATTTGTTGCATCACTACCAGAGCTGTCTGTGTGACCTGTAATAATTAATTTTGAATCTGGGTATTCGTCTAATATTACAGCCACACCATTCAATGTAGAAAAGATACTTGAAGATAGATTAGATGAACCAGATCCAAAGCCGATACCATTTTCCATAATAAGTTGTAACTCAGTTTCACTAACACGTTTAACTTGCACGCCAGAATTAGTTAACTCTTCACGTAAAGCCGCTTCTTGTTGATCTAGGTAATAACCCGCTCCGCCACCAATTACACCACCACCAACAAGTCCACCTAGTGCATATTTTTTACGTTCTTTTGCATTTTTACCTGCAGCAAGACCAACTACTGCACCGGAAAGCGCACCAATTAGAGCCCCTTTAGTCGCAGAGTTTGTTTCAGTTTCACCGGTTGTTGCATTTTGACGTTGCGTCGCTTCACAACCCGTTAATAGCGCGATCAAGGCAATTGATGCAATTGTTGTTTTAGTATTTTTTTTCATGGAAACTCTCTTTTAAATGGATTAATTCAGCTTTACTTAAAATTATTGGTTTTGCTTATTAAAAGCAACATTGGCGTTATTAATAAAAATGCAATCAGCTTACTAGGAAACTAAACATTTTTGAAATAGTTAAATATTTGTTATAAAAACACAGGCATACAGAGTATAGGAAAGTTTCAAAGAGAGCACATCAATAATTTAAATGTTTACTTTTTTAAACTTTCATTACGTTTACCCTCGAGTAACTAGATCAAGCCTTCTTCTCCCTATTTCATAATTAATAACAGCTAATCATTTTAAAAATATCTTTAAATTTTCTAAAAGCTCATTGTTCATTTCATCTAACGTTTCATTAGTCATATAAGCAGAGTGAGGCGTTAAAATGACATTGCTATAATTTGTTAGTGGAGATTTTAACAAAGGCTCTTTATCAAACACATCCAAACCTACTCCGAGAAATTTACCTTGTTTAAGGTAACCATCTAAAGCGTTGTAATCTAAAACGGAGCCTCGAGCAGTATTAATTAAAATTGAATTATCTTTCATTAACGCAAGCTGTTCGTGGCCAATATAATTATAATTCTCTTGTTTACTCGATAAATGCAAAGAAATGATGTCAGCTTCCTTTAAGACTTGCTCTAAATTAATTTCATCAACTTGATCACTCCCCTTCTTTCCAGCAATCAATATTTCCATACCAAAGGCTTTCCCTAACTCAGCAACTTTACGTCCAATTTGGCCATAACCAATCAAACCTAGCTTTTTGTTATTAAGTTCGTAATTTAATGACAAGCCATTTCGCCACTCACCTTCAACCACATTCTGGTGTGTATTAATTAAGTTTTTAGTTAGGGCAAAAATTAATGAAAATGCATGCTCTGCGACGGCATTAATACTATGTTGTTTTTTTAAGCCTTGAATTTTAATGCCTTGTTGTTCAGTTATTTGTTTATTTACGTAGTCTGTATTGTGCGCTCTAATACCAATATATTTGCAGTTTTCCATTTGTAATAGTTGTTTATCTGCACATTGACTATGTAATAAAAAACAATTTATCTCGCGATGATCACACTCATTTTTATCATAGTTGACAACCTCTAAATTCAAATTATTTAGAAAGAGAATATCTTTATCAGATAAGGTTATAGAAGGATCAACAAAGCATTTTTTATTCACTAAATTACCTATTAAATTTTACATTAATTAGCCATTACATTTTCTTTTAAGTAACCAATAACAGCATCTTCATTATTACTTTTAATAACACTATCTGCTATGTCTTTTACAGACGCTTTTGCATTATTAACAGCACAGGATTTGGTTGACTGTTTAAACATCGGAATATCATTATGGTTATCACCAAAAGAGATAATATTCTTTAAAACGATACCCTCTTTTAATAAATACTTTCTTAGTTTTTCAACCGCAAAACCTTTATTAGCATTTGCATGACTCAATTCAAGCCAATAATAGCCTCTACAATAAACATCCTCTCCGAGCACAAATGAAATACTAGAATCCTGCTCTAAAGCCGTCTTATACTCAACAAGTTGTTCATAATAACCAACGACCATTAGCTCAATTACTTTATAGCTATCAATCTCTGAGAAATCATGAGTAACTCGAAATCGTTTATCTCCATTTTTAAGACGGGAGTTAATCCACTGCTTAGTACTTTCATTAGCAACCGATTTGAAGTAAACATTTAAATTATCATTTTCATCTAAACAATGAACAATTGGGTCTAGGCCATCGTTTAATAATGATTGTAACTGCATTAAATATGAATCTGAATCCATATAAGAAGTATGTATATAAGATTGCTTTTTAGGACAATATATCTGCGCACCATTATATAAAATAACAGGTAATTTAAGTTGTAACGATTCTAAAACAAAAGCACTAGAAGCGATGGAGCGAGCAGTGGCATAGGTAAAATTTAAGCCATTTTCTATTGCATTGGTAAGAAAAGAAATCGTTTCCTTGGAAAGAGTTTGATCATCTTTTAATAAAGTACCATCTAAATCGGTTACATATAATGATTCTTCTGGTTTCATAAAAAATCGCCTAATATTTTTAATGGGTTTATCAGTAAAAGCTAAACAAAGTCTTACAACTCATGACCTTTCTAAATGCAAACCATACAAATTATTTCATGTAGGTTTTTTCTATCTTGTATTTCTGGCTTAGAAGAGGTTTTCATCACCTTTTCAATTTCATATAGAAATCCTTTCCCTGGAGGAAAGCGCTCTTCATTTAATCCAGTTTCAATAATTGAACGCCACTCTTCTAGTTGTTCGCCTTCCATATAATATTCTGAAAATGCAGACATGGCAGCGTAACAGTCTTTAATACTTGGCCATTCCATTGTTATCTCCAATACATTCAAGTTGTTATTAATAAAAGATATTTTTTATTCTCATATAAACTAAAAAATAACTTATGATAAAGTAGTAAGCGTATTTCGTTATATTCCATGGATTAATATAAAATGACAAGCATAAAAAACACACTTTCTTATTACCGAGACTGTTATAAAGAAGACAGCTCTGATTTTAATTTATGGAATTTAAACAAACTTAAAAAAGAAGATCGTTTAGTTTTAGAAGGAAGCGATGAATTAGGGACAGGTTTTCTGCCTCGCTTCCCTATACCAAAAACATTTGCAGAACAAATGATCAAGCGAGTGGAAATTTACCAACGAGAGAAGGTTCTATTATACGTTCGTTACTTATTAGTTGGCAAACTAGAGGTTCAGGGTGAAGTAAAACCAATCATTTCTCCTTTACTATTTAACGAAGCTTTCATAGAAAAAACAGAGGAAGAGTATTACTTTTCAATCAACAATCAAGCCCCAGAACCTTATGAGCCTTTACTTCAATTGCTAATGCCAGAAAATACAACAGAAATAAATGCAAGCACTGCAATTAGTTTACCTTCTTACTGGACTTCATTACTTAAAAATAGCCCTTTAGAATTAGATTGTTTAAGCCTATTAGACTTCCCTCGTTTGCTAGGAGACAATGAAATTAAAAAGGCATTACAAAGAAAAAAACCAAGTCTATTACCCGTTTCAATGCTTGTTTTTGTCGAACGTTCTAAAAGTAGTCGAGGCGTACTGCATGAATTAGAAAGCATTATTTCATCTAAACAAACATCAGCACCACTAACGACATTATTTACAGATGTAACGGCATCTGAAAGCCACAAAAACCTAAAATATAATTATTTACCGGGTTTACTTTCGTCACCACAAAAAAAAATATTATCCATTGCTGCTAATTATCAATTAGGCTGTACTTCAGGACCACCCGGAACAGGAAAAAGTTATACCATTGCTGCAATTGCCGCTGAACATATGGCACGAGGAGAATCGGTATTAATTGTCGCAAATAACGATCCAGCCTTAGATGTGATAGCCGAAAAACTTGACGATAATTTCGGATTAAGTGATATATCAATTAGAGCCAGTCAAAGAAGGTTTATCAAAAAATTTAAAAATTATCTTGATAGCTTATTAGGAGGTTATTATAACGAAGAATTTAATGAAGACATTAAGTCCCTCGAAGATGAATTGAACAGTACTAGCAACGCACTAAATAAATTAGAAAAAAACTTTACTCGCTTTTGCAGCAAAGCAATAAAGCGAGGAAAAGTTTTAAGAAATCTTGAGCAAAAAGAAGCAAACTGGTTAAAAAGAACCTACTTGTTGTTTGTAATAAACAGTATAAAAAGACTAAAAAAACAATGGCTCAATTTAGATGAAATTAATGAGCAACAAATAAAAAGAGAACAACTCGCAAGCCACTATTTAAATACATTAAAAAATAAAAATTTAAGAAATTTAATAGATAATCATTGGAGGTCATTAGTTGCTTTTAGTAAAGCAGTGCGCAGCCGAACTTCTAAGAGTCAATTTGAGTTTTTTAATGACATTGAATATGACACATTACTTTCAGCATTCCCGATTTGGCTAGTTAATATTAGTATGTTACATCGCGTTTTACCGCTTAACGCCGAGATGTTTGACCTTGTGATCATTGATGAAGCAACACAATGTAATATTAGTAGCACTTTGCCTGCCCTTTATCGCGCGAAAAGAGCCATGATAGTTGGTGATACCAAACAGTTAAAACACTACTCATTTTTAGCAAAAACAAAAGAAGATCAGTTACGTGTCAACAATAAACTAACACCTCACACTAAGGGCGTGGTGAGTTATCGAGATCATTCTATTTTAGAATTAGCCTTAAACTCGCTACATAGCCAACAACAAGTGGCTTTCTTAGACGAACATTTTAGAAGTAAACCTGAATTAATCCACTTTAGTAATCAGCAATTTTACCAAAATAAATTAAAGATAATGCAACATAAGCCTTGTACAAGTAGTGGTCATTTACATCTTAATAGGGTGAATGGTACAAGAGATAGATCTGGTGTTAATCGTTTAGAAACAAAAGAGGTTATCGCCTCTATTAAAGAACACATTAATAAAAGCATTAAAACCGGTATTGTTCACAGCATGGGAGTTATTTCTCCATTTAGAAAACAAGCAGAAAATATAGCGAAAGAAATTGAAGAAAACTTTAGTGAAACTGAAATAATCAAATATAAAATTCGCTCTGCGACACCATTTGGTTTTCAAGGAGAAGAACGGGATATCATGTTCATTTCATTTTCCATCGATAATAATTCAGCTCGAGCAGCGGTTTATCTTAATAAGGAAGATGTTTTTAATGTGGCTATTACGAGAGCGAGACAAAAACAACACTTGTTTATATCATTCGATGAAAATGCCTTACCCTCACAAAACCTGCTCAAAAAATATATCAATTCAATAAATGAATTTAAAGCACACCATATAACAGCAAAAAAAATAGATGAATTCCAAGCTGATGTTATGCAAGAGCTACATAAACATAATATAGAAACATGGTCAGGATACGCCATTGCAGGAACGGAAATAGACATTCTTTGCCGACATAATAACTATTTAGCTATCGACTTAATTGGCTTCCCAGGACCTTGGGGTGATTTCTTTGAGCTTAACACTTACAAAATATTTAAACGTGCAGGTATTGAAATCATCCCTATTAGCTATGCTTTGTGGGTCACTGATAAAGCATTATGCTTACAAAAAATACTAAAAAAGTTAGAGTATTAATAGCAACCTAAATAACAAATTAAGCTAGAAGATTAAATTAGGAATAAAATAATATTTTCGCCTCAGAATAAATCATTGTACTTTTACAGAGGCGATTTATACCGTTTGCGTTAAATATGTTATCTAAATTTTACGAAGAAAAAACAGTTCAATTCAAGGCATAAATTGACACCTTTAGAGAGCTTAACTTGGTTAACCCTCTATCGGTAGTATTAAGCAAAGCACTTGAATACTTTAATGGCGGTTCCCTTTACGACATCTACAAAATAAAAGTATAACGAAGAAGTGGGCTGTTTTAGCCAGTAAAATAGATAACCTATTTATCGTGATTGGTATTATTACCAATTACCCCCATAATCATAGAATCAAAAGATAAAGGCCAATGCCAGCAATACCTGCACCGATATAACGTAATAGTTGTTCGCCAAAACTTGTTTTATTGGCAAACACCCCAATCAAGACACCGGCAATATGGAGGCTTGCTGTACCGACAAAGAAACCTAGCGCATATAAGATAGGTTCAGCTAAATATGGCATTTCTGTGCCATGTGCATGGCCATGAAAAATGGCAAAGATGCCTACAAATAACATAGCTAACATCGGTGGCGCTTTCTTTTCAGCAACCAATGCGAGACCTAATGCAAAAACAGAAAAGGCGATGCCTAACTCGACAGATATTAATGGGAAGCCTTGCATACCAAGCACACCACCAATTAACATCACACCAACAAATACCGATGGCACACTCCAAATCGCTCGCCCGCCCATTTGCGCACTTAGAATCCCCACACTGATCATCGCCAATAAATGATCCAAGCCAAGTACTGGATGACTAAAGCCTGACATAAAGCCTCCGCCGGCATTTAAGTCATGTGCCCAAACAAATTGTGGCAAGCAACATCCAATAAATAGTAACAATAGATTCTTTTTCATTCCCTTCCCTTCAAAAACATTAATAATAAACTGTGCTTTTGATTTACTTAATCAAAATCGCAAATGAGAATAGCTTACATTTAGATGATATTAAATACTTAAATCCAATTTAAGTCGTTGTAATGAAATAGATTGACCAGATTAAGTAGGATCTGCAACTAACTTAATCAACACGATAGAAAGTAATCGGATTAAGCCGCAACAAGCCTAAATATTAACAAAAATCTCTTGGCTAAAAATAACTTGTCCATGCAGCATGAGTAGACTGCTTATTATCTGAATCAATATCACAAATGAAATAATCTGCCGTTAATAGGTTAACAAAGCTGGCTAACAGTTGATGCCCTCTATTACAAACCACCAGTAACATCTAAGTAAGTGCCTGTGGAATAAGACGATTTCTCTGAAGCTAACCAATAAATGGCTTCTGCCACTTCTTCAGCTTGGCCGCCTCTTTTGACAGGGATATTATTTTTTAATCGTTGTATACGCTCAGGCTCACCGCCATCAGCGTGTATATCAGTATGAATTAACCCTGGACGTACGCAATTAACACGAATGCCTTCACTAGCCACTTCTAAAGACAAACCTTTAGTAAGCGTATCAACAGCGCCTTTTGATGCGGCATAATCAATATATTCGTTTGGAGAACCAGAGCGAGCTGCTCCAGAAGACACATTAACAATCGCACCGCCAACACCACCGTGACGAGTAGACATGCGTTTTACCGCTTCTCGACAACATAAAAAGTAGCTAGTGACGTTCTGAGTGAGTATTAAATTGATTCTCTCGGCCGTCATATCTTCTAAGCGCGATTGAGTTTTCAAAATACCAGCATTATTAACCAAAACAGATACCGAACCTAATACCTCATCAACGGTTGAAAATAGTCGTACCACCTCATCTTCACGAGAAACATCAGCTTGTACTGTAATACATCTTCCACCAGCAGCGATGATGGTTTCAGCAAGTTTGCTTGCAGATTCAACGTCGGATTTATAGTTAATACAAACGGCATCCCCTTTACGACCAAATAACAACGCAGTAGCTGCGCCGATACCACGCCCAGCCCCTGTAATAATCGCAACTTTTTGAGAATTCATAAATATCCTTATTGGTTCGGATTATGTTGATTTTGATTAGAACGCTAGCTCACTAAATTAAAACATAGGTAAAACGAATAGCGAGTCAGTATCAACTTAATAATCAATTAGTTGATGTTAGTAAGTTCTTATTTTGGCAAAGGTATTACTGAGTTAAGCCAATCGAGTAATTTTGTATTGTTCAAATGTAAACGAATGAACTCCCCTTGCACTTCATTGATCCAAGTATCACAATCAAAGCAAAAAGAGGTTTTAAAATAGAGCAAGTCATCGCTGAATAGCTCAATGGCATAGGCAGGTTGGTGGCCACAAAGCATCCAGTTTACATCTAATAACAAGTCAGCTTTTGATATTGCTTTAAATCGAGCTACCTCATCTGCGGAGATTGCTTTCTTGGAGATAATACGATGGAGTTGATTACTCCACCCCACGTTGTAATAGCCTTCCTTTTGTTTTAACACAACGCCTTTAGGTTTGGGAGTCAACAACGATTCAAGGTCGATAGAATCTATAGATTCATCTTTATAGGGTTTATCTAATAAGTAAACCACGCCCATTTCTTTACTTAAGGCTTCCATTATTTTCCTCATACTTTTTACTAAGTTGCAGAGTTTATTATTTATAAGTAATTGACGGTAAACAGTCGATGGATGTCTCGTATCTTCACGTAACACCATAGTCACTTGTTAGAGTGGAATGGGTACTCTCGTCATAAAATAATGGATTTCATTTTCGCTTGTAACTTCAAATCCATTTCGCTTATACAAAGAACCTACGGGATTCCATTTTAAATATTCAAGCGTTACTTTCTTTGAGTCGGCATCACATTCACTCAAGAATTTCTGTAATACTTTTGTACCAATTCCTTTACGCTGAAATTTTATCAACAAATAAAACTCACCAAATCTTGTGTGCTTGCCAACATCGTGAATAGAAACTGTACCTATTGCTTCTCCATTAACTAAAATAATAAACCAAGGTTTCTCACTAAACCTTTGTTCATGCAATAAGCGTTGAAAATTTTCATCCCATCCCCACTTAGATTCTATGTGTGGCCCCATCGCTTGCTTCTTTGCTTCAAAGGCAAAATCAATATCAGTTTTATTGGCTTGTTTAAGTTCAATTTTCATTATGCGATCTAACCTTAATAACAGGGATAAATAGTAAATTAATAAAATATTGGCAGCCCAAATCTATTACTTTTTGGAAATCCAGATGAAAGAATTATCGTAACCACATCGAATATTGGTTTAATTGCTAATGACTTGATTATATTGAAATCAATGTTTGGATGCTGAGATGGTCACTCCAAAACGGCATCGCAATGTGCCAAGATAGATAAGTATTCAGCAAATCAATCTAAATATGGAGTGACCAACATGAAATGTAGCGTAATTAGTATCGACTTAGCAA
>NZ_SNUB01000021.1 GCF_004378355.1 Psychromonas algicola
AAATGGTCAAAACCGATCCATAGTTGGAGAGCTGCCATGAATCGGTTTATAATAGAGTTTGAAGACCGCTTGAAAAAACATCTGTAAAAATGGTAATTACACAGAATTATTTACAGGGTCATAAATATCTATTCTCACTAAACCATGAATATAAAATCAAAACAAGCACTTGAATAACCTCGAAATAACACCATATTATAGAAACCCCCTCCCTTTAAGGAAATTTAAATGTCCACTTTGATAGATAAATTAAACTGGCGCTATGCGACCAAAAAAATGGATCCAACTAAAACTGTTGAACAAGATAAATTAGACCGTATTCTAGAAGCGACTCGTCTTACTGCAACATCTAGTGGCTTACAACCTTACGAAGTTTTTGTTGTAACAAATAATGAATTACGTGAGCAAATTGTTCCTCATGCATGGAACCAAGCGCAAATTACAGATGGCTCACATCTATTAGTATTTGCTGCATGGGATAATTATACTGAAGATCGTATTAATGAAATGTTCGATCTTGTTAATGATGAACGTGGCTTTAAAAACCAGGGTTGGGAAGATTACCGCCAAATGATTTTAAGCACTTACCCACCTCGTGATGCTGAAGTTAATTACCAACATGCCGCTCGCCAAGCTTATATTGGTTTAGGTACAGCATTAATCGCTGCAGCTGAAGAAGGCGTTGACTGTACGCCAATGGAAGGATTTGATCCTGAAAAAGTGGATGAGATCTTAGGCTTAAAAGAACGTGGTTTACGTTCTGTTATCCTATTGCCATTAGGCTACCGTGCTGAAGAAGGTGATTGGTTAAAAGACTTGAAAAAAGTACGCCGTTCAAGCGAAAAATTTATTACTGAAATGAAATAAGCTTTTACATTATTTATGTAAAATCTTGTAAAAACGCTAGCATAGTCGCTAGCGTTTTTTTTAAGGTAATAAAGTTGCCCTATTCTTCACTCTGAATTTCTTTGTTTAATTTTATTCCCATTGCTTTAATTTGCTCTTTTTCATCAACCGTTAATGCTTGATATCCTCGAAAGAAATCCCATCCATAACCCCATCGGAAAGAAGTAGGGATATAGGGGGAACCTCCAATTCGAACACCTTTTAACATAAGCGCGGCAATGTTCGGTTTACCAACAGCAGCAACACACTGTTTTAGTTGATTATCTGCAGCTAATCTTTGCCTTGATGTTCCACCTTGCCAGTAGGCGATATCATGGCTTGTGCAGCAAGCAAGCCATAAATCATTTTCTTGGAGAGTTCCATCAGGAAAAGCACTGCAACCATCTGAAGTAAAAGCAGCAATTTTTTCTGCATGAGCAAATGGCGAAAGCATTAATAAAGCAATAACAAGGTATTTCATTAATTCCTCAGAAGCTTAATCACAGTCAAGGAATGAGCGCAATGGATAATATTCATAGTCTAAGCTGATTTTAGAATGGTGAAGGTATGATAAAGCATATGCAGAGTTTTTACATGTTCGGGGTTGGAGAGTTAAAATATTAAAAAGATAACCAGAGCCTTTTGTTAAAAAGACTCTGGTTAGCAGTATGATTCATTGATAACACTCTAGCTGTGGATAAACTTGCTTGCTAATCCTTTTAATTCATCGGCCATTTTACTCTGCTGAGCCATGGCTGTATTAGATTCATTAACGTTATTTAATGTTTCGCTAGACGCTTCTGAAATAGTGGTAATGTAAACACTTACTTCGCCTGTAACTTCGCTTTGTTGTTCTGCTGCACTTGCGATTTGTTGAGACATTTCAAGAATGGTTTCAACAGCATTAGTAATGTTAGTTAATGATTCCGTTGCTTGTTTGGCTTGCTCTACACATTCAGCGACTTTTTCTTGCCCACTATCGGTTGCACTAACTGCGCGCTCGATTTCAGTAGAGAACAACCCTAACATTTTCTCAATTTCAGATGTTGAATCTTGCGTGCGTAAAGCCAGCGTACGAACTTCATCAGCTACAACGGCAAAGCCTCTCCCCTGCTCACCGGCACGAGCGGCTTCGATTGCCGCGTTCAGAGCGAGTAAGTTAGTTTGATCGGCGATACTTTTAATCACATCTAATACGGCTGTGACTTCTTGCCCTTTTTCTTCAAGCTGTTTAACACTATCTCTTACACCAGAGAATTCTTGGTTAACATCATTCACTTTTTGTGATGTTTTAAGCACAAGATCTGCGCCTAATAAGGTTTCTTTTCTTGCATTATCAGCAGACTCTGCGGCTAATGTTGTATTACCTGCAACCTCTGCAATTGAAGCTGACATTTCTTCAATTGATGCGGCTAATTGATGTAACTGATCATTTTGCGAAGCAATACTATCGCGAGCCGCAACGTTAATTTTAGCGGTATGCTCCGCAGCTTTTGACACTTCAACAGATGAATCGGCTACTTTACCGATGGCTCGATTGAAACTTTCAATCATGGAATTAAACAACATACTAATTGAACCAAATTCATCTTGCCGATGTATTTGTGTTTTATGCGTTAAATCTGAATGCGATTCAATATGGTTAATTGTTTTCTGTAAGCCATTAAGCGGTTGAGTAATATGTTTAATTAAGAAGTAAGCAATGGTAATGCAAAGAACAAAAAGCACAAAAATAGTACTGATTATCCAAATCAATACATAGTGATAAGTCGCTTTAGCTTGATCATGAAAACCTTTCGCTGACTCAGAAGCGTATTCTGTTAATGCAGACATTTGTTGTGATAGTGCTTTCAGTTGTGAAACTTCGGCAGCTTTCGCTTTAGTGATGGCATCATTCTGTTCGCCTGACGCCATCAACTTAGCAATACTCTTACGAGTTGCTCCCCAACTTTGATAAGATTTAATTGTATCGGTAATTAAAACTTCACCTTGATCGCCTAAAATAGCGTCTTTGACAATATTTAACTGCGTTGAAACTTCACCACTGTAAAGGTCAATATCCGTTTCCGTTTTCTTTATTGCGGCATTACCTTCAGCTAATTCCATTTCTTTCATGCTGCGATCAATTTTGATGATAGCATTGTTAGCTTGCAATGAGCCTTGCATAGCAGTAAGCGAATGCTTGTACATTTTCTCAGTAAATCCAGAAAGGCTATACATGGTGGTAATACTTTCAGCACCCGTCCATAAAACACCAAAAAGAATTAAACCGAAGCCACTAATAAGCTTACTTTTTATTGAAAATTTTGATTTCATGATAGATCTATTGCCCATTACAAAATAGAGAGAGATAACAGTACACGTTCGTGTAAAAAATCATAAGTAAAAAAATATCAATTTAGCCATAAAAAGTTTTACATATTGCTGATATTAATGTTTTTTTACTAGGATGAAATACAACTATAGACTCAAACTTTTATTTTGCATGCACTTTTCATCGTGTCTGTGAGCTATAAATGGACTTACACAATGAAAAGAATGAAGTTTAAGTTAATTTGTTGCTATCAAATAAACGAGATACAACAAGGTTGAAGATTAAGGAAATTTAAACTAAACAGCATCACAGTTTGATGCTGTTATAGCAATGACTTTTGTTTATGCTTTATGTTTCCACTCTGTTAGCTGGTACGCTATGTGGTATAGCACTTCGCTTCACTCTAATTTACTAAGCCCTATTGTTAGGAATTGCTATGGAGCAAAGAATGACGCTGCTTATTATGCAGCGTTATCTAATGCAAAAGCATTTAAAATTTGCGTTTGACGTTCAACAAGATTGTCGCTTACAAAACAAAGTCGGCTACCTGTTTTGTGCTGTGCAATGATACTTGGGATTTGTTCAGCCATCACGTCATCATCTTCGCTTAATGCATACATTGCGACTTCATCACCAGGAATAGAACAAAGCGCTTCATAAGCACCAGTGCCAACCGGTGTTAGGTTGATATCAGTATCAGTCACTTGACCGCCAGCTATCGCACAATAAATCTCTTCTTGAGAGAATTTACTTTTAATAACCATATATTGAATATGACCTTCGTGCTCTTCAAGACCTAAACTATTTAAAACAAATTGATTGGTTTCTGCACTTGCTTGCGCATTTACTGCCATTTCACTTTTAATCATAATGATATTCCTTGGTTTATGTGCCAGATAAAACAATTCATACTGACAAGTTATAGATAACAAGTTAAAAGCAATTACGATGCCAACTAAAGATCATCAAATAACCAATTAAAAAACAATAACTTAATAGAAACACAATGTGGCAAAGCTAATATAAAAAGCGGCAAGATCGAAGCTTTTATATCCTTTTTTTGCCGCTTACTTTAACTGACAGCCTTATACCAATTGTATTAAATAACTGCTCTAAATTTTGCGCTGGAAAAATAGCTTAGTTTGAGGCGTAAGTTGAACAACAAAAAAATAAGTTATTTTAACAAGTAAAATAGATCAGTTACTTACTATGATTGGTATTAATAACCAAGTAAGTATATTCAAGCAAATAATAGATGAAAAAAAACCTCATCAGCTAGGCTAATGAGGTTTTAAAATAATGACAAAAATAAATTTATCTACTTACTATTGAGCCAACTATATCACTCAAAGTTAAGCGACAGCTTCTTCTAAGATAGCGCGTGTAACATCTAGTGTGATCGCTTGTGACTCACCTAGAGCAACCATGCCGTGCTTTTCGAGTTGCTTGATAATATCTTCAATCGCTTCACTTTTAGCATTAGTGTGCTCAGTTAATTGCACTGGTACATTCAAGCTAACGTAGAAGGCTTCGATTGCATTGATCGTATCTGCTACTAATGTTTCGCTATCAGCGAGTCCAAATACGTTCATTCCCATTTGTTTCAATTTTTGCGCTTTATTCGCAGCTTGATTACGTAACAATGAAGGCTGAACAATCGCTAAAGAACGCGCATGATCAACGTGGTATAAAGCAGTCAATTCATGACCAATCATATGTGTTGCCCAATCTTGTGCCGCACCCGCTCCGATTAAACCATTTAATGCTTGGTTTGCAGTCCACATTAAGTTTGCACGCCATTGGTCATTATCTCGGTTTGCATAATCCTTACCAAGAGCCAATAGATTTTTCAGTAAAGTTTCAGCGTAACCATCTTGCACCATGTTACCTGCAGCAGTGGTTAAGTATTGCTCACAAACGTGTACCCATGCATCAACTAAACCATTAATTAACTGGCGCTCTGGTAATGTTTTCATTACATCAGGATCCATGACTGCAAATTTAGGTTGTACTAAAGGATGCATAAACGGAAGTTTGTCTTTTGTTGAAGCTTTAGTGATCACGGCACCTGAGTTCGATTCAGATCCCGTTGCAGGTAAAGTTAAAATAGCGCCCAATGGAATGGCTTTTTGAATGGCATGTTGGCCAATTAAAATGTCCCAACCATCACCTTCGTAGCACGCTGCTGCTGCAACATATTTTGCACCATCAATCACTGAACCACCGCCAACGGCAACAATAAAGTCAATGTCTTCAGTTTTACACATAATAACTGCTTGCTCTAACTGCTCTGCAGTTGGATTTGGCTCTACGCCGCTAAATTCAATCCACTGATGTCCGCTTAACGCGTCACTTAATTGCTGATAAACGCCATTCTTTTTGATTGATCCACCACCGTACATAACCAGTACTTTTGAAGATTGAGTGATAAGATCTTTAATGCTTGCAATTTGGCCTTGGCCGAATTGGATTTTTGTTGGATTTACATAACTAAAGTTCATGGGGGGTCCTTAATAAATCGATAAAAATGAATAATACAAATGCACACTTAATACGAATAGTTTGTATATATGGATCATGTATTAATAGATCAATGGTACGCCTATTATTTTCATCTTGAAATACTTAAAACAAGATTACTCTAGGCTTTTACTGATTCGCTTAAAAACCAAGCTATTGTTGAGTTTAAGTGTTATTTACAGACAGAATAATAAGATTTTAGTTCACCTCTTTTAATAATGGACAAGCAGATAAAGCAGGAGAGCATTCTTGATAACAAGACACTATTTTTCCTTTAAGGTTACAGCTTACTAAACAATTATTTTTATGTTGTTTTTTCGCCATTAAAAGCGCTTGATCCGCACTGCGTTTAAGATCCTCTGATTGCATGTTTTCAGATAAACATCCAACACCAAGACTAATACTGACAGTAAAACGCCCCCCATTATTTGCTGTAAATAAGTGTTGAGAAACTAACTCTCTAATGCGCTCAGCTAATAAAAAAGCTCTAGGCTGCTCAGTAAAAGGCAATAATATAGAAAATTCATCTCCACCAAAACGGCAGCAAATATCTTCACTACGCAAAGCCTGCTGAATCAGTTGACTAACAATAACGAGCGCATCATCTCCAATTTCATGACCATATTGATCATTAATCGTTTTGAAGTCATCAATATCTAGCATAATGAGGGAAAGAGGTTGTTTTTTTCTGTGGTGTAAAGAAACTTCAGCGGTTAATTGCGCCTCTAGAAAGCGTCGATTATATAATCCAGTGACCGCATCTCGTAATGCAAGCTCTTGTAAACTATTACATTTGTCGATGGTATCGCTAATATCGATTTCAATGCCAATCAGACCCACTACTTCCCCATTTTTTGAATACATAGGCGAGCGAACACTTTGATAATGTTTAATTTCTCCATCTTTCATTTGTTTTTTTTCAACTCTACTAACGAGTTTACCTTGCAGGGCTTTTATTTCTTTTTTGACGTTGTGCTGGTCGGGGAGTACAACAAATAGATCGCTATCAGATCGACCAATGATCGCCTCTCTTTCAACAGAAAAAGCTTTACAAGCAGCATCATTGGCAAAAGTATAATGACCGTTTTTATCTTTCATAAACGCGCAGCAATTTAGATGCTGAAACGTTTTAATGAAATCAAGCTCCTCTAAATTCATGTTTACTAACCTCCTTTATAAAACGATTGACTAGTCGTTTATGATAAGAACGATGCAAAACCAGCACTCAGTGGAATTACTGAGCTTAAACAGAGGAAGAATAACCTACACAGTTTATTTTTGTACGTTTTTTATACAGAAAGTGTGTGGTATAACTTGTTTATTTTTTGTACTGATATAGATAATAAATAATTATCCATTTTAAAGTAGATAAGAAGGTAGAGCGAATCGGTGAAATAAAATAAAAAAGTCAGCTTATTTCACCACTCCAGAATTGAATATAAACATTATGCAGGTTTACTAAGCTCACCTCGTAAATCAGTGGTTAATAATTCTTTGATGACGTTCACCGCTAGATCTTGGCTGAGTAAATAATGTAGCTTTGCAATCACAGTTTCAGTGGTCATATCTAAACCGCTAATCACACCGACTTCACTCAACGCATGACCTGTTGCATAGCCTTCCATATTGACACTGCCTTTTAAGCATTGGCTGCAATTTACAATTAAAATCCCGCGTTCACTGGCTTCTTTTAAAGTATTTAATAATTGCGGATCTTGCTGTGCGTTGCCTACACCATAGGTTAATAAAACCAAAGCTTGCAATGGGCTTTTTAATAAGTTGTCTAACACTTGCCAATCGAGTCCAGGAAAAAGGTGAAGTATCGCAATAGACTGTTTTTCTATTTTTCCAATGGTTAAGCGTGTATTAACTGTTTTCTGTTTTTTGCCTGCTACATTTTTTATTTCAATGCCCGCTTCTAATAAAATAGGATAATTAGGCGACACAAAAGCACTAAAACCATCGGCATGTTGCTTAGTGGTTCGATTTCCTCTAAATAATTGATTATTAAAAAAGATACAGACTTCATTAATAGGATAATGTGCAGCAATATAAAGCGAGTTTAATAAGTTAGCACGCGCATCTGAACGTAATTGTGAAAGTGGTATTTGTGAACCAGTAATTATCACTGGTTTACTTAAGCTTTCAAAAATAAAAGAAAGTGCAGAAGCACTGTAAGACATAGTATCGGTACCATGCAAAATAATAAAACCATCAAAGTCTTGATATTTTTGTTGAATATCTTCAGCCAAGCCTTGCCAAGCTTGAGGGGAAATATCAGCAGAATCAATGAGCGGTTCATATTCGTGGATCTCAAACTCAGGCATATCATCATGATAAAATTCGGGCATATTGCTAATGGTTTCAGATAAATAACCAGCAACAGGCACAAAACCATTTTGCGAAGGTTTCATCCCAATAGTCCCGCCTGTATAAGCGATATAAATACGTTTTTTATTAGCCATTAGGTTCTCGTTGCATAAGTTAATTTATAAATTGTATTTAACCATATCAAAGTCTTTGAAGTAATGCGTTAAAACATAAGTAACAAAATGTTTTCTAAAAACATTACTTTCCTCAATTGCACCTAACTTGTTATTATAAGCGCCATATCAATTGAGCATTCAATCTTTAAGTTCAAGCATCCTTGAACAGCATTTATAAAATGAGTAAACAATGCGTATCCATGCTGTTCACAAATTATATGATCACCGTCTGAGTCAAAGCACACGTCCATTTCTAGCGCGTGGTGGTAGTATTTCACGTTGTAAACACTGCATGTTATTACCCTACCTTTGTATTTGTTCAATTAAAAAAACGGTTAAAACACAAAGTGCTTTTTTATTGTTGATGTACGACGATGAAATATTAAAACCGAGCAATACAGGTCGATTAATTGCAGACTTAATTCCAGATACGTTTGCTTATATTTGGTCAAGAACCGAGCCTAATGAAAGTATGTTAGCTTTGGTTAATGATCCCAAATGGCAACCTATTGTGGTATTTCCTGAAGAATATACTCAGGTAGAAAGGGTCTTAACACAATCTGCGATAGCACAACCAGACACCTCTGTCGGTAATAAACGCCCTTTGTTTATTCTATTAGACGGTACTTGGGCACAAGCTAAAAAAATGTTCCGTAAAAGCCCTTATCTAGATACTTTACCCGTGCTTTCTTTTTCTCCTGAAAAACTATCTCAGTATCTAGTTCGAAAAGCGACTAAAGAGAATCAACTCGCAACGGCAGAAGTAGCAAGCTTAGTATTGGCCTCCATTGGTGAGCAAAAAAATGCCGATTTATTAGCATTATTCTTTTCAACTTTTAAAGAAAATTATTTACTTGGGAAGTCACGCCAACAGTTAACAGAAGAAAGCAGTCAGCATGCACTGACTCGCGCTTTAGCTCATTTATAATCTGCGACATACTTTATAATAAACTCAGTGAGTAAATTTAAGGCATCGAAATCAAATAAAGGCAAATCACATTCAATCACTCCATTATTAATATTCTGCTGAGTGGTTAAATCACATATCAAAGCAATAATTTGGTTATCTTGCGGATAAAGAAAAGGTTTGTTTAGTTCATTTCGATGCAATTCAATTTTAGGAAAATCCTGATCTCGATATCCTTCCACCAGCACTAAATCCAATTCCTGCATATTTAACAAAGCAAGCTGTTCGCTAAGGTCACTATCATGCGGCTTATGTTCATGAAAGCAAATAGAACGATGTGTTCCCGCTAACACAACCTGTGATGCCCCTGCTTTACGTAATCGGTAGCTGTCTTTTCCTGGTTTATCCATTTCAATATCATGATGGCTATGCTTCACCAAAGCCACTTTTAAACCTTGCTCAACTAACAAAGGAATAATTTTTTCTAAAAGCGTTGTTTTACCTGTTCCACTATAGGCAGAAAATCCCAATAAAGGCACAGGTAATGAAATAACAGAAGACATGATTTAACCTTAAAAACGAATGAAGGAAGCTTTATAACCACATTATAAAAAAAAGTTTAAAGACTTTAGCGGATAAGTTTATTTATATGATGAAACGCTCATTTCCATGTTAATTATTTGTTAATACAAGGAATGACTCTCGAATTCAAACGCAAATACTTTCATCTTTACCACTTAATACTACTCTATTTAAGCTAAATAGAGATTAATAAGATTATTTTGCCATTAAATTAATAATAAGAAAAACAGGTATGTTATGAAAATATTAAACCATTATTCAATCAAAGTTAGGTTAGTTATCTTAGCCGTATTAGGGTTAGTAGGTATGTTAGCGATTGCTGCTGAATCATTAATACAAACCAATGAAATTTTACTCTCTGAAAAACAACAGCAGACCCAACATTTAGTTGAAGTCGCACATAGCCTTATAGACGCTAGTTATAAAGATTTTAAAGATGGAAAAATAACAGAAGAGCAAGCCAAACAAGAAGCGATTGCCGCTGTGATGAAAATACGATATGACAATGGTAATTACTTTTGGATCAATGATATGAAGGCGGTTATGATTGGGCATGCGGTCAAGCCATCATTGAATGGCAAAGATTTATCTAAGCTAGCAGATCCAAATGGAAAACTTCTCTTTACTGAATTCGTCAATCTAATTAAAAAAACACCAGAAGGTGGCGTGGTTGATTACCTATGGGAAAAACCAGGCAATGATCAACCCGTTGAAAAAATTTCTTATGTAAAAGGCTTCACACCATGGAAGTGGGTATTGGGTACAGGCATTTATATTGATGATGTAAAAGCATCGATGTGGAGTTCGGTACAAGGACTTCTTATTGAAGTTGTGGTGATCACCTTTCTTATTATTATTCTTTCATTCTTAATTGGTAGTAGCGTTATCGCTCCGATCAAAAGAACCACTGAAGCGCTTGGCGATTTAGTACAAGGAGAGGGATATTTAACGCAACGCCTTCCTATTAACGGTAATGATGAAATGTCTAAGCTCTCGCATTCATTCAATGAGTTTATTACAAAAATTCAAGGGGTTGTTGAGAAAGTTCAAGAATCAGCAGAATCGATCAAAGTCTCATCACTGAATTTATCTGCATTAGCGCAAAAATCATTACAAAGTAATCAGCAACAAAATGCAGAGACGGCACAAATTGCGACAGCTTCAAATGAAATGCTAAGTACCATTAATGAAATCGCAAACAGCGCACAAACAGCAGCTAATTTAGCTGAAGGCGCAAGTGCTGAAGCAAAAACAAGTAAATCAATCTTTAATAAATCAGTTAATTCAGTACAAGAGTTATCAGGAGAGATAACTGGTGCCACCACTGTTATTACAGAATTAAATAACGAATGTGCATCCATCGACTCTGTTTTATCGGTCATTGAAGCGATTGCGGAACAGACTAACTTACTAGCCTTAAATGCCGCGATTGAAGCCGCACGAGCAGGCGAACAAGGACGCGGTTTCGCGGTGGTTGCAGATGAAGTGAGAACCTTAGCAGGTAGAACACAAGTTGCCACACTTGAAATTAATGAAATCATTGCGCAACTACAAAATAAAGCCAATGAAGCGGTAAGTGCGATGTCTAAAAGTGCTGACATCGCAGAAGGTGCGGTGACACAAGCGAATGCAGCTAGCGACTCTTTAGATTCAATTGCAGATGCGATTATTTCTATCTCTGATGCGAATCATCATATTTCAACGGCATCTAATGAGCAATCGACAGTGACACAAGAAATTGATGAAAGAGTGACGGCGATTGCTCAGTTATCTGAAGAATCAACGGATCGCTCAGTAGAAATTAATTCAGGAAGTGACGAAGTGAGTAAGTTAGGTGTTCAATTAACCGACTTAATTAAAACCTTTAAAGTTTAAACTAACCTTATAGTCATAACAAAAAGGCCGTTATATTTTTCAATATAACGGCCTTTTCTATAACTGTTGCACTCAAGTTATAAGTCGACTAATTACTCTACTCTTTCCATATTCACTACAATGCAATTTAATGTTTGATTAAAGGCTTCAAGAATTTCAGCTTTAGACTCAAACTCTTCACCGGGAAATTTTTGCTCTGTTTGCGCTAAACAATAATCGATATTAGCAGTGAAAGCTTCTTCACATTGCGTTGGTGTAATATTATATTGTTCAAGTAACTCTGGCATCACACAAAGATCTTCATTTTTTTCAATAACTAACCCTTCTAAGTCAGCATCATTCCAAGCTCGACTTCTCTCATAATAAATATAAGCTCCCGCAATCACTAAAAACAACAAAAAATATTTCATAACAACTCCAATTAACGTGGGAACGAACCATTATTCCCAATATGACTATAGCCCTTTTTAACAATGCCCTTTGATACTTCACCTATCAATGCAACAGACACCTCAATGTTCAATTTAAGCATTTGATTTAATTTATCTTGAGGGTAGTCATCAAAGGGAATCGCATGCATTAAGCCCGCATTATTCATCAAAATGTCAAGCTCACCAATTTCAGAGACTAACTTAGGAATCAATTCAACTGGGTTAAATCGAATTGCTTTTGAATAACATTTTCAGAACTTAAAAGTGCACAATCATCAAACGTTCGTTCAGCCACAAACACTTTATAAGCTAATTCAATCAGTACGCGTGTAGCCTCTAAACCAATGACTTTATTTCCGCCGGCGACTAATGCTGTTTTCCCTATATTGATACTTTAAAAGACGCTAATTCATTTTCTCTGCAATGTTCTTCGATTTTTTTGATAATTGCCGCTGGATTAGCTTCGTCATCAGGAGCCCAAAAAATAAGATCTGTTCCACTGGGATGTGAAATTATTTTTGAAAAATGTTTTATTAACTTTTCTTGGTACTCATCTCCGCCTTTAGCTGAGATTATTTCATCAAGTAATAACGTAAATTCATCTTTACTATATTCACTTAATGTTGTTTTTTGTAAAAGCCTTTCAACCATGACTTCCTCTTTACAGTTAAGTTAAATTTATAAGTTTTGATTTAAATAATAAATCCAACCATATAATAATTTACAGGACAGTCAACAAAGATCTTCGAACCGGCGATTCACCAAAAATGATTACTACTATATCACTATCATAGTTGCGATACTCTACCTGTTACTCGCTTTAATAATTACAAGTTTATTATTGATTGTGATTGTTGAATTAACTCTACAATAAAATCGTTTATCAATATTCAAATAATAGGATCATAAATAAGCAGTTACACAATTTTTATTGCAGTCCCTATAATAACGAGATCCACTATTATCTCATTTGGGCACCGAGTCCGAGTAGCACATGCAAGACAAACTTTGTTACAGGAGTTACGAGATAAAATGTAGAAAATTATTTACTCAATATAATTACGCTTCTATTTACTTTAAATATTTTGTAAAACAGTCCTTATTATTAACAGCTCTAGCGGATTTGCAAAGGTCCGCGATTATTCCGCTTTCATCAACATTCAGTTAACTTTCAGCACTTCTTAAGTAAACCTTAAGTTTCAAAAATTAATATACAGCTCAGCTTTATAATTTAGCCACTGCTTCTGCATAACAAACAACTTTAAATAAGTTGCTATTTTATTCAGCAGTTAAATCAAACATTTAAATTTATTGATCAAACTAAAATAAAGCAACTTAAGTAACATATATAAAAAGCCGCACTTAACTATTACAAAAAAATATGTAAAATCAATAACAACTACATCAGTTAACATTTTTTTAATAAAAAAAACACAAATCAACAGGTCAGATAAATCTCATTTTAAAATATAACGACTAAAAATAAGAGACATAAAAAATGCAACATTTAAAAAATAAGTTAGGCCCCCTGTATCCCATCGTTATAGCAAGTATCGTTATATTATTTACCTATACTTTATCGCGCTTGGGGCTAGCAATTTGGCAAGGAGATAGAGTTTCAGAAGCAAATGGGTGGATTCGTGTTTTTACTAGTGGGCTAAGAATAGACATTGCTTCAGTTTGTTACCTTTTTGTTTTGCCTTCATTAATTTTTAGCTTACTTTCAGGTGGGCATATTATCGGTAGAATTTGTACCTTAGGGTTAAGGATTTGGATCACAATTGGACTCTGGCTTGTTGTTTACATGGAAGTAGCTACTCCTGCTTTCATTATTGAATATGATTTACGTCCAAATCGTTTATTCATCGAGTACTTAATTTACCCTAAAGAAGTTTTTAGTATGTTATGGATGGGTTATAAAACAGAATTGTTCATCGGTTTATTAGCTTCAACACTAACATTGATTTTTGGCTGGAAATTAAGTGGCGCTATTACCACAAACCTCACCTACCCAAAATGGTACTGGCGCCCAGTGATTGCTTTATTAGTAATAGCGATTGGTTTGGCTGGCGCACGATCGACATTGGGTCACCGCCCGTTAAACCCAGCAATGGTAGCTTTTGCAAGTGATCCTTTGATTAATGATATTACACTCAACTCAACTTATTCACTTGCTTTTGCTGCAAAACAAATGAAAAGCGAACAAAGTGCTGAGGATTTTTATCCTGAGATGGATGAAGAGAACATTATTTCGGAAATAAAATCTTCAATCAATCTCGACCAAGCAGCTTATGTTAACGATGATTATCCAACGCTTGCTAATCATGTTGCTTCTTACCAAGGCAAGTCAAAAAATATTGTTATTTTATTATTAGAAAGCCATGGGGCGCGCTATGTGAAAAGCCTTGGTGGACAAGACCTTTCTCCTAATTTAGATAAGTTATATCAAGAAGGCTGGGGGTTTGAACGTCTTTACGCAACAGGCACTCGCTCTGTGCGTGGTATTGAAGCAATGACTACAGGTTTTTCTCCTACACCTTCACGCGCCGTCGTTAAACTAGGTAAAAGCCAAACCAACTTCTTCACTATTGCTCATTTATTAAAAGAGCAGCAATACCACACACAATTTATTTATGGTGGAGAAAGCCATTTTGATAATATGAAAAGCTTCTTCTTAGGCAATGGTTTTGTAGATATGCAAGATTTACCTACCTTTAAAAAACCATCATTTGTTGGCTCATGGGGCGCATCAGATGAAGATCTTTATAATAAAGCAGATCAACAATTTTCCTCATTAACAAGGCAGAAGAAACCTTTCTTTAGTCTTGTTTTTTCATCTTCAAACCATAGCCCTTTTGAATACCCTGAAAATACAATAGAGCATTATAACGAGCCTAGCGCAACAAGAGAAAACGCAGTTAAATATGCAGATTATGCTTTAGGAAAATTTATAGAAAAAGCGAAGAAATCAGACTATTGGAACGACACTATTTTTATAGCCGTAGCTGATCACGACTCTAGAGCAAGTGGTTCTTTAGCGGTTCCAATTGGTCATTTCAAAATCCCAGGTGTTATTTTTGGTGGAGGAATTGAACATAAAAGTGATAACCGTTTAATAAGTAATATCGACTTAATTCCGACGCTATTATCGTTGGCAGGCATTAGCAGTCAAAATCCAATGATTGGTCATGATTTAACAAAATCAGTTCCCGTTGAGAAACAAAGAGCAATGATGCAACGTGGTAACAACTTTGCTTGGATGACTAACGATAATGAGGTTGTTATTTTTGAACCAGGTGAGAAAGTAATCACTTATCAATACGATGCAAAACTTGATACGTTAACGGGCAAAGAACTAGATGAAAGTATCATCAAACGAGCACATGCCAATGCATTATGGGGTAGCCTCGCTTTTAGTAAAGACTATTATTGCGAGCAAGAAACTTACCAAATACTCCCAAAATAAAGACAATAAGGATCTTAAATGAAACCAGGAAAGACAGGATTTAGCAGAGTCATCGCCGCAACGGGTTATTCGTTACAAGGCCTAAAGGCAGCTTGGGCACACGAAGCAGCAATTCGCCAAGAAGTAATTGCTGCGATATTACTTTCCATAGTAGCGATACTCTTACCTGTTACGCATATCGAACGCATTCTGCTTATTACGAGCTTATTATTGGTTGTGATTGTTGAGTTAATTAACTCTGCAATTGAAGCGGTTGTGGATAGAATTGGTGCAGAAAAACATGAGCTAAGCGGTAGAGCGAAAGATATCGGCTCCGCAGCCGTTTTTATTGCTCTGCTATATGTCGCTTTTGTTTGGATAACGGTTCTTGTGGCCCATTATTGGTAAACATTCATTGGTAAATCATCAATTCAATAACCGTTTAAGGCAAAAGCATTAAACGGTTATTTTACATTTATTGAATTTAAGTAATAACTACAACTCTCTTATAAACCACAGGATCTTATTTTTTTTGTAATTCACCTAACAGTTAATGCTTATTTAAAGGCATATAATGCGCACATATTTAGTTTGTTATCTTAAAAGCATCATAGTAGCACCTCAGAGAGACACACATGACCCAAACAGCACCGAGTATGAGAAAGAACTTTGGCCTTGCATGGCCAATTGGTATGAATGCCGTTTTATTACAACTAATTTTAGTAATTGATACCGTCCTTGTTACCCCTTTAGGTGAAGAGTCTTTGGCAGCAATGGGGATTGCAGCGAGTATTGCAGGCATTATTCTTGGTTTATTATTTGCGTTTTCAAATGGTACACAGTTGGTGATAGCACAAGCATTTGGCGCTAAAAATACACAATTGGTCAGCCGTGGATTTCGTTCAGGCCGATTTGTTAATGTCACCATTGTCGCTATCGGTATATTATTAATTTTTACAGTGGCTAAGCATCTTATTGCAGTAATTGCTGATGCCGATGTCGTTGCAGCAATGGCCTTTGATTACCTACGAGTCTTCTCGTTAGTGACTGTCGGTGTTGCGTTCTCACAAAACATTACCGTATATTTTAATGCGACAGGTAACAGTCGTATTCCTTTCTATGCAAATATTGTTGAAATTCCAGTTAATGTGATTATTAGTGCCATTCTTATTTATGGCTTCTTGGGCTTTCCTGAATTGGGCTTGGTAGGCGCTGCAATGGGCTCTGCTGTGGCAATCCTATGTCGCACCTTATTCCTACTTACTTTCTATTCAAAACAACAAGCTAAACAAGGGAATACACAAGCAAATAAGCCAGCAAAATTAACTAAAGCAGACGTTTTATACCACCTTAAATATGCAACGCCGATAGCTGGAACCTTTGTAAGTGCGGTGATTGTAGGCAGTATTTGTATGCTGATTTATGCAAAATTAGGTGTTAATCAATTTGCGGCGTTAACGCTTATCGGCCCTTGGGTAAAAGTATCTGCTCACCTTTCAACTGCTTGGGCGCAAGCCACCAGCATTATCGTGGGGCAATTATTAGGGAATAAATCATGGGGATTACTTGATACCTTCATTAGTAAAGCATGGCGAATTTCATTTTATATCGGCATCGTGATTGCCATTGCTTATGTCAGTATGTTCTATTTATTTAAACTCATTTATCCAGAGTTACAACAAGAAACCGTGGATACACTTTGGCAGTTTGTCCCTATTTTATTCATCATCGCTTTCATCCGCACCACCAATACTTTCTGCGGTAATGTGCTGCGTGCCGGAGGCGATGCAAAACATGTGTTTAAAATACACGCCTACACACAATGGTTTGTGATTTTGCCGTTATCTGCTTTATTCGTTTTATATTGGGAGTTAAGTGCAGTTTGGGTATTTGGATTAACGTTATTGGAAGAAACAATTAAAAGTATTCCCTTCCATATCCGCATGTTAGGTGGAAAATGGAAGAAAAGTTTAGTCTAATAATAATTAGTTAAGCGTTCACAAAACGAAAACGACCAAGCCCATTGCAGAGAGTTGTAATGGGCTTTGTTTTATCTCTATTTTTCATTAAAGCGTTTTTGTAACGCAATTCGCATCTCTTTCTCTAATGAGATAAACATTTCAATATAGTTATTAAACAAATCGCTTTTCTCATTTGCTTTCGTCCAAGCTTCACGCAATTTTTGATGGTGCTCTTTACCTGCTTGGAAATACAGATCCTTTGACTTCTCAGCCTGACTTTCTTCTAACCCTAAGAATTGTAATGCCCTTTTGCCCATTTCCAGCGCGGTATGATAAGTCTCAACAAAGACATGATCCGCACCAGCCGCTTCCAAAGCATAGGCATGACCACGGTCATAAGCACGCGCAACAATCGGTAAATGAGGATGAAACTGTCGAATATATTTAACTAAATCAACAACACGCTCTTTATCATCAATAGCAATCACAAATAACGAGGCATCTTCAATACCAGCAGTATCCAAAAGTGCAGAGTTAGTTGCATCACCATAATAGGCATGCATATCCACTCTTTTTACTCGGTCGATAATCGCTGTCGATTGGTCAATCACAGTGGTTTCAAAACCATGCGCCGTTAATAGACGGTTAATGACTTGGCCAAAACGACCAATCCCTGCAATAATAATCTGCCCTTTTTTATCAATAGGATCCGCTTCTTTCTTCTGTTGACTGGTTAAATATTGTTGAGTGATCACCTTGTCATAAAAGATAAACAGCAAAGGAGTGAAAAACATAGATAAGGTGATCACAGGAGAAAGTATTGCCACCCACTGTTCTGGTAATGCCTGACTTTGAGATGAAAAACTAAGCACAACAAAACCAAACTCCCCCGCTTGTGCCAAGCTTAAAGCCAATAACCAACCATCTGATTTTTTTATTTTAAAAATAACCGCTAAAGCTAACAATACAAGCGCTTTAATGACAATAACAGCCAAAGTTAAACTACCAATCAATAACGCATTTTCAAACACTACCGCAAAGCTAATGCCGGCACCGACGGTAACAAAAAATAAACCTAACAATAACGCTTTAAAGGGTTGAATATTACTTTCTAACTCGTGGCGGAATTCACTATTTGCCAATACAACACCCGCTAAAAATGTCCCCAATGCAGGCGATAAACCAACCACACTCATTAATGCAGCAATAGCGATAACTAATAACAAAGCCGTTGCTGTATACATTTCACGTAAGCCAGATTTGGCAATCAAGGTAAATAACGGTTTAGAAGTATAATGCCCCAACACAATAATTAAGGTAATTGCCAAAATAATTGCACCGACATATTCCAAGCCAGATAAATGATCCACTAAAGAAATATTCGAAGCATGCTCTGCAACAACAGTAGTGACTTCTGGCAGTCCAAAATAAGCAGGAATAGCTAACAGAGGAATAATCGCCAGCATAGGGATCACTGCAATATCCTGCGATAACAAAATAGAAAATGCGGCTTTACCACCTTCGGTTTTATTCAAAGATTTTTCAGCAAAACTCTGTATCACAATCGCCGTTGAGGAGAGCGATAAAATCAATCCGACGACTAAAGAGGTTTGCCAAGGAAAATCTAAAGCCACACCAAGCGCAGTAATAATGGCAGTGGTTAACGTAATTTGTAGTCCACCTAATCCAAGCAACTGATGCTTCATATTCCATAAGGCTTTAGGTGAAAGCTCCAACCCAACCACAAACAACATCATCACCACACCAAACTCAGCAAAGTGTTGAATCGTCTCCGTTTCATCGCCTGCTATTCCAGTGATAGGCCCAATGATCAAACCAGCAATAAGGTAACCTAATACCGAACCTAGTCCCAATCGTTTGGCCAATAAAACACAGAATACCGCAACAAATAAGTAGATAGCAGCTTGGATAAAATAAGAAGTCATAGGGTTAACTCTTTACTAGCAAATAGGGGATGATTTAGTTTTCGCGCTTGTGATTCCCCAATATTAACACCGAGACATTAATATTGGGTTAGATTAAAAGAGTGCTCGTAAGTGCTACTTATTTAAACGTCATTTAGATTTAATGTTTGTTGCTGTTGGATTGTGACTTCAAACGCTTTTAAACGCTTATAGATAGACAGTAATTCTACGATCGTGGTCCAAGAATTGATCAAATACTGGAAAGAGTTTTCTACCTGATTAAATGCATTAAGTACTTGCTGCATCACACCTAATGTAAATGCACCTGCCACGATCGACGGAGCGACAACAATAAGCGGAACAAACTGCCCTACATTGATATAGCCATAACGAACCACATTAAAGTACGCATAATGTAGGTATAGCGTAAAATAATTTTTACGCACATTCTCAAATAAATCTGCTAGCGTTTCTGGTTGAGCACGACTTTCACTATCTTCGCCGTAAACCAATTCTTTTCGGTAGGCCGCTTCAACTTTTTGATTTTTAAACTCTAACCCCGGAAGTTTAATACCGGCTGCTGCAAGTAAAGCTGTTCCCACGATAGACCAAACAATAGCAACAAAAACCAGAGCTTGTGGCACTTCACCAATTAAAGGTAGCTCTTTCACATAACCGGACAATCCCCACAAAATAGGTAAAAAGGCAATAAGAGTCATAACAGAACGTAATAGGCTAACCCCCAAACTTTCAATAATAGTAGCAAAACGCATGGTGTCTTCTTGAATACGTTGTGAAGCCCCTTCTATGTGACGAACCTGCTGCCATTTAGAACTATAATAAGTGGTCATAGAAGTACGCCATCTAAAAACGTAATGACTGACAAAAAAATTGCTAAATACAGAAACAGTCACAGCAACCCCGATGATCACAGCAACACCAGCTAACTCCCCATAAAAATGAGATAGCGTAATACTATGCGGCTCAGCTAATGCTTTTTGAATAAGATCATAAAAAGTACCGTACCACTCATTCAACATCACGCTTATTTGTACCTGAAACCAAGTGATGAAAACAATTAATGCAGATCCAAGAACAGACCATTTTCTCCATTGTTGTCCGCCATACACCATCCAAATACCAACAAAAATAGCGTAACAATAAAACATGTATTGATAGAGCCAAATATCCAAAGCGCTTTGTTGTGCTTCTGTAAACGCCATTTGAGCGGCAGAATCAGCACCTTCAAGTAATGCTTCAGGGAAATCAACACCGAATAAGGAGCCTAAACTTAAACTGCTCCCTATATCTTGGATAATGGAATACCATCCAATAACAGAGGCTAACGCCCAGAGAGCAAAACTAATAAAAAAGAATTTAGGGTTGGGGAAAAAGGATCGAAACATAGTTTGTTATCTCTATATTAATAGATTGCTATCAAGCCACTATATAAAGGGAAATAAATAATGACATCCGATTACGAGTGTAAACCAGTCACAACTTAAGCGACAATCAAACAAATACACATCAATCACCAAATAATTATCATCTTTATCATGTAGATAATCGAATAATTGAAGTCGTATTGATAAAACACATTAATACGATGATTAACTTTATGTATAAGTAAATATGGAATCTTTTGCACAAAATAAAAGCGTTACTCGCGCTAGTATTTGCACTAAACATTATTTTAAATAAGGGAATAATGTAATACTATATATCGCAATTCATTTCTTAAAATTAGAGGGTTTACCCATGACGTCGATCGACACACAGTCAGATAGTTACATCGCAGAAATCTCAGATAAATTACTTGAAGCACGTAGAACAAGCACTGGTTTAACCGCTTTTCCAGGCGAATTACCGACGACATTAGAAGCCGCTTACAAGATCCAAGATCGTAGTATCAGCAAAATCGATGATGAAATTGTTGGCTGGAAAATCGGTGGCATCTCGCCAGACTTACAAGAAAAACTAAACGCAGTTCGTTTATGTGGCCCAATTTTCAAAAAAATGGTGAAATACACTGACGGCAGCGAGCCACTAAAAATGCCTATTTTTAAAGATGGTTACAGTGCATACGAAGTTGAATACATCATGGAATTAGGGGATACCTCGCACCTTCCAGCAACAGGCATCACAGAAGAGCAAATCAGAAGTGTTGTTACCCGCGTATTTATTGGTTTTGAAATGGCAAGTACACCGATTCAAAACGCGAATAAAATTGGTTCAATGGCAATTATTTCTGACTTTGGTATTAACGAAGGTTGTATTATTGGTCCTGAAATCAAAGATTGGAAAAACGTAGATCTATTTGATATTGATATCTCAATCGATATCGATGGCAACGTATTTGGTCCAACTAAAGCAAAACCAGGTTTTGTTGGCGCATACGGTGCAGTTAAATTCTTAATTGAGCACATGAAAGCAAACGGTAAAGAACTTCCAGTTGGCACATTAGCTTCTACTGGCGCAATCACAGGTGTTCATGATATTAACGTGGGTGTTGGTTCAAAAGCAGATGTTGAATTTGCTGGCCTAGGTAAATTTAGCATGGAACTTGTTTCAAACGGTTAAGGCTTTTTGGAAACAATTTAGAGCAAGTTATTTTGTAACGATGCCTAAAGACTCGGCTTCAAGATTACTTGCACTTTTGTTTTCAAAATAGCCAGTGTTTAAGGTTTTTTGGAAACAATTTAGAGCAAGTTATTTTGTAACGATGCCTAAAGGCTCGGCTTCAACATGAGCCGCGTTTAATATTAAGGAGCACATTGTGCTCCTTTTTTATTGCCCTTGCTATACGACCCTAGACATAGTTAAAAACCGTAACGAACACCTAAAGCGAAATCGACACCAAATTCAACATCATTGTCGTTGTCATCATGTCTATCGATGAATGCTAAATCAGGAGCGGCTTGTCCGTAAACATCCCAACCTGTTGCTAAAGGTAATGAAACACCTAAAGGAACACGTACTGAATAGGAATTATCGTTACTGTTATTGCGGCCATGGTCACTCCAATTGATTGCACCACCCACACCAACATACCAATTAACCACAACATCAAGATCAAGCGGCCCTTGTTTTAAAATGTAATCCGCAGACACCCCATCGTTACCGATAAAGGCATTAATATTATTATCAAATTGCGCAGTAATACCAAAGCCTTGATCAAAAGCGCCCCCCGCTTTAACACCCAATGCCGACAAGTCTTTTTCAATCTGTGTTTTTTCAGTCTCAGCGAAGACAGGGTTATACACAGCCGCCAATAACAGGAAACCCGTTAACGTTTTAATTGTATTAGTCATTTTGTGCCTTATTTTTTGTTAAACCATTTAATTATTTTAAAAAATAAAATGTTAACTAATGGGAAAATGAAGATTTGAGGTTTAGCGTTTAATAAATAGATCGCCCACTCAGGATAGTTATGACTCGGTTTAGACGAGAGAGTTCATTGAGAGTGGGGAGATGGGGTAAAGCGTTAGTGATTAAAGACAAACGGAAAAATCTGCCCCTAATATTTTATTCTTTGGTAAGATCAACGGCGGTAAGGTTGTAGCTGTATTGAATTTGGTTGGTTATACCGATTGCATTAAATATGTTATCTAAATTTTACGAAGAAAGTATTATTGTTAACGACCTGATATTATTGAATTAAAAAAATTGCAGTCCAATACTGTTTTTAGAGTGTTCAATCTTCCAGTTTTCGCTCAACTTATAAATATTAAACCCCCAACCACCACGACGTATAGAGACATTAACTCGGCCACTCATATAATCAGCTGTAACCGCATCCTTCTTAGCAAAAACAATCGCCTCAACTAATCCATCAGTTACATGAATCTCATGGTAATCTCTGCCTCCACCTCTATAAACTGTGCTCCTTTTTTCGAAGGAGACAATGATAAAAGGTTTTACAATCTCATTATCTGAGGCAAAGCCATAATTCACAGCTTCTACAATGATGCTAGAAGGAAGGAATATGAACATTAATGTCCACATAAAAGGCCAATAATTTCTTTTTGGTTTATTTAAATATAACTCGCGCCTTCTACGGTTCCTTCTTCCCTCTGGGCGTACGTTACACCACAAAAAACGAATAACAACAGTAAGCAACAAAGCAATACTACCCCATATGCAGATCAACCATCCATTATCGAGCGTATTATCTAATTCAATATTCAGATTAGAACCTTGAATTATTATCATGCCCACAGATAATATGAGGTAGAATATACTGGCTATTATATTAATTAGATTTTTGATCACTTCTTGCCCGCATTAAAAATGCCAAATTGGATAGTAAATATAAGCAAAGAATATTACACACTTAAATGTCAACGAACAATCAAGCATTTGAAGATACAAGGCAAGCTCTTCCCCGAAACCTTGCTAACTATTTAGCAAAATCAAGCAATGCTTTTCCGCTTAAGCGATACCCAATCCATTCTGTTTGAGCAACTGCACCAACGGCTTCATAAAAATCTCGCGATGGTTTATTCCAATCTAAACAGCTCCATTCAAAGCGTCCGCAATTATTTTCAAGCGCAACATTGGCTAAATATTGTAGCAACAACTTTCCAGCACCTAATCCACGAGAAGCTTTTGCAATATAAAGATCTTCTAAATATAAACCCGGTTGTGCAAGCCACGTTGAATAATTATAAAAGTAAATAGCGATACCAATCGCTTCACCTTGATGCTCGCAGATTAATGCATGCACATGGCCTTTTTCATTAAAAATAGTGTCTTTAAGTGTTTGCTCTGTCGCTAACACTTCATGTTCTGCATTTTCGTAAATAGCTAATTCGGTAATGAAATGCAAAATGGTTTTTGTATCATTAATAACCGCTTCTCGAATGTTTATCTGGCTCATTATGATCTCCTTAAAAATAAGGTAATGATAATAACGAAATCTTTGTTGTGATAATAATGCATATTTTTAATGCCATTATGTATACTGTGCATAATGAACCTACACCAAATCGATTTAAATTTATTAGTCCTATTCGATGCATTATATCGACATCGTTCAGTGAGTATTGCAGCCAAAGAAGTATGCTTAAGCCAATCTGCATTTAGTCATGGTTTGTCTCGCCTTAGAGTCCGCTTAGACGATCCCTTATTTATTCGCATTAACAATGTGATGCAACCGACGGATAAAGCAATACTCATCGCAGAGAAACTAACGACAGCCCTACCGTTATTGCATTCAGCATTAAATGATTCAATGGAATTTGAAGCGAGCACGAGTGAACTTGAATTTACATTCGTCGCCACGGACTACACCGAATTTAGCTTATTGCCTAAATTGGTTGCAAAGGTCCAAAGCATAGCGCCAAAAGTAAAAATAATTGTTTACCCTGCACAACAAAAACTCCCCTTACAAGAATTAGAAAGTGGCGAAATAGATTTTGCGCTAGGTTTTAGCCATCAATTAGAAGCATCACATTTAATTGAACATCAAACTTGGTTTAGTGATAGCTATTGCACTGTGGCTTGTAAAAACAATAAACATTTAAAACAAGGTTTAACATTAGCAACCTTCACAACGTTACCGCATGTATTAATTTCACCTTGGGGAGAGGAAAAAGGTATTGTAGATGAGTCACTCGCAGCCATAAACAAAGCACGTCATATCGCCTTACAACTGCCTAGCTTATTAGTTGCACCTTATACATTAACAAACACCAACATGTTATTAACCATGCCTAAATTAATGGCAGAAAAACTCGCTCAACAAGAATTGCTTACTATTTTTGAGACACCATTAGCAGTACCTGATTATCAGCTCAACCTCTATTGGCATAAGATAAACAGCAGCAAAGCCAGTCATAACTGGTTACGTAATATCATTAAAGAATTAATGTAAGGTTGTTGGGATTGTTTGGGTTGTTAATATTGTTGAAGCTGAAGTCGTGTTGAGTTTGGGTTATTGGTTAGATTAAAAGCAAAAAAAGTAAAACCTACACAAAGTAATTCCTTTTAATACCACAGGAATTACTCGCGCATATTGATCAGTTTCGGACTAAGTCACTCGCACTATCAAAGCCTAATAACTGAGATCTTTTTTCTAATTCATCTTCACCTAACTGTTCGCTTACTTCATCCTTTTCACTTAATTCAGCTTCCTCGAGATTGGTGGTTGCATCTTCATTTTGGTCTTGAGAAATCAACAAACCCGGCTCTGGCTTCATTAATTCTCTAGGATCATGGCTTGCTTGCGCATTTATTTCAGGAATGATCACACCTGATTCAATAAACTGGGTAGCCGCTTTGACAATATTCTCTATTAAATTCTCAGCAATATCAGATTCAAGTTCGCCTTCATTTTTCAACCTTTTGATGTCTTCTATGACAGGCAGTGACTGCGCAATTAAATTGATATCGGCGCCAGCTTGATCGTTTCGATGAAAAACTTTCCTATCCCAGATTGATATAATAAGATCCTTTATGCCATTAATTGTTTTTTCCATACCAAGAAAATCAATAAATTTATCATTCCCAGAATCAATCGCTAACACCATTAAATCATTACTTGGTTGTTTATTAATTGATGCGATCACCTCATAAAAAACATCAATACAGTCAAGCACTTTACTTAATCTTTTAGGGCTTGAAAAATGCCCCTCTTCTTCAATAAGAATAATACTCAGCAAGGCTTTCTCTTTAAAATGGCTGGGTAGATCAGCGCTCCCTTGTTTAATGTCCTCAACGAGCCCCTGCTGTATCAGTTTTAATAATTTAGGAAGATGAATTTGCGCGAAACGGATGTTTTGTAATGTTTTAACCACAAAACTTTCATCCTCAGGGGATTTTATTTCAATTAATTGATGCCACATAGCAGGGTTATTCAATTCGCCAATATTCATGAACTTGCAGACTTCTTTTTCTGCATCACCGTATTTTGCAGCCAATAAGGAATAACTGTTAAGCGACTTAAGCGTCTCAGAATAGCTGCCTCGCCCGTCTTTATTTGCTAGTCGATGATTAAAAATAACTTTGTAAATATTTGATGCACTTAGCGCATTCATTATATTTTTTGATGCTGAGTACATGACATCTCGTCTCATTTACTTTTTCCTAATTTAAATTTTAAAATATAGAATGACACTAAAATCGATAACCTAGCTTGATCCACCATCAGTCAATTGCAAACACATCAAAACTTAATGATGAAAAAATGCTTATAACTTTACCCTTATTTCACAACAAAAAAAAGGCATGCACTAACAACATAAACCTTATGTGATTAAGAGTGTAGCTAATTGCAGGCATTATGTGATAAATGCGTTGAATAATACGACGAGCACTCATTTACGAGTTAGATAAAATGAACCAGAATTGGGTTTGGTATTGGAAAGGAAAAAGGCAAGATCTGAGCCCGAGAGCTCTATATGGCTGAGTGCAACAAGTGACTGTTCAATATTTTAGGAGTGTGAACTTAATTCGCCTCCGCTTATCTCATCAGATTGATATTTACTAACAGCGTTTTCAGCTTGTTGACGACTTTACTTTCTATTATTAGAAGTGTTTTGATAGATCCATGCGTTGATGAAGAATACGGGCAACATCAATGCCAGTTTCAGTTACCTGATAAAATACGATATGTTTTGCGACAGGAAAGCTTCTAGCACCATTATAAACATCATTTCTTTCCCTACCGAACTCAGGATATTGAGCTAATTTAATTAACGCTGCATCCATGGTTTGAGCATATTCTTTTGCTTGAGCATTTCCCCAAGATTCAATAGTCGTTGAAATGATGTTGAATAAATCCTTTTCTGCTAAAGGAGATAATCTATAAATCGGCATCAGCAGACTTGCTTGTAAGCTTGCTCTCTACTGAGAGGGAAGCTTGTTCAAATATATCCATCACACTATGATTTGATACTTCGCCAGCATCTAGCTGTGCAAAACCTTTCGCAACTTCTTCTCGTAATATTTCAAGTTGCTCGTTTCTTGCAGCGTCTTTTTCAAATAACAGTCTTAATGCATCGCGGATAACTTCACTTGCCGACGTATATAAGCCATCAGACACCTTTTCAGTAATTCTTCGCTCAAATTCTTTACCTAAAGTAACATTCATCATCAACACTCCAATTAATACAACGATCATATTATGCGCACGATATGCGCATAATTCAAATTTATTGGTAATCTAACAAATAAGAGTAAAGGTAAGCTCTGAGCTCGAGATCTATGTTGGGTAAAGTTTTATGTTAACTACTTGATATTGTTGAATTCACAAGTCGCTGTCTGATAGTTTTTCGAATTGCAGCCATTATGTGATAAATGCGTTGAATAATACGATGAACGCTCATTTACGCATTAAATAAAACGATTCAAAATAGGTTTTGATATTGGAAAAGTAAAAGGTAAGCTACACAGTAGCTCTTTAGATTTTTAGATTTTTAGATTTTTAGATTTTTTTACAGATGAATAAGCAGTATCTAGGTGATTCCCATTTAGAACCGTATTTCTCTTGTATATTTTCATCTGGAAATATTTCATCAAATCCATCAATTGCAAAGCCAGATTGCAACAATGTGTTAAAGTACTCAGTTAATGGTCGATGATAGTATGGGACACCACTTATTATATTCTTTGGATCGTTGGTAATAGTAAATGACACATCCTTTTTCATTGGTACCATATAATTATATTCGTCACCGAAGAATTTTTTATATTCATTATAAAAACAAGGATGTGGTATAGAGAATATGAAATGACCATTCTTTTCAATGTGCAGAGCAATCGAATTAAAGAAACATAATAGATCCTCAACGGTATGAGCCACAAGATGAGAAAACGCAACGTCGTAAGTTGTATCATGCTCTAACTCAAATGAAGTATGATTAATTAGTCTAACGTCAGTCAATGCCAATACATCTTTAGCCACTTCGTACATGCCGATTGAAGGTTCGATTGCAGTAACAGATAAGCCTAAATTGAACAATTCTCTAGAAATATGCCCAGTACCTGCACCAACTTCTAAAATCCTACTTGGTGAGAAATTGTAAATATTTTTTATCATCAGAGGTTTAAATACTTCATTAAATGTAAGGTCTGCACCAGACTCTATTTGCTCTCGACGTAATTGTGCTGAACTGCACCACCTATTCGGCATTAGATAATTCCTTCGATTTTCTAATTATATCTTTAGCCATCGCAATGATTTGTGGACCAGAATTATTATCAAAGATTGTTATTTCATGCTCAGGATGGACACCTCTAGCAATCGCAAGTTTTTCAGCTCCACTCCGGTCACTATTAACTAAGGTAAATCTTGCCTCTGGCGGTGTATTTTCCTTTGTGACAATAAAAGATGCGCCTTTCAAATTTTCTCTAAGAGCTTTTGAAACCTCATTAGGCGTAATAATTTCAATGCGACTTCCTTTTTCAATTTTAGATTGAAGTATTGAAATCAGATTATTATCACCAGCAAGCCAAGAAACCCTGCTACTTACAACAGTTGCACTTGTGCCAGTAGTAATAAATTTTTCCATAAATTTCAGGGTATCTTTCGGTTCTTTATCTGTTTGTGAGTCAGGGAGGTATTTCATCCCTTTTTTTGCAAGCATTAAGATAACCGCAACTACTTCAATAATTACGGATCCTATTAGCCATTCTAAATGTGCTAGTTCCTTTGCTTCCGTGAAAAACCAAGCATAACCAATGCCGACTAAAGTCAAAGCAGCTGTTAAACCTGTAATCCATAAAAAAAGATATAAAGTATGTTTTACTAAGTTTTGCATTCGTACCCTTTAATGATAATAAAAATTGAAATAACTAAAGCTTTAAAGCCGTAATGCGTGATCCCTTCACCGATTTGATGCTTTGTTATGTTTCTGGTTGATAGCTTATAGTTGTAAATTTCTTAAAGTAGCCGTCATAGCGACAATAAATATAACTATTATCTTCATCAAATTTTTTGAACTCTTTAATTCGCTCAGAGTTACTTTTTTGAAGAATATCTACGAGAAAAAAATACAAAATAGAATTATTTAAAAAATTAACATTAAAATGCTTGTTGCTCGTTAACGATTCATCAATTAATGAGCTATTTAATAAAAACCTATGCTTCTCAATACATTCAGTAATTCTCGCGTATATTAAATTAGCATTTTTTCTAGAGTATAATTTTACAATGAGACTATTACTAAGCCTTTCCATTTCTTTATCGGGATCGATCGGAAAATAGGAAGGTTGATATGACTCAGAATCAGCACGAAAGTAATTATTGTAGGCTTGATGGATTGCCTTACCTTTGACTTCATTTATTTGCTTTACGACATTTCTAAACTTCCAAACGGTGTAAATTGCACCACCTATTGCTGTTAATACTGCAGCTATAGGCAATGGAGCGGTAAATTGAATACTATCTAGCATAATACCTCTTTGAAACATAACAGCTTTATACATATCACAGTGAACTAAAAAACAGTGTATATACTCAATAAAAATAATATCAATATAACCTTAAAAATTAAATTAATCGAATTACTTATAGTTCCATTGTGCTTTATAAATTTTATGAAAAAACAATCACTGTGACGCTATTTCTAATATAATAAAGTATTGATTATTCCTTGAAGTAAACAATATCAAATAGTTATGACAAAACATTAACCAACATGGCTACGACAACGCCACCGTTGAACTTTCCCAAACTATGAATAACTTTCAGCAACAGCAAACAGGACGTTTGCTGTAAGTTCATCCTGCACATGGATGTGCAGTATGAACTGGTGCGTTGAGAAAGTTCTACATGGTTTGGATTAGAAAGTGATTCGGTGACAGTCTCTTTGCCAACTTTCTCTGCTGTTCAGAGAAAGTTTGGTCGCCGCAAGGGCGAAACACCAAGTAATGAAATATCAAACTGGCTGGACGAGCGCAGACGAGCCGTAACTAAAAATGGCAAATACGTGGTCGGTGATAGAAAATACGAACCCAAAAACCCCCCTCTGGTCCAACTCTCTATGAAAACCATGGAGATGCGCTACCAAACTGCGCTAATCACCGAGTATTAACGGTCAGAGGTTCTAGAATGCAAAAAGCCCGTAACATCATAAATGCTACGGGCTTCTTAAATGTGGTCGGTGATAGAAGATCCGAACCTAAAAACCCACCCTCTGGTCCAACTTTTTATGAAACCATGGAGATGCGCTATCAAACTGCGCTAATCACCGAGTATTGTTATTCGTATTTTAGAATCAAGGGTCAGAAATGCAAAAAGCCCGTAACATCATAAATGCTACGGGCTTCTTAAATGTGGTCGGTGATAGATGGAGTGAACAAGCGACAGCTTGGTGTCTGAACGGTCTTTTCCTCGAACCTCGCTCAGAGGTTCTCTAAAACGAAAAAATCCGCTTAACTCTAAGAGCTAAGCGGATTATTCTAATGTGGTCGGTGATAGACGGAGCGAACAAGCGACAGCTTGATGTCTGAGCAGTCTTTTCCGCGAACCTCTGCCCCTCTGGTCCAACTCCCTACCCGCTTCGCGACGATGCCCTACCAAGCTGCGCTAATCACCGAGTATTAAAAATCAGAGGTTCAGAAACGAAAAAATCCGCTTAACTCTAAGAGCTAAGCGGATTATTCAAATGTGGTCGGTGATAGAGGATTCGAACCTCTGACCCTCTGGTCCCAAACCAGATGCGCTACCAAGCTGCGCTAATCACCGAGAATCTAGTTTTACATCAAGAAAAGATGGGGCGAATGACGGGGTTTGAACCCGCGACAACCGGAATCACAATCCGGGGCTCTACCAACTGAGCTACATCCGCCACTATGACTAAAGAACTGGTTTCATTTTAAAACTAACTTTTAAAATAAGACTAAAACAATTGCAATCCGAAACTATGGCGCACCCGACAGGAGTCGAACCTGTGGCCTTTGCCTCCGGAGGGCAACGCTCTATCCAGCTGAGCTACGGGTGCTCACGTCTTTAGCGTGGCGCGGATAATACTGAACACAGCAAAATCTGTCTAGTCTTTTTTGTGTTTTTTTTGCTAAAATAGGTTTGCTTGCTTAATCCATAACCAATTCGTCTAAAAAATAAAAAAACGACCTTTTCCAGATTAATCCAAAGCTTTGTCCAATTTTCAGATATACTTTAACTAATTGCCTTAAAAAGAGTTCCAAATATGACCCAAGATCCTACTGTAGATCAAGAACCCACAGTTTATGAACACCCCGTACCTGACCGCGAGTTTATTTTAGCTTTCATTGAAAAACACGGTAAACCAATCACGCGTGATGCAATGTTTAAAGCATTCTCATTGAGCAGCGAAGAAGAAGCTGAAGGTCTACGTCGCCGCTTAAAAGCGATGGAACGTGATGGCCAATTAATTTGGTGTCGTAATGCCACCTATCAAATACCTGACAAGCTTGACCTTGCTACGGGTAAAGTGATCGGCCATAAAGATGGCTTTGGTTTCTTGAAAACAGAAGATGATAGTAAAGATCTTTTCTTACCTAATCACCAAATGCGTTTCCTATTTCACGGAGACACAATATTAGCGCAACCTGTTAAGGTTGATTCGCGTGGCCGTACTGAAGCTCGTTTTGTGCGTTTAGTTGAAGCACGCAAAGAAACCATTGTTGGCCGTTACTTTGTAGAAGACGGTGTTTCAATGGTGGTGCCTGATGATTCTCGCATCAATCAAGAAATTACTATTAGCAAAGAAAACAATGGTGGCGCTCGCCACGGACAAATTGTCGTTGTTGAAATTCTACAACGTCCTAAAGCTCGTTTTACTGCAACCGGTAAAATCACTGAAGTACTTGGTCAAGACATGGAACCAGGTATGGAAGTTGAAATTGCGTTACGTACGCATGATATTCCACATGAATGGCCTGAAGGGTTAGATAAAGAAATCGAACATTATGGCGAATCTGTTCCAGAAGAAGCTAAAAAAGGTCGTGTTGATTTACGTGATTTACCATTAGTTACCATTGATGGTGAAGATGCGCGTGACTTTGATGATGCTGTATTCTGTCAAAAAGAACCAGGTGGCGGATGGCGTTTATGGGTAGCGATTGCGGATGTAAGTGCTTATGTTCGTAAAGGCACTATTTTAGACAAAGAAGCGGTTAATCGCGGTAACTCTGTTTATTTCCCTGATCAAGTTATCCCAATGTTGCCTGAAGTGCTATCAAATGGCTTATGTTCGCTAAACCCACAAGTTGACCGTTTATGTATGGTGAGCGAAATGGTGATTGGTAAAGATGGTCACTTAAAAGATTATAAATTCTACGAAGCGGTAATGAATTCGCACGCGCGTTTTACTTATACAAAAGTGGCGTCAATTCTAGCAGGCGATCAAGAGCTACGTGAGCAATACAAGCCATTAGTGCCGCATTTAGAAGAGTTAGAAAATCTTTATAAAGCATTCAAGAAAGCACGTAAAATTCGTGGCGGAATGGAATTTGAAACATTAGAAGTGCGTTTCTTATTTAATGAAGCCCGTAAGATCGATGCGATTGTGCCATTGGTTCGTAACGATGCGCATAAGATCATTGAAGAATGTATGATCCAAGCGAATGTTGCTTCAGCACGTTTCATCGAATCTGCGGGCGCTTCTGCGTTATTCCGTGTTCATGAAACACCAAGTGAAGAAAAACTCGCTAACTTCCGTTCTTTCTTAGGTGAGTTAGGTTTAAGTCTTAATGGTGGCGAAAAACCAGCGCCGCGTGATTACGCTGATTTAGCAGAATCATTTGCTGAACGTGATGATAAAGAATTATTGCAAACCATGTTACTTCGCTCTATGAAGCAAGCGGTTTACCAAGATGAGAACTTAGGTCACTTTGGTTTAGCCTTAGAAGAATATGCTCACTTTACTTCACCAATTCGTCGTTATCCTGATTTGATTTTACATCGTGCGATTAAGTATTTAGTCGCGCACCAAGCGAATAATCAATTAAAAGCGAAATGGACTGAAACTGGCGGTTATAACTACCAAAGTGAAGAAGTTAGCCAATTAGGTGAACATTGTTCAATGACTGAGCGTCGTGCTGATGATGCAACGCGTGATGTTGCTGATGCACTTAAATGTGAATATATGCAAGATCATATCGGCGATACCATGGTGGGTACAATCGCCGCGGTGACTAACTTTGGTTTCTTTGTACGTTTGAATGATATCCATATTGATGGATTAGTACATGTCACTGGCTTGATCTCTGATTACTATATCTTTGATGCAGGTAAGCAAACTTTAACGGGTGAGCGTACAGGTCGTGTTTACCGTATTGGTGATGTGTTAGAAGTTAAAGTGTTGTCTGTTAATTTAGACGATAAGAAAATTGACTTTGAACTAGCTGACGAAGCGGTTGCAGGCCAACGTAAGCGTGGTCGTAAACCCGAAGGTAAGGGTTCAGATCGCCCTATCGACAAACGTTCACGCAATAAGTCAGCTCGCTCAGATGATAAAAAATCACCTAAAGCAAAGAAGAAAGCGCCAGCTAAAGGGTCTGATGCAGCAGAAAAGAAAACTGATGAGAAAAAGAAACCTGCAACGGCTGGGAAAAAGAAACGCCCTATTAAGCAAGGGGTGAAAAATACGCTTTCGTCTAAAAAGAAAAAAACAACGGCAACCAAAAAAAGCCGTCCGGGACGCGCTGAGCGCACTCGTAACAAAGCTAAAAAAGCAGATTAATTTTAGCGTTTAAACTTAAAAAAGGGAGTGAATGGTTGGCTAATGCAGTAAACCATCCCCTGCCCTTAATATCGATAATTAGAGAATCAAAATGAGTAAAAGTGAAATTATTTACGGCATACACGCTGTAGATGCTTTATTAGAAAAACAACCTGAACGTGTTATTGAAATCTACGCATTAAAAGGCCGTGATGATGAACGTTTGAATGATGTATTGAACAAAGCCAAAGAATGGGGTGTTTCAGTACAGTTAATGTTACGTAAATCATTAGATGAAAAATCCGATGGCGAACAACATCAAGGTATTATTGCGCGTGTTAAAGCGACAAAAACGTTAACTGATAACGATCTAGAGCCAATTTTAGCCGCATTAGACGTTCCGCCGTTTCTATTGATTTTAGATGGTGTAACTGATCCACATAACTTAGGTGCATGTTTACGAAGCGCAGAAGCCGCTGGTGTGCACGCGGTGATCATTCCTAAAGATAATTCAGCAAGTTTAACGCCTGTTGTACGTAAAGTGGCTTGTGGCGCGGCAGAATCGATTCCATTGATTCATGTAACAAACTTGGCACGTGCGATGCGCAGCTTACAAGAAAAAGGGATTTGGATTTACGGTACTGCTGGTGAAGCGGAACAAAGTATTTACGATTGTAAACTAGCTGGCGGCATGGCATTAGCAATGGGTGCAGAAGGTAAAGGCTTACGTCGTTTGACACGTGAACATTGTGATGAGTTAATTAAACTACCAATGGCCGGTGCGGTTTCAAGTTTGAACGTTTCTGTTGCAACAGGGATTTGTTTATTTGAAGTGGTTCGTCAACGTCGATAAGTAACAAGTTTACTATTAAGTCTTATTTGGGATGTAGCTTTTAAGCTACCTGCGGTTAGCAATCTAAAACAAGGTCGGATAAATCCGACGTCCCGAAACCAAGCAAGTCAGTGTGAGTCCAACTCACCGAAACCATTTAAACCACAAAATTAATATCTCTGCGACGTGGCTTTTAAACTATCTATGGTTAACAACCTAAAACAAGGTCGGATAAATCCGACGTCCCGAAACCAAACAAGTCAGTGTGAGTATCGCATCCTGAGAATAATGCTTTGGGATGTAGCTTTTAAGCTACCTTCGGTTAACAACCTACATCAAGGTCGGATAAATCCGACGTCCCGAAACCAAGCAAGCTAGTGTGAATACCGCGTCCTGAAGCTAATACTTTGGGATGTAGTTTTTAAGCTACCTGCGGTTAACAACCTACATCAAGGTCGGATAAATCCGACGTCCCGAAAACTAATCAAACCACAATAAATACAATGCCAGGAACCATTCTAAGTCTTAAGTTAATCTTTCTGGGATGTAGCTTTTAAGCTACCTTCGGTTAACAACCTAAAACAAGGTCGGATAAATCCGACGTCCCGAAAACTAATCAAACTGCGATAAATATGATGTTCCAAAAACACTTGCTCGACAGCAATCAAGATAAGAACGATCTTACATACTTAAAAGCATTATTTAAGACACGAATATATTAAGCTAACTCATTGATTAATTAGCCTATTTAAATACATTGTTGATTCCTCTTTTTGTTGCTTGCTTATCCCGGTTGTAAACTGTACAATTTGCCGCCTTAAATCAGCCACCCTTTTTGTTCCTTGCTTCTATTGGTACGGCTGAGCCAAATTAAGAAGCTACTAACCCGTAAGGAGCGATTTTTATATGCGTCATTATGAAATCGTATTTATGGTTCACCCAGATCAGAGTGAACAAGTTAATGGTATGATCGAACGTTACACTACTTCTATCACAGAAGCTGGCGGTACAGTTCATCGTCTAGAAGATTGGGGCCGTCGTCAACTGGCTTACCCAATTAACAAACTACACAAAGCACACTATGTTCTTATGAACATTGAAGCTGAGCAAAAAGTAATCGATGATTTGGAAACTGCTTTCCGTTTCAACGATGCTGTGATCCGCAACATGATCATGCGTACTAAAACTGCTGTAACTGAAGCATCTGTAGTAGCAAAAGCAAAAGAAGAACGTGTTGAACGTGCTCCTCGTGCTCCGCGCCCAGAAGCAGAAGCTGCACCTGTTGAAGCAGAAGCTGAAGCATAAGCATAAGAAACTTAGTGACTGATAACTTTTTGCAACTTACAGGTATCGTAACTGAAAAGCCGATACACAAAACAAGCCCTAGTGGTATTGAACACTGTAACCTGACGATAGAACATCGTTCAGTGCAAGAAGAAGCTGGATTACCACGTGAAGCATATTGTTATATGCCAATCGCAACAAGTGGACCATTAGCAAGTCAGTTGAAAAATAAATTATCGAAAGGTATGCAAATTAAAGTAAGTGGTTTTATCACTTATCACCAAAGCAAGAGTAATCTTGGTAAATTGGTGCTGCATGCTCAGTACATAGAACAAATTTAAGGAACTACCATGGCTCGTTACTTCCGCCGTCGTAAATTCTGTCGCTTCACTGCTGAAGGTGTTAGCGAAATTGATTACAAAGACGTTGTTACATTAAAAAACTACATCACTGAAAGTGGTAAAATCGTACCTAGCCGTATTACTGGCACAAGTGCAAAATACCAACGCCAACTAGCGCGCGCAATCAAACGTGCACGTTACTTGTCACTTTTACCATACACAGATTTACACAAGTAAATAGGAGCTATATATTATGGAAATTATTCTACAAGATACAGTTGCTAACCTTGGTAAACTTGGCGATAAAGTTAATGTTAAAGCAGGTTACGCACGTAACTTCCTTTTCCCACAGCAAAAAGCTGTACCAGCAAACAAAGCAAACTTAGAAGCTTTCGAAGCACGTCGTGCTGAATTAGAAGCTAAGCAAGCTGCTAACCTAGCTGCTGCTGAAGCACGTGGTGCTGCTATCTCTGCATTAGAAGCGGTGACTATCACTTCTAAAGCTGGTGATGCTGGTAAACTATTCGGTTCAATCGGTACGCGTGATATTGCTGATGCAATCACTGCTGCTGGTGTAGCTGTAGCTAAAAGTGAAGTTCGTCTTCCTGAAGGCGCTTTACGTACAACTGGTTCTTACGAGATTACTGTTACAGTACACTCTGAAGTAACTTCAGTTGTAAACCTTGAGATTGTTGAAGCTGAGTAATCAGTAACAATAACTTGATGTTAAAAAATACCTGCTTTCGAGCGGGTATTTTTTTATCTAAGATTTATAACGGTAGTTAATGTAAAAGGTATTATTTCGCTTCCGGCATAACGAGTCTATAACCTGCCCCATACACAGATTGAATCAATTCTTCTCCTTGGCTTATATCAGCTAATTTTTTTCTTAATTTTTTAATATGACTATCAATAGTGCGATGATTGACGATTCGATGATCTGAATACATATTCTGCATTAATTGTTCTCGGGTAAAAATGCAGCTAGGTTTGGCAAACAAAGGCTTTAAGAGTTGAAACTCCACAGAGGTTAATGCCACTTCGGTATTATTGAAAGTCACTAATAGGCGGTCTTCATCGAGCTGCAAATCTGAACTTATTAGACCTTTAGCATGAGTTCTTCTGAGTACGGTTTTAACACGAGCAACCACTTCTCTTGGGCTGAAAGGTTTACAGATATAATCATCCGCGCCTAGCTCTAACCCTAATAATCTGTCTATCTCTTCAACTTTAGCTGTTACCATTAATATAGGTACATCAGAAAATTTTCGGATCTCTTTACAAAGTTCTATTCCATCTTTACCGGGCAACATAATATCCAATAAAATTGCACAAGGATCATGATCTTTAACCCATGAAATAACTTGCTCTCCATCATGAATTAAATGAGGGTTATAGTCTGCCATTTTAAAATAATCAGCTAATAGGTTAGCCAATTTTATTTCATCTTCTACGATCAATATTAGTTTTGACATTAATCACGATCCTTTTTGTTATATTTTCCGATCACTTTATTTACTTAGAGGGAACTCAATAGTAATCGCTAACCCACCCAAATCAGAATGCTCTGCAGAGATGCTGCCTTGATGCGCAGCGACAATATGTGCACAAATAGACAAACCTAATCCAGATCCACCTGTTTTACGATTTCTTGAATTATCAACGCGGTATAAGTGCTCAAATAAATGCGGTAAATGCATGTCAGAAACACCAACACCATTATCTTCTACAACGACTCTAACTAGCTTGCCTGTTTCATCCTTATCTAATACCAATGAAATCTTAACAACGCTAGCTTCTGCATATTTAATGCAATTATTAATTAAGTTTTCAAATAGCTGGCATAAACGCGTGCTATCGGAAAAGATATTCGCTTGGTTTGCTTCAATTTCAACAATCAAGGAGACATCTGCCGCGGCTAAGTAGCTTCTATATTTATCCACTTCTTTGGATAGCCATTTTGTTAGATCGTTCACTTTTTTGCGGTAATGCATTCCGCCTACATCTGCACTGGTTAATTGCTGTAAATCATTTACTAAGTGTTGCAGGTGTTTCACTTCGTCATTTGCAGATCCTATGTTCTCTTTATTAAGCGGCCTTACCTCATCTAACATTGCCTCAAGCTCTCCACGTAGAATGGCTATCGGCGTTCTTAATTCATGTGAGATATTAGCTAGCCAACGCTTCCTAGCGCTGTCATTCTCTCCTAAGGTCACGGCAAGCTCATTAAAATCTCGACTTAGCTCTCCTAATTCGTCTTTTCTTTGAATATCAATTTTTTGGTTATAGTCGCCTTGCGTTAGTTTGTGCATTCCCGACATGACTAATTTAATCGGCTCTGCTAAGTGGCGAGCGAGAAATAAGGTGATTAATGCAACCAAAAACATGGTGACTAACGCAATGATCCATAAGTAACTTTGCTGCTGTTGAATAAACTCTAACTCATAACCATCTATTATTTTTTTATGTTTAGGGACAGCCAACCACCCGACTTTAACGTGATCAATAATGATCTCAGCTTTGTTATAATCCGGCTCTCGAATTTGCCCGCCAACAACAATATTATCCGTCGCATCAAACAGCACATAGTTTATTTGCTCTCTAAAGCGCGGACGTATTGGTCTACGATTAGCAAGATCACCTTCAGGCTGTTTAGCATCATTAAAAAAATCAGCGGGAGGATCTCTACGCGGTGGCTTAGAATCGTCAAATTGTGGAGGTAAAGGCGGTGTCATTATAAATTCACTGTCTTTTAATTTAGAAAATAATAAGTCAGCAAATTTCTTAGACCTATCTTGCATTGTCGACCAGTTGTTATTTTTTTTATATTCAGTTTTAAGTTGTACTATCACGGGTTTTAAAGCTTCAGATTCCTTGCTATTCACATACTCAATCATGCCTTTACCGATACTCCACTGGATCAATAACACAAGCGCGGTCACCAATACGAGGCTGAAGCTGAATAGTATGAGAAAAAGTTTGTTATGAATCTTCATGAATTGAATCTCGCAATATACTTATATTAAATAAACAGTTTGATAAAAAGCAAAATAGCCCGCTACCTCTTAGTAAAGAGAATAGCAGGCTAATCAAATCATTTCTTTAGACATTCGTTAAATAACGCCTGTCTTCAAAAAACATTAGTCGCGAGGAGGACGCGGTGGCTTATGATCATTAAACTCTTGTTCTGTAATTTGCCCATCGCTATCTGTATCAATACTATCAAATACAGTTTGGTGATCGCCACCTGGTAATTTCTGTACCGAAAACTCTTCAAGATCAATATATCCATTTCCATCGGTATCAACCGATGCAAAATCAGGACGTTCACCTCGAGGTGGGCCTTGTCTATCATCCGCATGAGAACAACCAACGAGTCCTACAAATAATGTACTGATTAAAGCGATTTTAAAATTATTTTTCATGAAGTAATGCTCCTAGTTAATTAATATTAGTAGCAGCAAGATAGCAATTGAATGTGCAGCGAATGTGTAAGAAAAAGGGAAGATAAACAATTAGTTTTACTACTCACTAACGTATTGATTAAAAGATTAATTTCCACGAAAAAGATGGCGATTATTTATGCTTAAGTGAGAGAAGTAAAAGCGAATTCAATCTTTATGGCAGTTCTTTCTTACGCTGCCTTTATTTAATGATTTAATCTTTTTTAAATCGCGGTATGATTTATAGCTTCCAACAAACAAGAAAACTTAAAACGGTAGATAACAGTGAAAACATTAAAAGATTACCAATTACTGACAGCGCAAGCATTAGCATTAATTGAAGATGAAAAAGATTTGATTGCTAACCTTTCTAATATTAGTGCATTACTGAATATGAACTTAGATAATATCAATTGGGTCGGTTTTTATTTACTAAAAGATGAGCAACTTGTATTGGGTCCCTTTCAAGGTAATGTTGCCTGTGTACGTATCGACTTGGATAAAGGCGTATGTGGTAAAGCTTTTAGTACCAATAGCACTCAACGTATTGCCGATGTACACGACTTCCCAGGGTATATTGCCTGCGATGCAGCCAGCCAATCAGAAATAGTGGTGCCAATGAACAATAAAGGCAAAACGGTTGCCGTATTAGACATTGATAGTCCAATAACAAATCGCTTTAATGAAATTGATGAAGCAGGTTTAAATGAGTTCGTTAAGCAAATAGAAGAGAAACTTAACTTCTAGTTATTATCCCTCTTTGATCATGATGGATAGTGTTAGTTATGTAACTAACACTATTCTCAATAAACAAGCTGAAAGCGCATAATAGAGCAAAGCTCTGCAAGGATAATATGAAAGTCACATGCCCGCACTGCCAAGTGAATCTTGACGTTAAAAAAATTCCGGTGACCATACCTCAAGGCATACATATTCAAAGGCAATGCACATCTTGCCAAGCATGGTTTCGTTTAAAACCATTACAAAATAAATTGAAAATAGTAGGCATAGTGTTGCTATTAATGACAAGCTTATGCAACTTTATGGTCACTGATAGTAATACTTATCTTTTATTATCGGCGACTGGTTTTGTAGGCATTTTAATGGCATTGATCATCACTTTTTATGGCCAACAAGAAAAAATCCCAGCGCCACCAAAGTCATAGACTCAAGTCTTAGTGGTTATTAACTCGATGCCTCGTTATATAACGGGACTTATCAGGTTATAGCAATTGTATTAAATAGCTGATCTAAGTTTTGTGCTTTTATCTGTGATCCCTGCCTTTTCAATTATTTGCTCTATCCACTCATCTGCAGTAATAGAGAATGAGCCCGTCATATCTAACGAACGATCTTCTAATACATCAAGTTGTGGATTTTTTTGCTGCATAAACTCAATGACTTTATCTCTATGCTTTAGTAACGCAACAATATGCGGTCGAAATAAAACAAACATTGCCGATAACCATTGATTTACCACTAAATTAGGATAAGCATGATCGATATAGAAATGGTCTAATAATGCAATGGTATCCTCTGCTGAATACCAAGTTTGCGCACAAACCCATCGGTTAATAGCAAATAAGCCGATCGGAAAACCTTCATCATTCATTGAAATACACACAAAATGCGCTAAAGCTTTATCACCTGACGGCCATGCCTCTGTTTGCATAAACCCATCCATAGGTTGGATTGATTCAGGTATAGCTGGAGAGCGTAAAAAAGTATGGAAATGCCCATGCTCAAAATCGACACCACGGTGATTATGATAATAATATTGGCTATGAGTTTCATCATCATAAACATCATCTTCTGGATAATGATTTAGTTGATAAAATGTCCCCTGCCCTTTTAATAATTCACTCACCACGTTTATACCCGCTTTGGTTAGCAATCGATGACACTCTTGCACTTTTTTGGCGGCGGTTAGTAGCTCATCAATATTATCAATCGAATCAATTGATGGGGCTTCAAGGGGAACATCAGTTTCACAAGCAGACCAAGAAATTTTATTCATAATATAAAGCTTAATATTAGAGATGAAATAAATAAAAAAACGTATTCTGGTAAATTCTTATTAGAATACGCCATTTATCAATACGGTTTAAAATACTTTAGTTAGCAGCACATGGGTTCTTTGCTGCGCAAGGGTTACTTGCTGCACAAGGATTCTTCGCAGCGCACGGATTACTTGCTGCACATGGATTACTTGCTGCGCATGGATTTTTAGCGGCACATGGATTTTTAGCGGCACATGGATTCGCTACAAATTGGTAAGCTTTAGTCTTATGGGCATCACAAGAAGCACTGCAAGAAGCATCACAAGAAGCGTGCGCAGGAGTGATTGCTAACATGGCAGTAACGACGCTAGCTGCAATAACTGCAGGTTTATTCTTTAATATCTTTTTCATTATGATTGACCTCAATGTAATGGATTAAAAGTAAGTTCGAACAATAATCTCAGCGTTAATTCAAGTTATTGTCCTTCCAACAGACCCATAGCATTAATGTAAAATTTCAGAAAAAACATGAATAAAGATAAATTTGCCATGTGTTTTTTATATTGTTTACAAAAACATATCAGCGTTAATTAGTACTTTTAGGTTTAAAAAATGTCTTTTTTGCTTATAAAAAAGCCCCGTTAAAAACGAGGCTTCAAATTGACTAATAGTTAGTAGTTAAACTAACAATTATTTAGCTTGTGGACGCATGTGTGGGAATAACAAAACGTCACGGATAGTGTGGCTGTCAGTAAATAACATGACTAGACGATCGATACCAATACCTTCACCGGCAGTGGGTGGTAAACCGTGCTCAAGTGCCGTAATGTAATCGGCATCGTAGAACATTGCTTCATCATCACCCGATTCTTTTTGTGCAACTTGATCCATGAAACGTTGCGCTTGATCTTGTGAGTCATTTAGCTCTGAGAAACCGTTTGCTAATTCACGTCCACCCACGAAGAATTCAAAACGGTCCGTTACTTCTGGATTTTCATCATTACGACGTGCTAATGGTGAAACTTCTGCAGGGTAAGCAGTAATGAATGTTGGTTGCATTAGTTTATGCTCAGCCGTTTCTTCAAAGATTTCAGTTAACACTTTACCTTCGCCCCAGCTATCTTTTAAATGAATATCTAAACGTTTCGCTAAGGCTTTTAATCCTTCCATGCTTTCTAATTCAGACGCTTCAATCCCTTCATTGTATTCAAGGATTGATTCTTTCATTGTAAGACGTACAAAAGGTTTACCAAAATCAAACTCTTCTTCGCCGTATTTAACAATGCTTGAGCCTAATACGTTTTCTGTAATGGTACGTAACATATCTTCTGTTAAGTTCATTAGATCGATGTAATCAGCGTACGCTTGGTAGAATTCAATCATAGTAAATTCTGGGTTATGACGCGTTGAAACACCTTCGTTACGAAAGCTGCGGTTAATTTCGAATACACGTTCAAAACCACCTACCACTAAACGTTTAAGGTTTAATTCTGGCGCAATACGTAAAAACATAGGTAAATCTAAAGCGTTATGGAATGTTTCAAATGGCTTAGCTGTCGCCCCACCTGGGATCGCCTGTAACATTGGCGTTTCAACTTCCATAAAGTTACGATCATTTAAGTAAGTACGGATCGCATTCACGATTTTGTTACGTAAAATAAATGTTTTACGAGAAGATTCATTAGCAATTAAATCAAGGTAACGTTGACGGTAACATGCTTCAGTATCAGATAAACCGTGGAATTTATCAGGTAAAGGACGTAATGCTTTGGTTAGAATACGAATCTCAGACACTTTGATACTTAGTTCATCGGTTTTAGTTTTAAATAAAACACCCGTTGCACCAACGATATCGCCTAAATCCCATTTTTTGAATTCAGTATTGTAAAAGCCTTCGGCTAGGTTATCACGTGCTACGTAAACCTGAACTTGACCGCCCATATCTTGGATAGTCGCAAAACTTGCTTTACCCATAATACGACGAGTCATCATGCGGCCAGCAACGCTTACTTCAACAGCTAATTCATCTAGCTCTTCTTTGCTCTTTTCACCATAAAGCTTATGCAGTTCATCTGAGATATTCTTACGACGGAAGTCATTTGGGAATGCTTGTCCCTTTTCACGCATTGCATCTAGTTTTTCTAGGCGCGCAGCTAAAATATCGTTCAACTCTTCTTGCGGTGCTTCTGCTTGGTTTTGCTCTGACATGATAGTTCCTATCGGTTTAATTTCTGTAACTATAACTTTTTATAAGCCTGACTTCAGGCTCGCTTCAATAAACTTGTTTAAATCACCGTCTAATACTGTTTGTGTATTGCGGTTTTCAACACCAGTTCTTAGATCTTTGATACGAGAATCATCTAAAACATAGGAGCGTATTTGACTCCCCCATCCAATATCTGATTTTCCGTCTTCATTAATCTGTTTTTCAGCATTTTGTAGCTGCAATTCATGCTCGTAAAGTTTTGCACGAAGCTGCTTCATTGCTTGATCTTTATTCTTATGTTGTGAGCGGTCATTTTGACACTGCACCACAATATTGGTTGGTACGTGAGTAATACGTACCGCTGATTCTGTTGTATTAACGTGCTGTCCACCAGCACCTGATGCACGATACACATCGATACGTAAATCAGCAGGGTTAATTTGAATATCAATATTGTCATCTATTTCTGGATAAATAAACGCAGAAGCAAATGAGGTATGGCGTTTACCTGATGAATCAAACGGCGATTTACGCACTAAACGATGCACGCCTGTTTCAGTACGTAACCAACCGTAAGCATATTCACCACTAAAACGAATCGTTGCGCCTTTAATGCCAGCGACATCGCCCGGTGTCGCTTCCATTAATTCGGTTTTATAACCGTTTGCTTCACCCCAACGTAAATACATACGTAATAGCATATTGGCCCAATCTTGCGCTTCAGTACCGCCTGAGCCAGATTGAATATCAAGATAACAAGAACAAGCGTCCTGTTGTCCTGAAAACATACGACGAAATTCTAATACTTCTAATTGTTTTTCAAGATCATTGGCTTCTTTGATCGCTTCATCAAAACTATCTTGATCGCTTTCTTCGACCGCCATCTCAAGCAGCATTTCAATTTCTTCTGTGCCTTCTGTTAAGGCATCAATTGTTTTTACTACTAACTCAAGGCTACTACGCTCTTTACCTAATGCTTGCGCGTGTTCTGGATTATTCCATACTTCTGGCGATTCAAGCTCTCGACTTACTTCTTCAAGTCGTTCAACTTTTGCATCATAGTCAAAGATACCCCCTAAGCATTTCTGCGCGCTCAGTTAGATCTTTAAGTTGATTCAGAATTGGATTTACTTCAAACATCAAGACTCGCTATTTGTTTATTCATAAAAAGGAGGCGAATTTTAACCAATTATCAACCAAATAAATAGAGAGCATTTGCAATTATTCATTGGATCTAGTGTAAAAATAACGGCTTTACATGTCTTTATTGTTTTTAAACAAAATAAGGAGTGCTTTTTCAAGGGTAATTCGAGATTCAGAAGCCTTTTTTCTTCATTGTCTGTCTGTTTATTTAAAGTAAATATCATCAACAAAAGTCATCATAATTTTGTTTTTACTCGTGCTTAAAAATGCTCATTTAAAATAGCAGCCAACATTGAAATAGGTGTTTAGAGGCACTTCGTTCATTAAAAATGAGATAAGTGATAAATAAGTACTAAAAAAAGCGTTTTTTTTAATCTTTTAGGGGTGCATTTTATTTTCAATAACGTAAAGTTAAAAGCTCGTTTTACACAAAGGTTCGCTTCTATCCGATACAGATAGAAAACGACGCAATTAACCGATTGTATAAGGATACAAATTATGGAAATGCTCTCAGGCGCAGAAATGGTTGTGCGCTCTCTACAGGACGAAGGTATAGAACATATCTTTGGCTACCCAGGCGGTTCAGTTTTAGATATTTACGATGCGATTTTTCAATCTGATAAAATTGAGCATTATCTAGTACGCCACGAGCAAGCTGCAGTACACATGGCAGATGCTTATTCTCGTTCAACTGGCAAAGTAGGCTGTGTATTAGTAACAGCGGGTCCAGGTGCAACAAACTGTATTACAGGTATTGCAACGGCTTACATGGATTCCATCCCTCTTGTTGTTTTATCAGGTCAAGTACCGACATTCTGGATTGGTGACGATGCCTTCCAAGAAACTGATATGATTGGTGTTTCTCGCCCAGTTGTAAAACACAGTTTTTCATGTCGTACCGCTGAAGAAATTCCAATTGCGATTAAAAAAGCATTTTACATTGCATCAACAGGTCGACCTGGCCCTGTGGTTATCGACTTGCCAAAAGATGTACAAAACCCGTTAAACAAATTCCCTTATGAATACCCTGAAAGTGTCAGTTTACGTTCATATAACCCAACGTTAAGTGGGCATAAAGGGCAAATAAAACGTGCGGTGACTGCATTAACAAGTGCTAAAAAACCTGTTTTATATGTAGGTGGTGGTGCCATTATTGCTAATGCATCAGAGCAAGTATTAGCGTTAGCTGAAAAATTAAACTTACCTGTAACCAATACATTAATGGGTTTAGGTGCGTTCCCAGGTGAGCACAAACAATTCATCGGTATGCTAGGCATGCACGGAACTTATGAAGCCAATAAATCAATGCATAATGCAGATTTGATTTTTGCTTGTGGTGCACGTTTTGATGATCGCGTAACCAATAATGTAGAGAAGTTCTGTCCAAACGCAAAAATCATGCATATTGATATTGACCCAACTTCGATTTCAAAAAATATCCATGCAGACTTGCCGATTGTAGGTAGTGTTGAAGTGGTATTACAGCAGATGTTAGATCTGATGGAAGAAACTAAAGCCACCAATGACAGTGAAAGCATCAATGCTTGGTGGGATCAGATTAATGAATGGCGCGCTAAAGATTGCCTTGCTTACAAAACTTCTGATACGCATATTAAACCGCAACAAGTTATTGAGTGTTTATATAAAGTGACTAAAGGTGATGCGATTGTGACATCTGATGTTGGCCAACATCAAATGGTTGCTGCGCAATACTATCCATTTAAAGAGCCTCGCCAATGGATTAACTCTGGTGGCGCTGGCACAATGGGCTTTGGTTTACCTGCGGCAATGGGTTGTAAGATAGCGCACCCAGATCGCCCTGTTGTTTGTGTAACCGGTGATGGTTCTATTCAAATGAATATTCAAGAACTATCAACTTGTATGCAATACAACATTCCAGTGGTTATCTTATTATTAAATAACCGCTCGTTAGGTATGGTAAAACAATGGCAAAAAATGTTTTACGGTGGCCGTCAGTCTCACTCTTATATGGATAGTGTGCCAGATTTTGTTAAGTTATCTGAAGCTTATAACCATATTGGTATTAAGGTCGATACTATTGACGAACTTGAACCTGCATTAGTACGTGCTTTTGAATTAAAAGAGCGCGTTGTATTTGTTGACGTAGCGATAGATCCTGAAGAGCACGTTTACCCAATGCAAGTTAAGTTTGGCAGTATGGAAGATATGTACCTGAGTAAAACGGAGAGAACTGATGCGTAGTATTATTTCAGTATTATTAGAAAATGAAGCAGGTGCACTGGCACGTGTTGTTGGTTTATTTGCTCAACGCAGTTATAACATTGAATCATTAACAGTTTCACCTACTAACGATGTCACTTTATCAAGAATGACAATTACAACGGAAGTAGATTGCAAAGCAACGCTTGAACAGATGATGAAGCAACTACATAAACTAGTTGATGTTTTACGCGTATCAGAACTGACTGAAGGTGCGCATGTTGAGCGTGAATTATTACTATTAAAAGTACGTACTACTAATGCGGAAACACGCCAAGAAGTAAAACGTACTTGTGATATTTACCGTGGTCAAATTGTTGATATCACACAATCCCTTTACACGATTCAGCTTACTGGCTCAGGTTCAAAATTAGATGCATTTGTTGCAACTATGGATGAAACTAGCGAAATAGTCGAAGTAGTAAGATCGGGTGTTTGTGGTATTGCTCGTGGTGATAAAGCACTGCGTGGCTAAAATTATCATGTCGTAATCACTATTAATGCAAAGTTTGGTAACCTGAGCTTTGCATTTTTTATTTATAGGAGAATAAAATGTTCGAACTATTTGCTTTATTGATGTCTGCTTTTGTACTGTTTATGTTTGGCGTTTCAGTAATGAGCTTAATGGTCATTGCTGCAATTATGATCCTTAGTTTTATTTTGATAAGCACCTTATCTTTTATATTTAAGTTTGGATTTTGGATATTGTTAGCTTATCTTATCTATTACTACTTCTTTCAATACAATAAGGATAAGTCATGAAATCGTTATTTATTTTACTATTTTCATTAATATTCTCTGTAAATAGTATGGCGAGTGAACTCATGGTAAGTGGACAATATGTGCGAGCGACACCGCCTCATGCAAAAAATAGTGCCGCATTTTTAAGTATTTCAAATCATAGCAATAAAGTTGTTAAGTTAATTGCAGCGAGCAGCGATATTGCTGATCGTGTTGAATTACATAACCATATTAAAGAAGATGGCCTGATGAAAATGCGCCAAGTAAAAGAAGTGGTTATTAATGCAAATAGCAAGGTAACATTACAACCTGGTGGCTACCATGTTATGTTCTTAGGCTTAAAAAATGACTTAAAAGAAGGCCAAAATGTTAACATTACGCTATATTTTGACAACGGTAATGAAGTCAATATTGATGCACCCGTACAAAAAATAAGTATGTCACATAAGACAATGCATCATTAATCTATAAAGGAAACTTTTATGATGATAAAAAAGATATTAACAGCTTTTGTAACTATCAGTATCAGCATGGCGAGCATGGCTGATAATATTAATGGAAGTTCTGAACCCATTGATGTTTATGTGGGCGTTGATTTTCGCACCATGAGTAGTGACTTTAATGAAACTGATACCAATCATCTTTCTGGTTATATCGCATTTGAAAACTATATCCCGATGGTGCCGAACCTAAAGTTTAAAACTGCATTTTTAAATGGTAATAGCGATGGTAATTCAGCGACCAATACCATTTTATATTACCGATTCTATGACAACGGCTTTATTGAAGCGGATGCTGGTATTGCTTACACCAATATAAAAACAGCAGATGACAACGCTTCGATTCCGCAAACTTATTTTTCAGGTCGCTTTTTTATCCCTAATACTCAAATGAATGTATTCGGTGAAGTCGTACAAGGTTCATTGGTTAACGATGGTTCATCGCAAACTGAAATTGGGGTTGCTTACCGTTTTATTCCTCGCAACATATTACTTAAAGTAGCAGTAAGAGCAGGCTATTATTCACAAACCGTTAAATTTGATAACGCTTCAACCGACCGTATTAGCGAAGGGTTATTCATTGGTGTAAAAACACTCTTCTAACACGAGCCTAAAGGCATCTTGTAAAATAACTTCTTACCAGACCATCGGATGAATAAAGTTAATCAATAAGGTGCCATATTACCTCCACTTCAAAAACACCTTTCTCTTCTTATAAATGATAATGGTTATTAACCACACCTTTTAAATGCCATTTAGTTATAAAAGATTAGCTTTTAATCTTTTGTCACATGAAAAAGGTCGCGTAAACTCCGCTTATCTTAATGAAATAGTGGAAATGACTTCATGGCACTTAACAATTTATCGGCTTTAACATCGCCTTTATCTGAGTCTCAATTGGCTCAATTGCAACAAGCAACGGCTGGTCTAGATGCAGTACAAACTGCATGGGTTAGTGGTTATCTAGCAGGCGTAAGCCAAGGCCCCGTAACAGCACAAGCGCCTACGCAAAGTGCAGGTCAAACGTTAACTATTCTTTACGCATCGCAAACAGGTAACGCGAAAGGCGTTGCAAGTAAACTTGCTGAGAGCGCAAAAGCAGCGGGTCTTAACGTCGTGCTTAAAAACACCGCTGACTACAAAGCAAAAGCATTAAAGAATGAAACTCACCTATTAATGGTTGCAAGTACTAATGGTGAAGGTGAAGCTCCAGATGATGCGATTGAATTCCACGAATTCTTATTAGGCAAAAAAGCCCCTAAATTACCTGAACTAAAATATAGCGTATTAGCGTTAGGTGACAGTAGTTACGAATTCTTCTGCCAAACAGGTAAAGATTTTGACGAGCGTTTAAAAGCCTTAGGCGCGAATCAATTAGCCCCTCGCGTGGATTGTGACGTCGATTATGAAAGCGACAGTGAAGCTTGGATCGCAAGTGTTGTGGCAACCTTAAAAGATGACATGACACAAGCAACAACAGCAGCGCCAGCTGCAGGTGTGACTGTTGCAAGTTCAACAAGTCAGTACTCTAAACAAAACCCTTATGCGGCTGAATTTTCTTTAAGCCAAAAAATTACCGGGCGTGATTCAGCGAAGGATGTTCGCCACATCGAAATTGATTTAGGTGACTCAGGGTTAACTTATCAAACAGGTGATGCATTAGGTGTTTGGTTTGAAAACGATGAAGCGTTGGTTGATGAACTCATTGCAGAATTAGGTTACAACGCCGATCAAAAAGTCAATTTAACCATTTCAGGTGAAAGCAAAGAGTTTAGCGTAAAAGAAGCTTTATTGACGCAACTAGAAATTACCCAAACAGCGCCTTCATTTGTTGAATTCTGGGCAGAAAAGTCTGGTGACGATAAATTAAAAGCGATTGCGAGTGATAAAAACACAGCTCGTGAATTTTCGGGTAACCATCAAATTATTGATGTCGTTAACCAAGCCAAAGCCGATGTCGACGCACAAACATTCGTTGACGCATTACGTAAAATTACACCGCGCTTATATTCAATCGCTTCTGCACAAGCGGAAGTTGAAGAAGAAGTACATTTAACCGTTGGTGTTGTTAGCTATGACGCTAACGATAAAACACGCACTGGTGGCGCTTCTGGTTTCTTAGCGAGCCGCTTAGAAGAAGGTCAAAAAGTACGCGTGTTTGTTGAGCATAACGATAACTTCCGTCTACCTGCGTCAGATGACACTCCCGTTATTATGATTGGTCCTGGTACTGGTGTTGCGCCGTTTAGAGCATTCATGCAAGAGCGTGAAGCACGTGACGCAACAGGTGATAACTGGATGTTCTTTGGTGACCAAACCTTTACACAAGACTTCTTATATCAAGTTGAATGGCAGAATTACTTAAAATCGGGCTTATTAACGAAAATGGACGTGGCTTTCTCGCGCGACCAAGCTGAAAAAATTTACGTACAAGACCGTTTAAAAGAAAACGCTAGCGAAGTGTTTGCATGGTTAGAGCGTGGTGCACACTTATACATTTGTGGCGATGCAAACCGTATGGCAAAAGATGTTCACCAAACTTTATTAGACATTATTGCTGAGCACGGTCAATTAAACACAGAACAAGCAGAAGACTACTTAAAGTCACTTAGATCTAACAAGCGTTACCAGAAGGATGTTTACTAATGAGCAACGATTTACCAAAAGTTGAAAACCCTGTACTGATTGTTGAAGGTAAACACGCCGACAATGAGCGCTTAAAAGCTGAGAGTGATTATCTGCGCGGTACTATTTTAGAAGATCTTCAAGATCGTATGACAGGTGGTTTCACAGCAGATAACTTCCAATTGATTCGTACTCACGGTATGTATCAACAAGATGATCGCGATATTCGTGCTGAGCGTCAAAAGCAAAAACTCGAACCATTACACAACGTAATGTTAAGAGCGCGTTTACCTGGCGGTATTATTAATACTGAGCAATGGTTAGCAATTGACAAGTTTGCAGATGATTACACATCTTACGGCAGCATCCGTTTAACGACGCGTCAAACGTTCCAGTTTCACGGCGTATTAAAGCCAAACATTAAATTAATGCACCAAACACTGAATAGTGTGGGTCTTGATTCAATTGCAACAGCGGGTGATGTTAACCGTAACGTACTTTGTACTTCTAACCCAGTTGAGTCTGAACTGCATCAAGAAGCTTACGAGTGGGCAACGAAACTAAGTGAACACTTACTACCAAAAACACGTGCTTACGCTGAAATTTGGCTAGACGAAGAACGTGTTGAAACTACTGAAGATGAAGTGATTGAGCCAATTTTAGGTAGTAATTACTTACCGCGTAAATTTAAAACAACGGTTGTTATTCCACCAAATAACGACATCGATCTTCATGCTAACGATTTAAACTTTGTTGCCATTAGTGAAGACGGTAAATTAATTGGTTTTAACGTACTTGTGGGTGGTGGCTTAGCCATGACGCATGGTGATAATGCCACTTACCCACGTTGTGCTGATGACTTTGGTTTTATTCCTAAAGAGAAAGCATTAGACATCGCTGCCGCTGTTGTAACGACACAGCGTGACTGGGGTAACCGCGTTAACCGTAAAAATGCTAAAACTAAATACACATTAGACCGTGTAGGAGCACATGCATTCCGCGAAGAAGTTGAAGCGCGTGCCGGTATTAAATTTGAAGATTCTCGTCCGTATAAATTTACACACCGTGGCGATAGCTTTGGTTGGGTAAAAGGGATTGATGGTAAAGAGCACTTAACGTTATTTATCGAAAACGGTCGTATTCTTGACTTCCCTGCCGATAAATTTGCAGGTAAGCAGCTAAAAACAGGTATGCGAGAAATCGCTAAAATTCACGAAGGTGATTTCCGTTTAACAGCAAACCAAAACTTAATTGTTGCTGGCGTTGATCCTAAAAACAAAGCGACAATCGAAAAAATCGCACGTGAACACGGCTTAATTAGCGATAAAGTATCGAACCAACGTATGAGTTCAATGGCTTGTGTTGCTTTCCCTACTTGTCCATTAGCCATGGCTGAAGCAGAGCGTTATTTACCAGGTCTTGTTGATGATGTTGAAGCGATTCTAGAAAAGAACAATTTAGCTGGCGAAAGTATCATTCTACGTGTGACGGGTTGTCCAAACGGTTGTGGTCGCGCGATGTTGGCAGAAATCGGCCTAGTCGGTAAAGGTCCAGGCAAATACAACATGTACCTAGGTGCAGATTTAGCCGGTACGCGTGTACCTAAAATCTATAAAGAGAATGTTGATGAAGCCACAATTTTAGCCGAAATAGATGCATTAAGCGCTCGTTGGTCAGCAGAACGTAACGAAGGTGAAGCTTTCGGTGATTTTGTTATCCGCGCAGGTATTGTTGCTGAAGTCGTCATTTCAGCTAGGGATTTCCATGCCTAATAAGTTAGATCTTGCTCATTTATTAACACTTTCTAAGGCGGAGCAAACTGCTGCGCTGACAGAAATTAATGCATCATTGGAAACAATGACTGCATTAGAACGTGTTCAATGGGCTGTCGAGAACTTAGAAAGTGAATTTGTATTGTCATCAAGCTTTGGTATTCAAGCGGCTGTGTGTTTACATTTAATCACCACAGTAAAAGCAGATACACCGATTATTTTGACTGATACAGGGTATTTATTCCCTGAAACCTATCAGTTTATTGATGACTTAACTAAACAACTTAACTTGAACCTAAAAATTTATAGCGCAGAGCACAGCGCTGCATGGCAAGAAGCACGCTATGGAAAATTATGGGAGCAAGGCGTTGATGGGTTAACACAGTACAACTTGATCAATAAAGTAGAGCCAATGAAACGTGCATTAAAGGAATTAAATGCCAAAACATGGTTCTCTGGATTGCGTCGTTCACAATCTTCAAGTCGTGGCGATCTACCTGTTTTAAGTCTACAAAATGGCTGCTTTAAGTTTTTACCTATCATCGATTGGAGTAATAAAGACGTACATTATTACCTTGAAGAGAATGGGTTAAGCTACCACCCTTTATGGGAACAAGGTTATGTTTCTGTAGGAGATGTGCAAACATCACGTCCACTTGAAGTGGGAATGAGTGAAGAAGAAACACGTTTCTTCGGGCTTAAACGTGAATGTGGATTACATGAAGATCCTATTGAAGAACAAGGTAGCGGTATTTAATTTACCATCTTACCGAACTATACTAGCCTCTAATTCATTAGAGGCTTTTTTTTGCTCATTTTTTGTTTAAGAAAAGCAAATTTCTGCCGATAACTTAATATCTACATCAAGGGTTTATTTATGAAAAAGATAATACAAACACTATTAGCATTTAGTTTATTAAGTAATATCAATGCGATCGCTGAAGAATACGAAGTGATACAGGTTTATACTCAAGATGAACTTAACCTTTTAATAAGCAAGAACCAGCATCTACAGCGCGTAAAGGCCGATGAGTGTCAGTTAGTTCAAGATATTGAAGCCCATGCCTTAAAAGTCCAAGAACCCTCTTACGTTTTCCTTTGGGGCGATATGCTTGCTTGGGGCGTTTGTGTTGAGCGTGATGCAAAATTAGGAATGTATTATATAAACCAAGCTGCAGAGCAAGGTTTACTGGCTGCCCTTGAGCAACTAGGCCGCTATTACAATAAAGGTATCTTAGTTTTTGAAGATAAGCACAGAGCCCTTACCTATTTTAGAGAAGCTGCTTTACAAGGTCACTTACAGGCACAAATTAGTTACATCACATTATTAAATGAAGGTTATGGTAGCCCACATGATTATGAAGATGCCTACAGAGTGCTTTATAATAATGTCATCTCAAACTCACAAACAAAGCAAAAGGCAAAAGTGTTATTAGCTAACTTAAGTAAAAACATGCCAGAATACGTGATTCAGCGAGCACAAAAACCAGACAATAATTAAAAATATAAACGACCCAACCTAACAATATTTACTGAGACTTAAAAACAGATAACTAATGGAAGATACCATGAGCCTTAATTACTTTAAATCCTGGCAAGTAACTAAAAATAAAGTTGTAATTAACCTCACTAGTATCACTAAAGTCTTTGGCTGGTTTATTTTTATTGGTTTTCTACTCAGTTTGAGTATTCCACCAACAGCTTTTATCACTGGCATAATTGCATTATGGTTAATTAAGCGTAAACCACAACTCACATTTGATTTGGATACAAAGAGCTGGTCAACATCTAACAAACATATATTTTATACTTATTCAAAGAGCACTCCGATGTCTGAGAATGATAATATTAAAGTGGTGGAGCATACACAAAAGGATAATCACAGTCATAGGTCTTATATTATATACTTTCATCCAGCAGAAGATGCAGGAATGCTTGACTTAGGCTATATAATTGGGATTGAAAATATCAGAGAGTCAGATAATGTTGCTTATAACATAGAGAAAATTGTGCAGCTCTACAAACACGCTGGTATTAAGTTAACAGTGGTTTTACCTGAAGAATTTAAAGAGTAAAAAGACTTACACTCGACAAAACTAACTAAAAAGCCGAAGTAAAATTTCTCTATTAAGTCCGAGATTTTAATACATCAACGTAAACTTTAATTTTCTGTCCAGGTTTAATGTATTTTGTGTTTTCTAAATCATTCCAACGTACTAGATCAGCGGTTTTAACGTTAAATTTACTAGCGATACGAGCCAAGGAATCCCCCGTTCGAACGTGATAAGTCACTCGACGAGTGGTTACGTTGGTTTTAACAACACGTGCTGTTTTCCAAATCGTTAATTTCTGGCCTAGACGCAACGTTTTCTTAGGTTGAAAACCATTCCACTTTGCAATTTGCTTTGATGTCACTTTGTAAGCACGGCTAATATCCCAAAGTGTATCGCCTTCGACAACGGTGTAGACAACTTTCTTTTTACCGACGCCATATTTAGATTCCTGACGTTCAAAACGTTTTGCTTGGCTGTATAAATATTGCTGCTGAGATTTACTTGCTATAGGGATTAAAAGAGGTTGTCCAATTTTAATAAAAGAGCCATCTAAATCGTTAATCTGTCTTAAAACACTGGTAGTTGTTTCGTGTTTCTGAGCAATCACACTTAAACTATCACCGGATTTAACAGTGTAACGATCCCATTGAATGCGCTTATCTTTATCAGCATTCGCTAGTTTTTCAGAGAATTGATCAGCTGACACAGTTGGGATTAAAAGCTTATGTGGACCAGATGGTGACGTTGCCCAATGATTAAAAGCAGGATTGATCAATTGAATTTCAGCAACGGTTAAATCGGCCAATTCAGCCGCATAAGCGAGGTCAATTTGCGAACCAATATCAACATAACTTAGTACCTTTTTATTCGGGATATAAGGTAGTTCAACGCCATATTTTTCATGGTTACGCAAAATATCAATCAGCGCTAAAAGCTTAGGTACATAGTTTTCTGTTTCTTTAGGTAAGCTCAAGCTCCAATAATCTAAAGGTTTTTTATGTTTTTTATTTTTATTAATTGCTCGTCTTACTCGCCCTTCTCCTGAGTTATAAGCCGCAAAGGCATATAACCAGTCTTCATCTAAGTAACCATGTAAGAATTGCATATAGTTAAGCGCACCACGCGTCGCGGCATAAACATCTCGACGACCGTCATACCACCAGTCTTGATGTAAACCGAAACGTGCGCCTGACTTTGGCATAAATTGCCATAAACCAGAGGCACCTACAGGGGAAAAAGCAAAGGGATCAAATGTACTTTCTACGACAGGAAATAACGCTAACTCTAATGGCATATTTCCTTGTTCGATTTGCTCTACGATCAACCATAAAAATGGTTCTGCGCGTTTTGATACTTTCTTTAAATAATTAGGGTGACGTAAGTAATAGTTACGTTGTTTGATAATTCGAGCGTTATCTGGCACTTCAAAGGTAAATTCATTTGCTAATTTAAGCCATAAATTGTCATAGCCTTTAGGGATTTCCTGTTCAGGCTCACTGATAACTTCTTCTTCAACAAGGTGAATTAGACCTTCTTCTTCGTCGACTAAGAGCTCATCTGAAATTAAAATTTCTTCAGGCACTTCTGAAACTTCTTGAATTTCAGTTGTTTGAGGCATAATGCTTTGACAGGCTGTCAAAGATAAAATCAAAAACAAAGACGAAAGCAATTTCATAGTACGACCATTTGTAAAAAGTAAGCCGCACATTCTATTCTTTTTTATGAAATCAATCAAAAATTATCCTTATAAACGCGTAATTCTTTAAAACACTGCATTCCCTTGGTAATAGGCTTCGCCAATAAATTTTGTAAGTTATTGGTTAATTGTTCATCAGAAGATCTTAAAAAGGGATTGATAGCAATTTCATTTTTGATTGTTGTTGGAATCGAAGGCAACCCCTGCTGACGTAATTTAGCAACTTCTTTAACATAAGCAATTAATGCCGAATTGTTTGGGTCAACATGCAAAGCAAAAACAAGGTTATTTTGTGTATATTCGTGCGCACAGTAGACTTTAGTTTCTGGCGGTAAACTCGCTAATCGAGATAACGCAGTATGCATTTGTTCATGCGTGCCTTCAAAAACACGGCCACATCCAGCAGAAAACAGAGTATCGCCACAAAAAAGCATTTGATCATTAAAATAAGCAATATGATCTAATGTATGAGCAGCGACCTGCCAAACATTAAATGTTAATCTGTTATCAAAGAAGTGAAGCGAGTCTCCTTCATCAACTAAATTCACATTATCAAACAATGCATTTTTACCAAAAACTTGGCACTCAGGGTTAGCCGCTAATAAACCTTTAACTCCACCCGTATGATCATGGTGATGATGTGTAATAAGTATCGCTTCAAGTGTTAATTTCTGAGACGCTAAAATAGCTAAAACGGGAGTTGCATCGCCAGGGTCAACAACAATACATCCTTGGCTTTGACTATCTTTGATAAGCCAAATATAGTTGTCATCGAATGCTGGAATGGTTAAAACACTAAACATAATCTATCTCAACTTTTAAATACTTCGGAGAAGGCACATGAAAATAGCAAAAACGTCACGTATCTTAACTCCAATTACAGATTGGTTACAATTAAGTGAAGGTCAATATTTACAAAAACAGACTCAACACCTTGTTAACAACGCAATAAGACATTGTTTTGGATATCATTTATTAAAACTTGGACAATTAAGTACACAGTTAAAAACTAATGTATGTCCTATCAAACACCAAATAAATTGTGCAGAAAGCGGCAATGATATTGGCATTCGAAGTGATTTAAACCACTTACCCTTTCAAGACTCGACCATTGATGCTTGTATCTTAGTCCATGAATTGGATTTTTCTAGTGACCCGCACCAGTTACTACGCGAAATAGAACGCGTCTTAACCCTAGATGGCATACTGATTATCAGTGGCTACAACCCTTACAGCCTGTTTGGTTTTAAATCGCTATTAACGCCAAAAGATGTGCACACTGCACGATTATTTTCGCCGAACCGCGTTGTTGATTGGCTACACTTATTAGGCTTTGAAATTAAACAAAAACAACATTTTGATTATATTTCACCTCAACCTAAAGGTCGTTTAGCCAAATTAATAGAAAGCATTGGCCAACGTTATTTATCTTTTTTCTGTAGCGTTTATTTTATTGAAGCTAAAAAACAATCTACGCCGATGACACCTGTAAAATCTGGTTTTGAATTCCGAAGAAGGATTTCCAGACATGGTCCAGTTGCTACCAAACAATCACATGGTAAAAAACTCCACCAGCAATAATAGATTTTACCCCTCAAAGCCTTGATCAACTTGTGTAGGCTTGGCTTCTGCAGCTTCGCGTGCTAAATCATCACAACGTTCATTTTCAGGATGACCTGAATGGCCTTTTACCCAATGCCAAGTTACTTTATGTTTTTCTTGTGCTGCATCTAATGCTTTCCACAAATCAACATTTTTAACGGGTGCTTTTGCAGCGGTTTTCCATCCACGTTTTTTCCAATTATGTATCCATTCAGTGATCCCTTTACGGACATATTGGCTGTCTGTGGTAACATCAACTTCACAAATTTCAGTTAATGCTTCTAATCCTTTAACACAAGCGAGCATCTCCATTCTATTATTAGTCGTTTTAGCATAACCACCTGATAGCTCTCGTCGCTTGTTATTAAATACTAAAATAGCGCCATAACCACCTGGGCCAGGATTGCCGAGGCACGAGCCATCGGTATAAAGTTGGATTTTTTTCATTATTCCCATCACATAAATTTGTTAGACTATAAAATAAAAATTTAGCTTAAAACGTGAAACCACTATAAATAGAGATGTCTATGAACACAAGCAAACTAACTCGACAAGTAGTATTAGATACTGAAACGACGGGCATGAACAAAGATGGACTCATTTATGTAGGACATCGAATTATTGAAATTGGTTGCGTTGAAGTGATAAATCGTCGTTTAACGGGGCGTCATTATCACGTTTATATTCAACCTGATATGCCAATCGATCCTGAAGCAATGGCAGTTCATGGTATTACTGACGAATTTTTATATGATAAACCCCGCTTCGCTGATATTGCAGATGACTTTATCGATTTTATCAAAGGAGCTGATTTAGTGATCCATAATGCGCCCTTTGATGTTGGCTTCATGGATCAAGAATTCCGTTTTCTAAATAAAAAAACACAAACCACTGAAGAAATGTCAACAGTGACCGATACATTAGAGATGGCTAAAAAAATGTTCCCAGGTAAACGGAACAATCTTGATGTGCTGTGTGACCGTTATGGAATAGATAATAAACACCGTGTTTTACATGGTGCTTTATTGGATGCTGAAATATTAGCAGACGTTTATTTATTGATGTCAGGTGGACAAAAAGATTTAAATTTAGCTAATAATGAATCAGGGCAAAACAATACGGGTCGACGTGCACGTCAAAATTTAGCTCCTTTACCGGTGATCCACGCCGATCAAGAAGAATTAAATGCACATGAATCACGTTTAGATTTAGTTGCAAAATCAGGGAGTTGCTTGTGGCGCTAATCCATAAAAATTGTATAACATTATTCACATTGATGCTGTTAAGTATCAATGTAATGGCGAATATCATCTATCAACCCAATGATATTCCGCTATTGGACAATCGATTTAGAATCGATCCTAATACAGAAGAAGTCACCATTATATTAAATCACCCTAATAATTCACAAAAAGTGGTGATAATAAAACCAGATGGTAGTAAATGGTATGCAGAGCGTCACCCTAAAAATGTTTCTTGGCTAAAAACACGAGATCAAGACATCATCACGATACAACAACCTATTCCAGGGCCATGGCAAGCCGTTGCAAAATTAAACGGCGAAAATCGTATTCAATTATTAAATCCAATCACGCTAAAAGTGGATCGTTTTCCTGTTCGTATTTATCGAGATGAATATTTAACAACCAAGGTTTCTTTAATAGAAGATGACGAAGTTATTACTGATAAAAACTTCTTAAAAAATGCAAAATTAACCGTTTCATTAATCGGAAAAGCTAAAAAACTTATTTCTTTATACAAAGATGATGGACAGAATTACGACATACTTCCCTTTGACGGTGAATTGACAGCAGACATGTTTATCAACCTGATACCTGGACGGTACTCGTTTAGCGTGGGAACTAGAAACGACATATTTGTACGTGCTTATAATCAAGATGTGGTGGTTTTTCCGTCACCGATTAGCTTTAACACTGAGCAATTGGAACATAACGCAGCTTTTGTAAAATTCACCTTTATAATAGATGAAGCAGAAATAGACCCAATGTCAGTTACCATTGATGGTTTAATAAAAAGCTACAATCAAAATAATACCAAGCAGTCGATCATTCATTTAGCAGAGCACGACCAACAAAATAGTATTTTTACTATTAAGATCCCTTTAGAGCACGATCTTTACACCTACACAGCAAAGGCCTACGCGACAACGAAAACCGGAAGGGAAATCATTTTACAGCTACCTGAACGAACTTTTGAATTATTAGCGCCTTATGTACCAGACGAAACAGATGAAGAAGCAGAGCTAGCTAGAGCAGCCGCACTTAAAATTGAACACGAAAAAAGACAAGAACAATACTTTTATTTAGTTTTATGGTTAATTGGCTTAGTAATATTGATCTCATTAATCGTAGTCGCCGCTCTTTTCCTAATAAAAAGAAAGCAAAAAAGACTAGCAACAGATGATGGATTATCACTAGATGAGTTAACTGTGGATGAGCTTCAACCAACTTCAATTGATATACCAGATGAAAATGTTGAAGCTAATGATGATAAAATAAGCAGTTAACACTGTTACTTGTAAATAATACGTTTTTTTTGTTTTTCGTTATTGACTCAGTAGGTGCAACTCCGTATTATCTGCGCCTCAACGAAGTTGCATATTATGTAATGTTGACTTTTGCTGGAGTGGTAGTTCAGTTGGTTAGAATACCGGCCTGTCACGCCGGGGGTCGCGGGTTCGAGTCCCGTCCACTCCGCCAATACTTGTATTGGTGACTATTTCTAGCAAAAGAATTCGTTGAACTGATGATTATCACGTGGAGTGGTAGTTCAGTTGGTTAGAATACCGGCCTGTCACGCCGGGGGTCGCGGGTTCGAGTCCCGTCCACTCCGCCAACTCATTTGCTTGCAAATGTTACTAATCATCAACTAGGTTATTTACACCTAGTCTAAACTAAAGTGAATAAAGCTGTAATACTCACATAAAGTGGTAGTTCAGTTGGTTAGGCTTTCTGCTTAACATAAGCGGCCTGTCACGCCGGCGGTTATAAACCGACAAGTGATAAAACTGTAATACACTCGTGGAGTGGTAGTTCAGTTGGTTAGAATACCGGCCTGTCACGCCGGGGGTCGCGGGTTCGAGTCCCGTCCACTCCGCCAACAGTGTGTTAACGTCAATTCATAAAGACGATAAAA
>NZ_SNUB01000022.1 GCF_004378355.1 Psychromonas algicola
AAACGATCCTTAAGATCCCAGGACATATTGCGTTAGAGTCTGTTGATATATGGCTTCAAGATGAAGCGAGATTTGGCCAACAAAACACAACAACACGATTATGGGCAGAAACAGGCAGTCGGCCAAGAGCAGTAAAGCAGCAACAATTTGAGTATGCATACCTATTTGGTTCAGTCTGTGTAACGAATGGTGCTAGCGAGGCGATGGTTGTTCCATTTGTTAATAAAGAGATTATGAAAGCACATTTATTACAGATATCCAAAGCGACAGTCTGTAATAGACATGCCATTGTTATTATGGATGGTGCAGGTTGGCATGTTGATAATATTGATGCAGACTTGGATAACGTTTCAATAATAAAACTGCCACCATATTCACCGGAACTAAATCCAATAGAACAAGTGTGGAGCTGGTTAAGGCAACATCATCTAGCTAACCGAAGTTTTAAAGGCTATGACAATATTGTTGATGAAGTATGTAAGGCATGGAATGACTTTGTCAGCATCCCTCTAAGAGTAAAAAGCATGTGCTTTAGAGACTGGATGAAACTGACCAGTTAATTTTACAGATTGGTATTAACGCAATCGCTATTAATTTACATTCGGTTGTATAAATACTAAATCAGTTACACCTATATCAATGCCTGATTGGCTAAGTAAAGTAGTCACTTGGCCTCTATGATGTGTTTGATGATTAAACACGTGCATTAACAGGTTAAACAAAGTCTTCTTTGATGCAACGCCTTTGCTGTTTTGGTAACTAATAGGTTGTAGCAACTCTTCGTCAGTTAATAAACTCGCTAATTCCAATAATGCTTCATCTAATAATACGCGACGATCTTTAAGGTCGATAAAGTTATTAGCAAGAAATATATCAAGCGTTTCAGGCATGTCTAACGCTGCAATAGGCGCATAAGCATCATAACTGTGTAATACAGATTCAAATCGTTTTAACCATAACGTATCACCCACACAGATATGATTTAATGACGCAAAGATAGAACCAAAAAAGGCACCCTGATCTTGATGCAGTTTTTCTGGTGTCATTGCACCCACAGCTTCGTATACTTTCTGATTCATCCATTGGTTATAGTCAGCCATTAAGTAGACGTGATCTTTGAGTTTCATGTGAAAGATTCCTTAGGGGGAAGTTAGATTTTTAATGTCGTAGCATATTAGATTTCTACTATTTTAAAAGCGCAGATTCGCATAATTAGGGCAATTTTTGTTATTTATTCGTTGAACAGGAATAATTGATTGTTAAAGTATGATCTAAGTTATTGAAGCGTTTTTCGTCTGCGCTCATCAAGGTTGATTTATTATTATTAGCTGTATTTTCGCCCTGTCGGCGACTCTACTTTTTCTGAACAGCAGAAACCTTTTACCCACAGCACGCAAAAAGACTGTTCCCGAATCATTTTTTAATCTACTTTTTTGCAAGTAAAGTAATGGCAGCCTTCTTTACGCACCGCTCATATGCGACGTCCATGTCGCGAAGTTCGCTAGCAATGGCTTCCTTGCCTTAGCTTGCTAAAGACAGTCATTGATTCAGAAAAACTCAACGGGAGAGTTATCGCAGCCACATTGAGTTTCGTATTGTTAATTAATTTTATAAAGTGGCTGTACAATACTCGATTATTGAAAATATTGACTTGTGTAATATTGGTGATTTTTGTTATTTAGCGGTTGTTTGCTTTAGCTTGCGGTTTACCTGCGACTCTATGTAATATAATACCTATAAATACTCACTACAGGAATAAACCAATGAGTGATGATAAACAAACAATTAACAGCACAGATATTATCAAACTAGCTAATGCCCAATTACCAGAGCACGAAGATTTTATTGAAGGTATTAAGGTAGAAAGTGTGTCAGAACAACACGGCGTGATCACCTTTAAAGGCGAATCCTTTTTAGATGCAGATGGTCTACCAACCGCAAAAAGCATGACTGCATTTAATCTATACAAATGGTTATGTCACCATTTCTCAAATAAATACACCTTGGTTGATTGAAGAGGACTTACAAAAGGCTTGGTTCTTTCGTAGAGACTACTTATTTTATCTAGTAAAGGAGTTTAGGCTCCTTTTTTGTTGGCAAAATGTTGTTGATAAGTTAAATATTGAAACTTTAAATTCTTATTGATAATGTTGTCATTAAATTGCTTTTAAATTAAGTTTTTATACTTTTCCTTTAAAGCTAAGTGTTAAGCACCATCATGAAATAAAAGACACTGCCATTTACGTCAATTTATACTCCAGTTGAGCCATTTTGCCAGCGTAAAACTTAGATTATATTTTTAATATAATTCCTCTTTTTTACCAAGCTATGATGGTTTTTATTAATAAATAACGGTGATATTTGATGAAAAAAACAATCCTTTTAACCATTCTAATTCAAGTTTGTTCTTTTTTTTATAGCAATATTGCTGTTGCAAAACAATCTGGCTGTAGTCTCGCTATTCAAAACCTTATTTATTCTTCTATTGATGCAGAGTTTGACCATTCAGAAGTGTTTGACTCAGCTTGTAAATGGCATCCTACTAATAAAAATCAATTGCTTTCTTCGATTATTATCGATATTTATCATGGAGATACTGATTTCCCCAACAAAATTTTAGTTGTCTCTATCATAGATGTGTCGAATAAAAAGCGCGAGATACTTGCAAAGTATGAGATCTTTCTTAGTGAGTATGAGGCGCAAAACATCAGCAAAAATAAGATGTGGTTAGATATTGCTCCTTATATGTTGACAGATACCGTTAGAGCCGTTGGTGTCAGATTAGGATTTAATACTGAATCTCACTCATGCGTATTTACGGATTCTAGGGACGATAAGCTGAGTTTGTTTGTGATTGATGATAAAAAATTAATCCCTGTTTTAAACTCATTGCCAATGTCATATAACATGAATCGTGGAGATTCGTTTTGTTCCTCTAATCACACTAATTCAAAAAAAAGAATACGTGAAGAAGGGAAGTCTTCTATCCAAATATTGCCTGCTAAAAGCAATGGTTATAACAACCTTCGTATCGTAACCAAATCTAAAGTGATCCATTATCCTGAACATGGTAAGCAAAAACTGTTGTATGAAAAACGTTATATTAACGACTTAAAATTTAATGGGGAAGTTTATGAACAAGGAGATGTGATTCCTAGTCCAGAGTTTTACGATCCTGTAAATTTAAAATTACATGTAGAAGAAAGAGACGAAAACAATAATTTAATTCATCCGCTGAACTTTGAAAAGAACATATATACCTTAGTTGTTGATGATAAAAGTGATCTCGCCAAAAAAGAATTAACATCTCATTATGCTTTAACTACCAAAGCTGCGGAAAATTATATTAAAAGAATCAAAGACAACATTAAAAAGAGTCCATCAAAGCGTCAAATAAAGTTTTATGATTCAAAATTTGAGCACCATGTTCGTCTGCTTATCAATAAACCTGAGGGGATTTTATATAATCATCATGTCAGTTATATTGAGTATTTAAATCTCAATTATTCAATCTCATTTTTATCTGGCATTGAACATTTTGCACAATTAAAAAATCTTAACTTGTCTAGTTCAAAAGTTAATAACCTTAAACCATTAGCAAACCTTAAATACCTTGAAACACTCAACGCCAATAAATTAAAGCTAAAAAAAGGAAAGGATAAGCTTGATGGTCTGGCTAATTTAACAAGTTTAAAAAGATTGAGCTTGGCCAATGACTCTATTTGGTATATCGATGCTTTAGCGAAATTAACCAATTTAGAATATCTTAACTTAGGCTTTGCAAAAACAAACAAATATGCGCCGCATGTAGAAAATAACATTTCTGACCTGTCGCCATTAACTAACCTGACAAAGTTAAAAGAATTAAAGTTAAACGGAAATAAAATTACTGACGTTTCAGCGTTAAAAGGATTAACTGAACTTCAAAATCTAGACTTAAATGACAATGAAATAATGGATGTTTCTGCTTTAAGCTATCTTTCAAAGTTAAAAACGTTAGAACTGAGTAAAAATAAAATAGTAAGTATCTCTGCTTTAAAGCCACTTAATCATTTAGAAACCTTTTCAGTGATACAAAATTTTATTGGTAATTACAATGAGATCCTTGCGTTTTCTAAAGTAAAAAATTTCACCTATTCATCAAACCCTGCAGCTAATTCTAGCGTTCAAAATGCTGCAAAAGAAAATAATACAGAAAAATTAAAAGAAATACTTCGTGGTAAATTTAGACTACGTGATGAAAAAGTATTAAAAACAGTGTCGGCCAATATTTTTGAAGGTATTAGTAACCCAATAAAGACGGACAATGAAGTGATCATTTTTCCTAATGCATCAATTGAGTACACCGTCAGAAAAGCCCTTAAAAAGAAGCAAGGAGGAATAACTAGTTCAGATCTTGCGAAAATTGTAGAGCTTGATTTGTCGGTAAGACGCGCATACTACGGCGCGCAAGAAGTCGATTTTTTGCAGTATTGTACAAATTTAGAAAAATTAAAATTGAAGTACCACCCATTAAAAAGCCTTTTGCCGTTGCAAGGTTTAACTAAATTAAAAGAGTTGGACTTAACCGGCGTAAAACCGAGTAAAAAATCGAATTCAACGTTGTCACAGTTAGCTAAAGATAGTTATTACGCCCCATTATCTAGATTAATTAATATGGAGAAGCTAACAGTAAATTACAGTGATGTTAAAGATCTCTCTTTTATTGTTGATATGAAAAAATTAGAGAAACTCTATGTTAAAGGTAAAAGAAAGAAAAGCGGATTATTAAGCAATATTTCAATACTTGAAAGCATGAGTCATCTGAAAGAAGTGAATCTTGAATATAATAAGATTGCAGGCTCATTTTCATTAAACTCCCTAGGAAATTTAACTGAGTTAAATCTGCGAGGAAACAGTCTTAAACAGCTATCTCTTGCGAAAGAGCAAACTAACTTAAAAAAGATAGATCTTGAAGGCAATAAAATACAAGATATTTCATTTATTAATAAGTTGCCAAAACTAACCCGCATTAACCTTAACTCAAACAATGTGCATCATATTCCAAATTTAAAAAATGCTAAAAGGTTATCTAATTTAGAGTTAGGCAATAACCATATTGAGGATATAGAAGAGCTTGGCTCTTTAACTCGGCTTAACAGGATTATTCTGAGTAAAAATGCCATCAGTGATGCATCTGTACTCAGTAAATTTAGCAAGTTAAGCTCTATTATGTTGATGGGTAATAAAGTGAGTGATCTTTCTTTTCTCAGTGGTCATACACATCTTATTGAGCTTGGGTTATCTAATAATAAATTAAAGAATCTTGAAGCTCTTCAGAACATAGAGAATATACAAATATTAGTACTAATAAATAGTGGTATAAAAGATATTAGCTTTTTAAAAAGTAATAAAAATATTAATACGCTATTTTTAAGCGGCAATGAAATTGAAGATTTATCTCCTCTTGGCGATTTAGATCAAATTGTTGCTTTAAGAGTGGATAATAATAATATTAGTGATAAAAATATGCTCCAATATATTTATCGTATTCAAGAACAATATCCTGGTAATGACCTAGACTTCAGCGCGAACCCTGTATGTACATTACGAGGTATTATTTGTTTGAGTAATCATATGTTTAATTTTAAATTCTCTGATTAATGGAAAAGTACCTACTTATATTTTATTTTGGCTTGTAAGGTTGATGAATATGAAAGAAATAAGTTTTTAATGAGCGATAAAAAACAAGAAATCAACATGGCTGACATTATTAAACTAGCCAATGCACAGTTACCAGAGCATGAAGATTTTATTGAAGGTATTAAGGTAGAAAGTGTGTCAGAACAACACGGGGTGATCACCTTTAAAGGCGAATCCTTTTTAGATGCAGATGGCTTACCCACAACTAAAAGCATGACCGCATTCAACCTATACAAATGGTTATGTCACCACTTCTCAAACAAATATACGTTGGTTGATTAAAGATAGCGTTTAAGGTTTCGATTTCCTTTTAGGCTCGTCTGCGCTCGTCGGATCTTTACGAATTATAATAACTTGGTGTTTCGCCATGTCGGCGAGTCTACTTTTTCTTGTCAGAAGAGGCTTTTTACCCACAACAAGCAAAAAGATGGAACAGGATAAGCAGAGCTTAATCCGCTCGTGAAACTATGCTGTCGCATAACTCGCCCTTCGATTCGTTTTTTGATCTACTCTTTGAAAATAAAGTAATAACTACCTTCTTAACGCACAGCTCATACGCGACGTTCGCTAACAACGGCTGCTCATAAACTCGATACTGTCGTATCATTCGCTACCTTTACTTGCTAAAGGCATTTATTGATTCCCTGGTTTTTTATTTCTTTTTGTATATTTATAGAGTAGAGGATTTTTATTATATATTTTGATGATAATATGGTTGTTATTTTACATGACTGATACGGTATTTCATTCATCTAAAATTTAATCGCTTAAACTGTAAATAGGGACTTTAACTAAATGGAAAACATACCTTTAAAAGATATTTATCAGCATAAATTAAACTTTCTTATAGGTGCAGGGGCATCAAATGGTTTATTTCCTACTCTATGGTTATCCCTAAAAAACTCGGACGATGATACAAAAGAAGAAACGATAGAAACATTAGCAACAAAATTAGATCAGGCAGGGAAACAAGAACTGCATGCTTTATTATTTATGTATTATTATAAAAAAATAATTGAGCCTGTTTGTAAATTTAAGATAAATGATTTGTTAGTTGAAGACATAACCTCTCCGGATGATGCATCTAAATGTAAAAAGAAAGAAGTAATTGATAACTATGAAAAATTTATTGATTCGGTTATACGTTTATTACAACAGAAAAGTGACTTTTCAAAAAGGTGTAATTTATTCACTACTAATTATGACGGGTGTATTCCATTAGTTGCAGATAGGCTAATAAAAAAAGGAAAGTTAGATTTTTATATTAACGATGGTTCTAGTGGTTTTCTAGAAAAAATACTCGCTGCGAAAAACTTCAATAACTATGTTTGCAAGTCGGGGGTTTTTGGCAAAAATGTTTCTGATATCCCTCAAATTAATTTAATTAATATGCATGGCTCTGCATATTGGAGAAAACATGAGGACAGTATAATCGTTGACTATGCATTAACTGAGACAGGAGTTGTTATTCCTGAAGTTGCAGAACCTTATCTTCATCATTTAGAAAGTATTCTAAATGATGCTACTAAAAATACCGCAGATGTTTTAAGGATAGATATAACATTAGATAATGATGTTATAGATACTTTTTGGGAAAGCTATAACAAGCTACCTATTGTAAACCCAACAAAATGGAAATTTCACGAGACAGTATTTGAAGAGCATTATTATCAAATGCTTCGTCTTCTTAGCTATCAACTTGAAGAGCCTAATTCTATTCTTATCAGTTTTGCTTTTTCTTTTGCTGACGAACACATATTAAAATTAATTGAACGCTCACTCTCTAATCGGAAATTGAAAGTTTATGTTTGTTGCTTTAATGAACAAGAAAGAAAATCAATGGAGAAAAAATTTAATGGTTATATTAACGTAGAGCTTGTTTCATTAAAAGATGGGAATTTGGACTTTGAGAAATTCAATGATGTTGTGTTCAATGCTGATGTTCTTAGGGAAAAAATAAATGAAGATTAATGTTGGAGAGGTTGTTGCTGTCAAAGGAATGCAAGTCACATTGCGTATTTATGATGAATCAAATCTAGAAACATTATTTTATGATGGTAAAAAATATAAAGGTGTTTCAATACGTGAATATATTGGAATTAAAAGAGGTTTTTGTTTAATAGTTTGTATTATCGAAGGGGAATACTTAGATGAAAAATACTTTGAACGAGAAGAAAATAAAATACAATATATTAGAAAAATAGAAGTTAAACCCATTGGCTACTTTGAGCAGTATAAATTCAATGATGGTATTAAGTTAATGCCGATGATCAAAGATAAAGCTTATTTATTAAATGAAAACCAAGTTATTAGTATTTTTAATCAAGGTTCGGATGGTTCTTTTAGCATAGGTAAGATGTTAAAAGAAGATACTCCGATATCTCTCCCGTGGAATAAAGTTTTTAATAGCCATATAGGTGTTTTTGGCAACACGGGAAGTGGGAAGTCGAATACCCTCACAAAATTGTACTCTGAACTATTTAATAATTATGAAGATAAGTTACTAGATAAAAGCCAGTTTTTATTAATTGATTTTAATGGTGAATATACGGGTAACCAGCTTATTAAAAACCCTGTAAATAAAAAAGTATACAAACTTAGTACAGGAAGAAGGGCTGTAAATGAAGCAACAAACGATAACAAGTTTCCATTGCCAAGTTCTCATATCTGGAACACTGAAATATTAGCCTTATTGTTTCAAGCGACCGCAAATACACAAACTCCATTTTTAAATAGAATTATCGAAAAAAGAGCAGAACATGTAGGAAAACAAGATAGTTTAAAAAATTATATTATTAGCACTTTTCATCTATGTTTTGTAAATACCGCACAGGATAGAGAAGCTTTAATTCAATTAAAGGTCATTGCTAAAAACTTAAAATCAGATGCTTTAATAGATAAGTTAGAAAAAATTTTTTGGTATGATAATAAAAATAAATTTGCATGTGATAATGTTGCTGGACCCGGGTGGGAATTTTATGAAAATAATGCAGGGTTTAATCAATATTTACGACCAATATTAAATACTATAAATACCACTACACTAAACCCTTTCAATGAACTTATTATTCGCATAAATATTCAATTATTAAGAGACCTTTTATTTGGGCATATTCAATTTGAACATATTCAACCCTTGTTAAAGAGAGTGGAATCAGCGATTAAGGATCTAGATAAAGTTTTTAGTATTACAGATAATAATGAAGTGAATTTCAAACTATTAAGCGTAATTTCTTTAAGAGATTGCAACCAGAAAACAAAAAAAATTATCCCTCTGTTGTTAGCTAAAATGTTTTACCAAAACCACAGAGATACAGTAGCGATAAAACCAGACAAAACGCTTCATTTTATAATTGATGAGGCTCATAATATTCTATCTCAGCAATCTACCCGTGAGCACGAGAGTTGGAAAGATTACCGGCTTGAGATGTTTGAAGAGATAATTAAAGAAGGGAGAAAGTTTGGGATGTTTTTAACATTATCTAGCCAACGACCTGCAGATATTTCACCAACGATCATGTCTCAACTCCATAACTTTTTTATACACAAGCTAGTGAATGATAGGGATTTATTCTTAATCGATAATACAATAAGTACGTTGGATAAGATGTCAAAAAGCTTAATTCCCAATTTATCTAAAGGTAGCTGTGTTGTTACAGGTGCGGCTTTTGACTTGCCAATAGTAATGCAAGTTGATTATTTGAAAAATGAGGAAAGCAGACCTTATAGCGATGATATTGATTTAAATCGCTTATGGGGAATTGATTAAGTATTTTAGTTTTTGAGAATCAAATTAGAAAGTTACATGAGGACTTAACTCAACGCGGCTACAACACTCCACCGTTGAGCTTTCCCAAACGATGGATAACTTTCAGCAACAGCAAACAGGACGTTTGCTGTAAGTTCATCCGGCACAGGGACGTGCCGTATGAACTGGTGCGTTAAGAAAGTTCACCATGGTTTGGATTAGAAAGCGATTCGGTGTCAGTCTTTTTGCTTACTTTTTCTTCTGACCAAGAAAAAGTAAAGTCGCCGACAGGGCGAAATCACTGTAAATAACCATCAACATGATCCGACGAGCGAAGACGAGTTAACCTTTGGTGCAGATAAACCTCTCGGAGACTATCGGAACTAGGCTGATCTTTTTTTGTTTCAATCAATATACTTTGAAAGTACATCGGACAGAAACTTCGCAACAGCCTCTAATTCTTTAACATAAACTGCAATATTAATTTTATCTTTTTTATCTTTAGGTATGCGTAGTCCTTCATCATTAGAATGTAATGGGACTTCGGGAATACCACCTTTTGCCGAATATGGATAACGCCTATCGGTAAAAACGGTTTTATTCAATTCTATATCTTGCTTTAGTGAGCGTGAATATTGAATTTCATATTTATTTTTTAAATACTCTGCATCTAATGGATGGTTTATCTCTATCTTATGAAAAATCTTTGATAGGTCATGTGTTTTCTTTGTATGGTTTACCTTTATTGCAACTGAATCATTCCATTCAATCTTTGTCCGAATACTTTTCAAAAAGCACTCAATAGATAAAGCTAGCATTATAAAATAAGGATTATTAGGGCCATTCTCTTTTAATATTTGAGCCGCTGAATAGTAATCCTTTGCATGTGTGAATAATCCAAAGTCGACTAAGTTTTTAGTCTGTATATTTTTCATAATTTAACCTCTACAAAAGTATTGGGAAGTTATTCGTTGAGCTTAACAATATCAATAAGTTAATAAAAAATGAAACTCAATACGGCTACATCAACCTCCCATTAAGTTTTTCTGAATCAATCACTGCCTTTAGCAAGCAGAGGCATGGATGCCGTTGTTAGCGAACTTCGCGGCATGGACGCCGCGTATGAGCGGTGCGTAAAGAAGGCTGTGATTTATTCAGAATAAAAAACGTTATGGGCGATTTTCTTTTGGTTCCGTTTTCTTTATTCGTATAAAGAAAATGAACTCGCCGACAGGGCGAAACCACTGTAAATAATAACCAAGATGATCCGACGAGCGCAGACGAGCTAAACTTCAATGCAGAAATGAATTCCCACGCGGAGCATGGGAACTAGGATGAACCTTCACTGCGCTAAGCAAAACAAAACTATAACTCCGTCACCATTCCATCATCAATAAAATACGCCATTTGAATCTGCTTATTCCCATCCACCAAATTAAGATTCTTATTCTGTTGGTTGCTTTGTAACGTCCCAGTCACTCTGATTGGAACATAAGGCGATCTTGCTTCAAAAGCTTGCTTGGTTTTCACCAATATTAATTGATTGGCTGCTGGAACGGGTTTGTGTGAACAGGCACCGACTGTGGGTACTAACAAAAACTCTGTCACTAAACCTTCGTTAAATTCTAAAGCGAGTAAATAGCCTGATATTTGTATTTGCCTGTTGATTAATAAACTGTTGGTTGCCATTGCGGCTTTTCTTCGTTTTGCGACGATGATTTCGCGCTGTGCAAAGAGGCCTTCAATGTCTACCTTGTCTGCTATGAGTTTGGACTTTGCTTCTTCACCCATTTTTATCATTTTCTCAGTGACTCTATTTGGTAATGTTTTTTGCAGCTCTACAACGCGACCATAAATAGAAAGGTTGTATATTTGCTTCTGCGTTAACTCGCGGAATGGGTCGTAATACGGGGCAACTTTACCTTGCAGATCTTGCCAGCCTATTTGTATGGTGCCTGAGTTATTTTGTTTTTGTATCTTGCTCTCTGGTGTGGGAGAAACAATGGCAAAGGAGAGTGATGAGCTCAGGGTTAATGCAATTAATAGTAATGGGGTGAAGAATACTTTCATGCTTATTCCTAAGTGTGAATGGTTTGCTATTAAGCTTTTGTGATTGATAACTCTAGCAAGTTTTTGCTTTGTATTCATTTTAAATTAAGTAGTTAAGCGATTATTGATCACTGTCAGTATTCAATACAGGATATTCGGTACCTTGTGCTTGAAAATTGTTAAAGATAATAAAAGGGATCGTCAGTGATAAAATTAAATAAAAGTTTGTTTTCAAATATAGGCACGCAAGTGGTCATCGCCATGGTTATTGGTACTGTGGTGGGCGCTTATATGGGACCGAGTGCAGAAATGTTCGCGCCACTTGGTGCTGTGTTTATCCACCTCATTAAAATGTTGGTTATTCCTTTAGTGGCGGTTGCCATTATTACAGGAGCGGCGAATTTAGGTGATAGTCCTGCGGCAGGAAAAATCGGTTTGACGACTTTTATTTTCTTTATGTTAACGTCTGCGGCTGCGGTTGCTCTGGCGCTTGGGTTAGGTGAGTTATTTAAACCGGGTGTGGGCATTGATTTAACGAGTATGCATTCTATGTTTTCAAATGAGTATGCGGATAAAGGCGAAGTGCCTGGGTTCTTTGCGACTGTTTTAGGCATGATCCCAACGAATGTATTTCAGTCATTAAACAATGCAAATATTCTGCAAATTCTTGTTTTCTGTTTGTTCTTAGGCATTGCTTTATCTAAAGTCGATACCGCTAAAACGGCACCTTTACTGATGGCGTTAAATGGTTTGGTTGATGCTTTTGTATGGATGATTAATGTGGTTATGCGTATCGCGCCAATTGGTGTGTTTGGCTTGATGGCTGAAGCGGTAGGGACTTTTGGGTTTGATGTGTTATCGGTTGTGATGAAGTTATTCGTTGTTTATGTCATTGCTATTCTTATTTTTGGCTTTGGTTTTTATCCATTATTAATCAAGCTATTTTCGAATGTGTCTGCGCGTCGCTTTTTGTCTGTGATGAAACGTCCGCAAGCGGTGGCTTTGTCAACAGCTTCTTCAATGGCAACATTGCCTGTGACTATGGATGCGGTTCAAAAAGATTTAAATATTAATAATTCGACGGCTTCTTTTGTTTTACCTTTAGGGGCCACTATTAATATGAGCGGTAATGCGATTTATTATGGATTAGTCGCTGTATTTTTTGCTCAAGTTTTTAGTATTGATTTAAGCTTTGGTGCTTATATTGCGATCATCTTAACGGCAACTATTGGTGCAATTGGTCAAGCTGGTGTGCCTGGGCCTTCTTTCTTAGTGGTTGCGGTGTTATTAGCGGCGGGCATTCCAATTGAAGGGTTACCATTATTATTCGCCTTGGATAGAATTTTCGATATGATCCGCACTGCGCTTAATATTACTGGTGATGCCGCTTGTGCTGTGATTGTTGATGGTTTACATCTGCCTGCTGAAGAGCAAGCGGAAGAAGCCGTTGTGAAGTAACGCTTGAGTGATTAATGTTTACTTTGTATTGATAAAAGGGGCGAAAGCTCCTTTTTTTATGCTTGGTATTAAAGGGCGGGTTATTTATCTTGCAGGCTGCTGGTTATCAAGCTTTCGTGAAGTTCATTAAACCGTCACATTTATTGTTTAGTTTGCTTGCCATATTCATTCAGGGAGCAAGACAATGACGAGTAAAGCTATAACTAGTAAAAAAACGTATAAGAAAACATTGATCGCAAGTTTATTATCGGCAAGTGTAATGACTGGCTGTGCCAACCATGCAGACAAAATAGGGAATGCTGATTTCATTGCTAGTTTTTCAGGTCAAAGTAGTGAATTACCTTATTCGGTTTTACGCAATGATTTACTTGATGCGAAAACCAATCAACCCTTTGAAATTCGTAATGGTGGTTATGGCTCGGCGATGACTGCTCATCCTACACATGTTAATCAATTTTATGCGTTAACGGATCGAGGACCGAATGCAAATTACACGGGTGATTATGGCAAAGGGAAAAGTTTTCCTGTTGTGTCTTATGTGCCACGTATTGGTTTGTTTGAAGTGAGTCACGATGGTTCTATTTCATTGGTTAAAGATATTTTGCTTAAAACACCAACAGGGGAGTTGATTTCAGGATTACCTAATTCTTCTGCTTTAGGCGGCACAGGCGAAACGCCTTATCATGCCGATGGAACGCCGGTGTTAATGGATAATAGTTTGCCTTATAGCAAATCGACTAATCCTATCAAAGTGGATGATTTTGGTTTAGATGGCGAAGGACTAGTGGCTTTAAAAGATGGTTCTTTTTGGGTGAGTGATGAATACGGTCCACATATTGTTCATTTTGATCAGAATGGTGTTGAGATTGAGCGTATTAATGCGTTTAAAGACGATCAACGTACACAGATTAACTTACCAGCTGTTTTTCAACATCGCCGTGCTAACCGAGGAATGGAAGGTTTGGCGATCACGCCTGATGAATCAACATTGGTTGGCATTATGCAATCGACCATGAAGAATCCTGATAAAGCGGCACAAAAGGGCAATTTAACTCGTATTGTGACAGTGGATTTGAATACAGGTAACACTGAGCAATATTTATATCGCCAAGAAAAAGCAGAAAATGCTAACTCTGAAATTGCGACGTTAACGGCTGAGCAATATTTAGTGATTGAACGCGATGGCAGTTTCCTTTTAGGTGGTCCTAAAAAAGCTAATCCTAATGCACAGAAACAAGTTTACCGAATCGACTTAAGCACTGGTACGCCACTTTCTAGTGTTGCGCTTTCAGCTTCTGTTACGCGCGATGCAAGTCATGGTTTATTGATTGATGGTTTAACGCTTGAACAATATGCAAATAAACATGGTTGGAATGCATTAGCGGCAAAAGGTATTCAACCTGTGAATAAAACCTTAGTGATTGATATGGTTGATGAAGTGGCTTATCCACACGATAAAATGGAAGGCTTGTGGGTGATTGATGAACACCACTTAGGCGTATTAAACGACGATGATTTTGCAACATGGTCAACTAAGGGCAAGTTAGAACAAAAGTATTTGGATAAAAATACTGTGGATTCGAATCAACTTTACATTATCAAAGCGGATCTGTTTGGTAATGATTAATACACTAATACCAATTACATTAAATAAGTGTTCTAAATTTTGCGCAGGTAAAATGGCTTAGTTCAAGGCATAAGTTGAGGTAAAGGGTTGTTTCCTTTATGAAACTTATAACGAAGAAATAAGTTATTTTAACAAGTAAAATAGATCAGTTAATTAGTGTGATTGGTATAAATACGTATTAGCAAACACTGGATACAAAAAAACCGCTTTATTATAATAATGAAGCGGTTTTTTTATGGGATTTGAATGCGAATTAACGCGTACCAAATACCACGATTGTTTTACCGTGAGCAGAGATAAGACCTTGCTCTTCTAGCATTTTCAAAATACGTCCAACAGTTTCACGTGAACAACCCACGATTTGACCAATTTCTTGACGTGTAATTTTGATTTGCATACCGTCTGGATGAGTCATCGCATCTGGTTGTTTTGCTAAATCTAGCAATGTGTTTGCGATACGGCCAGTTACATCTAAGAATGCTAAGTTACCCACTTTTTGGCTAGTCACTTGTAGTCTGTTCGCCATTTGGCTTGAAAGACGCATTAAGATATCTGGATTAACTGTAATTAGCTGTGTAAATTTCTTGTATGAAATTTCTGCTACTTCACAAGCTGATTTTGCTTTAACAGATGCACTACGGATTGGCTCTTCTTCTTTATCGAATAAGCCTAATTCGCCGATGAAATCACCTTGGTTCAGGTAAGACAGAATCATTTCTTTTCCGTCTTCGTCTTTAATGACAACAGCAACAGAACCTTTAACGATGAAGTACAATGTATCCGCTTTCTCGCCTGCATGAATTAACATACTTTTTGCAGGATATTTGTGAGTATGACAATGCGATAAAAACCATTCTAACGTTGGATCGGTTTGAGGTTTGGTAATGATCATAAACTTCCCTTTATCTTTGGTGATGAATAGCTAACGCTATTTCTTTTATTTTTCACTAAAACACATTCTATATATGAATTGTATCGTTTTTTTATAAAGCTCTACAATTCATATGGCCATTACTTCTGCTATAAATTAGAACTTTGTGATAGACAACGTTTATTTATAACCGTATTCATTAATTATGCACGCTCGCTATCTAAAAACAATATAAATTATTCGTTTATTTTTTCTACTTGTGCAGCTTGGAGCTCGTGTTTGCTGATTAGAGTTACGCTTTCTTCAAGTTCTGAATAAATAATGTGGATATCTTCATTCTTAATTTGTAATAGCACTTGTTGTGTTTTTTCCTGTAATGAAAATTCAACTAATCCGTAATCCGTTCCTTCACGTAATATATATTGTTCGATTAAATTGTTTAATGTCATCTCGTCGAGTTGTTGGTAGGGTATTAGCATTAGTGTCTCGTTTAATGTTAGGAATTTCGTTGTATCAATGATTTATATCATATCAGTTCATATACATTTTATTAGAATTAACACTATTATTTGAGTTATTCATTTTTTAGAGGGAGTTTCCAATGAACAAAAGTTTAATTGCATTATTTTTATGTCTTCCATTTTTTGCCAATGCAGCAGACATCGAAGCAGGTAAAGCAAAGTCAGCTGTTTGCGCTGTATGTCACGGTGCTGAAGGTGTGTCTGCTGTACCTATTTATCCAAACTTAAAAGGACAAAAAGAAGCTTACCTTGTTTCTACTTTAAAAGCCTATAAAGACGGCGTTCGTGGAGGTGGTATGTCAATGTTGATGAGTCCGCAAGCCGCTATGTTAAGCGATGCAGATATTGCAAACCTTGCAGCTTATTACTCTTCTTTAAAATAATATTAATTAGCAGGATCAAAAAAGGCCTCAAATGAGGCCTTTTTATTTATAACAATTTAGTTAATTATTATAGGTCGTCAGAGTTAGCTGCTAGGTATTTTGCAACGCCTTCTGGAGATGCGTCCATATCGGCTTTGTCTTTAGCCCTATAGTGAGCGCTGGACTGACTCATCGGAAAGCTAACTCGCACGATCAAAAAAGGCCTCAAATGAGGCCTTTTTTATTTATAACAATTTAGTTAATTATTATAGGTCGTCAGAGTTAGCTGCTAGGTATTTTGCAACGCCTTCTGGAGATGCGTCCATACCTGCTTTGTCTTTAGCCCATTGAGCAGGACAAACTTCACCGTGCTCTTCGTGGAATTGAAGTGCATCAACCATACGTAACATTTCGTCTACGTTACGGCCTAATGGAAGATCGTTCACTACTTGGTGACGTACAACACCTTCTTTGTCGATTAAGAAAGAGGCACGTAATGCTACACCAGCTTCTTCAAATTCAACACCGAATGCTTGGCAAATTTCATGCTTAACGTCAGCAACTAATGGGTATTGAACTGCACCGATACCGCCATCATTGATAGCAGTGTTACGCCATGCGTTGTGTGAGAATTGTGAATCAATTGAAACACCAATTACTTCAACACCACGCGCTTGGAATTCACCAAAACGTTTGTCGAATGCGATTAACTCTGAAGGACATACAAATGTGAAATCAAGCGGGTAGAAAAAGATAACTGCTTCTTTACCTTTTGTGAATTCAGCAAAGTTAAAGTTATCTACGATTTCGCCATTACCTAGTACAGCGGCAGATGTAAAATCAGGTGCTTGTTTTGTTACTAATACCATTGGATGTTCCTCTATATAATTTGAAGTATTGTATGACCGACTTTTCATTGGCCATAACTTCAATAGTATCCATTAAATTAAATACTTAAACGAATTGTTTATATCAATCAAGTTAATAGGTAAATGCTATCAAAAATGCGATTTGCATTGTGTAAGTAAAATAACTTAGTCGCTTACCTTAATATCTGTTTAATATTATTTGCGTAGATGATGGGTTTTTTAATGTGAGTGTTGTGGCCTAAACCCGCAAAACCTTGAATGACTAAGTTTTTTCGTTGTGGAAGTGAATCTGCTATTTCTTTAAATTTACTGTCTTTCTCTCCATAGCAATAGGAAATCGGTAAATCCGTTGTCGCTATAAATTGTCTTGCGCACTGCTGATGGCTTAAGCTTGTTGCCAATAACATATTGGCGAGGTAAACCCCGTAATTATCTTCTCTTGTTTCAATTAGCATGCCTTTTTCTGCATCACTTAAGTCATCAAAAATAGTTTGGTCATACCAATCGTATAAACTGTCTTCTATTGATTGTGTGGCAAAGCATTCTGCCCATATTAAATCGGATTGATAGCGTTGCATTTTGTCTTTGTCGTTGTCCAAACCAAGGTGAGTGGACTCTAATATCAAATGCTTTAGTCTAGGATCGTTTTGGCTACGCGCGTAATCTAATGCGATGCGACCACCTAATGAATAACCAACAAAGACAAAAGATTGAATGTTTAATTCGTTTAAGCAATATTTAATAAGTTGATGACAGTTTGCAAAGCCGTCGACTTTAGAAAGATCAATTGCGCTAGAATTACCATGGCCGGGAAGGTCGATACAAACACAGTGGAAATCACTTTTCAGTTGCTCGATGGTTGTATGCCAATCTAAGCAGTTACCTAAAAAACCATGTAAAAAAACAAGTGTTGGATTATCATTCGAACCTTGTTGCTCATAATATAATGGCATTCTTAACCTCGTCTTTGATTATCTGTAATTGTGTTGGTGTGTGGTAATAATTAATGTCAATGTTGCTTGATGCTGTTGTATTGCTTTGTTGGCTAGATAACGATGCTTGATAATACGCTTTCGATTTAGAAAAAATGGTTAGTTGTTGATGGTTTTTAGAAGATTGTTGAGTTAATTGTTTAAAAGTTAAATTATGTTGATAAGGATATCGTTTGGAAAATGAGAAATAGTGACGAGTATTATCGGTTAAATTGGGAATGGTTAAATTTTGTATTAGAAGCGGTCCGTGTTTAGGACTAAACAATAGTAGTTGTTGGAATTGCTGCGTAGCGTTAAGCATAAGCCAGTTATATATTTATTCATTTAGGTTTGTTAATGTAGCGCGATATTAACCTTATTCCTAGTACTGTTAACAATAATCATCATTTTATAGGATTTTTAGTGAAGCTATTTACTGTCTGGATCAATGCATTACGCTTACGCACTCTCCCTTTAGCCGCTGCTTCTATTATTGTCGCTGGTGGATTAGCGGTGCACTACCAGGTTTTTGATTCTAGTATTTTTTTATTGTCACTATTAACCGCTCTGTTACTACAAATACTTTCTAATCTTGCTAACGATTATGGTGATGCTTTCACTGGAGCTGATGAACAACGTATTGGCCCAGATAGAGCAATGCAAAGTGGGTTAATCAGTGCGCGTGCGATGAAGAATGCCATTATTATAGTCACTATGTTGTGTTTGCTTTCAGGGCTTTCATTATTGGCAATTGCTTTTGATGATGACATAAAGAGTTGGTTAATCTTTTTAGGGCTAGGCGCATTGGCTATTGCTGCTGCAATTACTTATACCATGGGTAAGCTGCCTTATGGTTATCGGGCTATGGGCGATATTGCAGTCTTTATGTTTTTCGGTTTATTAGGGGTACTAGGCTGTTTTTATTTGCAAGCACTGACCTTACCGGCTTCTTTATTCTTGCCTGCTGTTAGTCTTGGTTTATTAAGTGCGGCGGTATTAAACATTAACAATATACGTGATGTTTATAGTGATAAAGCGGCTAATAAAATTACCTTGGTTGTTTTATTAGGACGTGAAAAAGCATTTATCTATCATTTACTACTATTAATAACGGCTATGCTAGCCAGTGTGATTTATATTTATAATTTACAAGATAGTGAAACTTGGCAATATTTGTTTTTATTAGTTATAAGTCCATTAGCTAAAAGTTGTATACAAATTTCCAACGAAATAAAGAAACAAACTCGAGAAGGTGAAATTTTTAATGAACAATTGAAAAACACTGCGCTGAGTACTTTTGTGTTTTCTTTATTATTTGCGATTGTTTTGATCGCTTAATATCGTTTATTTATTCTTCAAATGACTGTGTTTAATGACAGCCCTTTCTGTTTTTCGAGGTGTTTTTGTAAAAAAACACAAAATAAAGCCGAAAAAAGCAACATATTTGCTCTTTTTTCTAAATTCTGTGTTCTGTTTAACCACAAAAATTGTATAATGCCGCGGGAATATAGCCTCCAACTTTTTTAATACAGAGTATAAAAAATGACAGATTTAAGTAAATACAGAAACATTGGTATTTTCGCGCACGTTGATGCGGGTAAAACCACTACTACAGAACGTATCCTGAAACTTACAGGCCAGATCCACAAAACTGGTGAAGTACATGATGGCGAATCTACAACTGACTTCATGGAACAGGAAGCTGAGCGCGGTATTACTATCCAGTCTGCTGCTGTAACTTGTTTTTGGAATGACCACCGTTTTAACGTTATCGATACTCCTGGACACGTTGACTTCACAGTTGAAGTATATCGTTCTCTTAAAGTACTTGATGGTGGTATCGGTGTATTCTGTGGTTCTGGTGGTGTTGAACCACAATCAGAAACTAACTGGCGTTATGCGAATGACTCAGAAGTTGCACGTATTATCTTCGTAAACAAATTAGACCGTATGGGTGCTGATTTCTACCGCGTTGTTAAGCAAACTGAAGACATTCTTGGTGCTAACCCACTAGTTATGGTTCTACCAATCGGTATCGAAGATGATTTCGTTGGTGTTGTTGACCTACTAAGTCGTCAAGCATACGTTTGGGATGACACTGGTCTTCCTGAAAATTACTCTATCCAAGATGTTCCTGCGGACATGGTTGATAAAGTTGAAGAATACCGTATTAAACTAATCGAAACTGCTCTAGAGCAAGACGAAGACCTTCTAATGGAATACTTAGAAGAAGGTACAGAACCTTCAATTGAAGATCTTAAACGTTGTATCCGTGCTGGTACTCGTACAATGGACTTCTTCCCAACTTACTGTGGTTCTGCATTTAAAAACAAAGGTGTTCAACTTATCCTTGATGCTGTTGTTGATTACTTACCTTGTCCTACAGATGTTGATCCGCAACCTCTTACAGATGAAGAAGGTGAACCAACTGGTCGCGTAGCAACAGTTTCTGCTGATGAATCACTAAAAGCATTAGCATTTAAAATCACTGATGACCGTTTCGGTTCATTAACTTTCGTACGTATCTACTCAGGTACATTGAAGAAAGGCGATACAATCATGAACGCTGCTACAGGTAAAACTGAGCGTGTTGGTCGTATGTGTGAAATGCAAGCTGATGATCGTAACGAACTTACTTCTGCACAAGCGGGTGATATCATCGCTATCGTGGGTATGAAGACTAACGTTCAAACTGGTCACACATTATGTGATCCAAAAGATCCAATCATTCTAGAAGCAATGGTTTTCCCTGAGCCAGTAATCTCTATCTCTGTTACACCAAAAGATAAAGGTTCAACTGAGAAAATGGGTATTGCTATCGGTAAAATGGTTGCAGAAGATCCAACATTCCGTGTTGAAACTGACCAAGATTCAGGCGAAACAATCCTATCTGGTATGGGTGAACTTCACTTAGATATCAAAGTTGATATCCTTAAGCGTACATACGGTGTTGACTTACTAGTAGGTGAACCTCAAGTTGCTTACCGTGAAACAATCACACAAGCTGTTGAAGATTCTTACACGCATAAGAAACAATCTGGTGGTTCTGGTCAATTCGGTAAAATCGATTACCGTATCAAGCCTGCTGAGCCAGGTACTGGTTTCTCGTTCAAATCAACAGTTGTTGGTGGTAACGTACCTAAAGAATTCTTCCCTGCAATCGAGAAAGGTTTCGAAGGCATGATGGAAACTGGTGTACTAGCTGGCTTCCCTGTACTTGACGTTGAAATTGAACTTTACGATGGTGGCTTCCATGCCGTGGATTCATCTGCAGTAGCATTTGAATTAGCAGCACGTGGTGCATTCCGTCAGTCTATCCCTAAAGCAGGTGCACAACTTCTAGAGCCAGTAATGTCTGTAGACGTATTTACTCCTGATGATCACGTTGGTGATGTTATCGGTGACCTTAACCGTCGTCGTGGCATGATCGCTGGTCAAGAAGCGGGCGCAACTGGTGTTCGTATTAAAGCTGACGTACCTCTTTCAGAAATGTTTGGTTACATCGGTTCTCTACGTACAATGACTTCAGGTCGTGGTCAGTTCTCTATGGAGTTCAAAAACTACATGCCTTGTCCTACTAACGTAGCAGAAGCAGTAATTGAAAAAGTTAAAGCTGATAAAGCTGCTGCTAAGAAGTAATTCTTAACTAGTTAGACTTTTTTATAAGCCCCGATGGTGAAAACTATCGGGGCTTTTTTGTATCTGCTCGTTTGTGTTAGCGGAAATTTTTGAGTGTTAACTTCAGTTCTCTACGTACAATGCTGCAGAGCGAATTAGACGACAGTTTAGTATATGAGTGGAGAAGCTCTGCGGCTCCTGTTCGTGGTCAGCTCTCTATGGAGTTCAAAAAGGTTATGCCTTGTCCTACTAACGTAGCAGAAGCCTTTATTTTAAGATCTAGTGAAAAAGTTAAAGCTGAAAAAGCTGCTGCTAAGAAGTAATTCTTAACTAGTTAGACTTTTTTATAAGCCCCGATGGTGAAAACTATCGGGGCTTTTTTGTATCTGCTCGTTTGTGTTAGCGGAAATTTTTGAGTGTTAACTTCAGTTCTCTATGGAGTTCAAAAAGGTCATGCCTTGTCCTACTGAGGTAGCAGAAGCCTTTATTTTAAGATCTAGTGAAAAAGTTAAAGCTGATAAAGCTGATAAAGCTGCTGCTAAGAAGTAATTCTTAACTAGTTAGACTTTTTATTCCCTTAGCCATTATTTTTGTTGTGGAATTGATCTAGATTCTATTTAAGTAGTTTGTTTTTCATATAGTTTGATAATCAAACTAGTTGGTGAGATTATTGTTTGAGTCTTTTTTGAATAGGAAATAATAATGGCCCAATATCATTCACTTAAACCTTGGCAGCATCAACATGATTTTTCTAATCAAAATGAACAAGGTGAACGTAATACTTTATATGTTTTACTACTAACTATTAGCACCATGTTTGCGGAGATAGTTGCAGGTACTATTTATGGTTCAATGGCCTTGCTTGCTGATGGTTGGCATATGGGGACACACGCCGCAGCGTTTATGATCACTTTATTCGTCTACCGTTATGCCCGTAAACATAAAAACAATCCTAAGTATGCTTTTGGTACTGGGAAGGTCAGTGTGTTGGGAGGTTTCACTAGTGCAATTGCATTAGGTTTAGTTGCCCTGATTATGGCAATTGAGTCTGCTGTGCGTTTATTCAGCCCAGAGCAAATTCATTTTAAAGAAGCAATTTTGGTTGCTTGCGTTGGTTTACTTGTGAATATTGTAAGTGTATTTTTATTAAAAGATCATCATAGTCATAAACATCATCACCATGACAACGATCACGACCATTCTCATACAGAGCAACATGATCACAATTTACGTGCTGCTTACTTCCATGTAATGGCAGATGCTTTAACTTCTATATTAGCAATCATTGCATTATTAATGGGAAGCTATTTTGGATTAAATTGGTTAGATCCAATAATGGGAATAATCGGAGCTTTGATTATTAGTAAATGGGCATGGGGGTTATTAAGTCAGACAGCTCCCATTTTGTTGGATAAGAGTATAGAAAGGAACTACCAGCAAAAGGTAATAAATTGCATTGAACAGCAAGATGACCATCAAGTTGCTGATATTCATATTTGGTCAATTAGTGCGGACCATTATGCTGCAGAAATAACTATCGTTTCACATAATCCATTCTCTACAGATTATTACCATAATTTATTAAAGCCGTTTGAGCGTTTGGCACATCTAACTATTGAAGTTAACAAATGTACTCAGATAGAATGTCTTAAAAGCTAATAATGAGAGTTGTAATGAAATCTGAGAGTGAAAATCTAAATCATGCCTTTATTGAGTTCTATGAGAAGTTATCATCATGGGAACTAAAAATAGTAAAAGATAAGGGAGTTTCGCTAACATTGATACATGCAGTTGAAATTTTAGGTGCCTTCGGCTCAATGCCGATGAAGGAGTTAGCGAATAAAGTCGGTGTGACAACAGGCACTTTAACTGTTTTAGTTGATAATTTAACAAAAGCAAAGCTAGTTGAACGAGTTCCACATGGTACTGACCGACGTTCGATTTTAGTTAAATTAACAGATCAAGGCACAAAGTTGTTTCAAGAGCATGATGCATTACATTTAAATCTCACTAAGCAACTGACTGCAGGATTTAATGAAGAAGAAATTCAATTGCTTAATAAGTTAATGTCTCGTGTTAATAATGCATTTTAAATTTTATTCTATTATTTCTTTCCAAAGCCTTTTGTCATAAATCGCGCATTACTTTTTACCATTAGTACGCCATCGACATACAGTTCTGCTTCTACTTTATGAAGTGGATGTCGAGAGGAGATAACCTTACCTATCATTAATATTTCACTATTAACTTTTACTTCGTGTAAAAAGCGAATATTCATATCGCCTGTAACACCTTCAATATCTTGGTTAAAAAGTGCCTGACACATACTACTGTCCAATAAAGCGGATAAAAAACCTCCATGTAAGATCCCTTCGTAGCCCTGTTGATGAATTGAACTTTTAAAATGTGCGAATACTTGTTGTGTTTGAGCGCTATAAAAATTGAGTTTCAAACCTAATACAGGATGGCTTCCACATAACATGCAATGTTGATGGCTCGTGTGCTTGCTGACTAATGTTAAAGAAGGCGTTGATTTTTCTGGAGAAAGTAATTGTAGTTGTTTTATTAATTGTTCTTTTTCTGCTTGATGAGTAGACGACATGATTGACCTCTAAGACGTATATTGAATAAAGTAATTGGCATATGCTAATTACTTGAGTAAGATAACATGTGTGAACCTAATTGAACACTTAAAATAAAATCGTTGAGAATATAAATGAGACCGAAAATTAAACGCCATATTTGTACTGAAAGTTTTGCTAAATGCAGTTTATTTAAACCTAATGGTATTCCTGCTTCTGAATTGGTGAAAATCAGTATTGAAATGGACGAATTTGAAGCAATTCGTTTAGTGGATATTGAAGGACTTTCTCAACAAGATGCGGCTAAAAAAATGCAAGTTTCTCGTCAAACCTTTGCCAATATATTAAAAAAGTCTCGTTTTAAAATAAGCTCGGCTTTAATTAATGGAAATGCTTTAGTGATGCCTGAAGAACTTGTTGTTTCTGAATCTAAAGGACAAATATTATGATTTATGCAATTGCGATGACAAACAATAAACTTTCACATCAATTCTCAAAATCCGAAGCATTTAATTTTTATAATGATCAACAAGAGCTTATTGCTGTTCATAAAAACCCATCAATAGAGTCGAGTGGGTGTTGTGGATCTAAGCAGAGTATTGTCGAGTTATTTAAAAAAATGAACTGTGATTCAATCATTGTAAGAAAAATTGGTGAAAAAAACTTAACAAGATTATTGAATGCAGGTTTCAAAGTTGAGCAAGGTAATACTCGTCATAGTCTTGAGCAAATATTAACAGATGCGGCTTTACAAAAAAATCCATTAACTGAACCTGAGCAAGGCGTTGTAAAAGCTGATGGTGCTAAATGTGGTGGGCATGCTCATGAACATAACCACGGAGAAAAATGTGGCGGCCACGCTGATGAACATAAACATCAAGGTAAGTGCTGTGGTAAACATTAAAGGAAAAGTTAATGGAATTTATTATTACGTTTGCCGTTTTTTTATTGGTTATTGTATTTATGGCATTGGGTGTTTTTTTTGGCAGAAGTCGAATCCAAGGTAGTTGTGGAGGCCTTTCCAGTTTAGGGATTGAGAAAAGCTGTGACTGCGAAGAAGTCTGCGATGATCATCGCACCTTGTACCAAATTCAAGAGCCTAGTGAGTCGTCTAAAAGTAAGTAAATAATTTCTTCTGTTTAACTCGGCCGCTTTTTCTTCTATACTGCGTGCATCTTGTCGGAGTGCTAATGGGAATTTCCCAAAGGCTGAGACCACATAAGTAACTGTGTTTAAAAAGCAGTTGCGTGGGATCCGTGGAACCTGATTGGGCTAATACCTACGAAGGGAACAAGTAGAAAATATCTATCTATTTTCCATTCTTGGATATTTTTTAACTTCCACACCTATTCGACAAGCAATCTTTTATAAGCCGTTTATATTAAACTAGGTAAAGAATGCTATGTCTAAAGAAATTAATTCAACGTTAAAAACCACAGATCGTAAAGGTCTATCTCGTCGTGAGTCGCGTCAAGCTGCACAAGACTATATTCAGAGTTTGAATAATCAGTCTTACCCTAATTCAGAAAAAATCTTTATTGATGGTGAGATTCATCCGATTAAAGTCGCGATGCGTCAAATCCACCAAACCGATACCTTTGTTGGTGGTTCTGAAGAAAACCCAATTTATGAAAAAAATGAACCGATTCCAGTTTACGACACGTCAGGTCCTTATACCGATCCTAATATCAAAATAGATGTGCATGCAGGTTTACCGCGTTTGCGTGAAGCTTGGATTGGCGCTCGTGATGATGTTGAAACATTAGAGAGTGTAACGTCTAACTTTGCGCAAGAGCGTTTAGCCGATGATTCATTAGATGAATTACGGTTTGCCAATTTGCCTAAGCCATTACGTGCTAAAAAAGGGCAATGCGTCACGCAATTACATTACGCACGTCAGGGGATTATCACACCAGAAATGGAATACATTGCGATTCGTGAAAACCAAGGTCGTGAGCGTATTAAATGTGAAGCCTTACTTTCACAACATGCAGGGCAGAGTTACGGTGCAAACTTACAGGAATCAATTACGCCTGAGTTTGTTCGTTCTGAAGTGGCTAGAGGTCGTGCGATCATTCCATCAAATATTAACCATCCTGAATTAGAGCCGATGATCATTGGTCGTAACTTTTTAGTAAAAGTGAACTCTAATATCGGTAACTCTTCTGTGTCCTCTTCAATTGAAGAAGAAGTGGAGAAGTTGGTTTGGTCAACGCTTTGGGGCGGTGACACGGTAATGGATTTATCAACGGGGCGTAATATTCATGAAACGCGTGAATGGATCCTACGTAACTCGCCAGTGCCAATCGGTACCGTACCGATTTACCAAGCATTAGAAAAAGTAAATGGTGTGGTTGAAGATTTAAGCTGGGAAGTGTTTCGCGATACGTTAATTGAACAAGCAGAGCAAGGTGTGGATTACTTCACCATTCATGCGGGCGTGTTGTTACGTTTTGTGCCTATGACCGCTAAGCGTGTCACTGGTATCGTTTCGCGTGGTGGTTCAATCATGGCGAAATGGTGTTTGACTTACCATAAAGAAAATTTTGCTTACGAGTACTTCCGTGAAATTTGTGAAATTTGTCAGCAATACGATGTGTCGTTATCACTGGGTGATGGTTTACGTCCTGGTTCCGTTGCAGATGCAAATGATGAAGCGCAATTCTCTGAATTAGAAGTGTTAGGCGAGTTAACTAAAGTTGCGTGGGAATATGATGTGCAGGTGATCATCGAAGGTCCGGGTCATATTCCAATGCAAATGATCAAAGAAAACATGGATAAACAGTTAACAGAATGTTTTGAAGCACCTTTCTACACACTAGGTCCATTAACGACTGATATTGCACCGGGTTACGATCATATTACGTCTGGTATTGGTGCCGCTCAAATCGGTTGGTATGGCTGTGCAATGCTTTGTTATGTAACACCAAAAGAGCATTTAGGTCTGCCAAACAAAGATGATGTAAAAGTAGGACTGATCACTTATAAAATTGCAGCGCATGCGGCTGATTTAGCGAAAGGGCATCCCGGCGCACAAATTCGTGATAATGCATTATCTAAAGCACGTTTTGAATTCCGTTGGGAAGATCAATTCAATCTAGGTTTAGACCCTGTAACCTCGCGTGAATATCACGATGAAACGTTACCGCAGGAATCTGGCAAAGTTGCCCATTTCTGCTCAATGTGTGGTCCAAAATTCTGTTCAATGAAAATTACGCAGGATGTTCGAGACTTTACGGCGAAGTTAGATTCGGGTGAAATCTCAATTAAAATATTAGATGAGACCATCACTATGTCAGCGGAAGAAGGTATGGCGATTAAAGCCAAAGAATTTACCGAAAGTGGGGCTGAGATTTATCAACCTCCTAAGCTAGATAAAGCCTAAGGTGTATTAAAGGTATAGCGGTTTAGTTTCATTCATCGTCAAATCACTTTGATTTAAACTAAACCTCTTTATGCTAACCTTCGTACAATATTCAATAAATGAAAAAAAGGTTAAATATGAACAATATAGTGTGGACGATTGCCAGTTCGGATTCTAGCGCAGGCGCTGGTATTCAGGCTGACCTATGTACTTTTCATGATTTCGGTGCGGATGGCTGCTCTGTGATCAGTGCAATTACCGCGCAAAACTCAAAAGCTGTTCATTTAGTTGAAAGTGTTTCTGAAAAAATGTTTCTTCAGCAGTTGGATGCATTAGCCGACGATATGCCTGCTAAAGTGATTAAAATTGGACTGATTGCGAGCATTGAACACGTCAAAATTCTTGCTCAACAACTCGCACACTATAAACAAACTTGGGCTCATAAACCTTTTGTTATTTACGATCCTGTCGCTGTTGCCTCTACTGGTGACAATATGGCAGAAGAAGGCATTAATGAATTTATTAAAAGCCATTTATTACCACAAGTTGATTTACTTACACCCAATGTTAATGAAGTTTTAACGTTATCTGGCCATGCATTAATTTCAGGTGAATCATTTAAACCTGCTGTTGATAAGTTAATCAGCATGGGCTGTGGCAGTGTGTTTATTAAAGGCGGTCACTTTGAGCTGGTGGATCAAATTTCACTGGATTACTGGAGTGATGGAACGCGAGAAATTGCGTTAACCAGTCCACGTCTAGAAGATGTTCATACGCACGGAACAGGTTGTACATTAGCCAGTGCGATTGCGGCGACTTTAGCCTTAGACTATTTTATTGAAGACGCATTAGTGTTAGCCAAAGCTTATATCAACCAAGGTTTAAAAGCCTCAAAAGCCTTGGGGACTGGTGAAGGTTCAGTCGCACATGGCGGTTGGCCAACGGAGCGTTCTGACTTCCCTGAAATTGTGTTGCCTGAATCAAGTATTGGTTATGAACTGGATTTGCCGGGTAGCTTAGAAGCGGGTCCTGGTTTTGAACCTTGTGATACAACACAGTTAGGTTTATATCCTGTTGTAGATTCTGTTGAATGGGTAGAGCGTGTTTTAAAAATGGGGGTGAAAACACTGCAATTACGCATTAAAGATAAACAACCCGAACAAGTAGAACAACAAATCATCGACGCGATTGCATTAGGTAAAAAATACGATGCACGATTATTTATTAATGATTATTGGCAGTTAGCCATTAAACATAACGCTTACGGTGTGCACCTTGGGCAAGAAGATATGGATGTAGCAGATTTACCATTAATTGCCGACGCAGGATTGCGTTTAGGGCTAAGTACACATGGTTATTATGAAATGTTACGCGCAAGACAACTTAAACCAAGCTATATCGCTTTAGGCCATATTTTTGAAACACAAACGAAGGACATGCCTTCGGATCCGCAAGGATTAACACGTTTGTCTAAGTATGCAAATTTGATGTCGGATATGGCAACGGTTGCGATTGGCGGCATTAATTTAGAGCGCGCACCAGCCGTGTGGGAATGTGGTGTAGGCAGTATTGCTGTGGTAACCGCTATTACACGTGCCGATGATCCTAAACAGGTTATCGAGCGCTTTAATGAAATCATGCGTTAATAGAGTGAAGGATTGAACATGTTGAACGATGCAGAGTTATTACGTTATAGCCGACACCTTCTATTAGAAGACGTGGGTGAAACAGGTCAACTAGCGTTAAAAAATGCCAAAGTACTGATAATTGGAATGGGCGGATTAGGCTCTCCTGCTTCTTTATATCTTGCTGCTGCGGGTATTGGTCATTTGGTATTAAGTGATTTTGATAGCATTGAAGTGAGTAACTTACAGCGTCAAATTACTTATCAAAGTGATGATGTTGGTGACTCAAAAGTGGAAGTGACTAAACGTAAACTGCAACAAATTAATCCTGAAATTAAAGTGCGTAGCATTAATAAATCAATGCAGGCAGATCAGCTTACCATGGAGTTAACCATGGCCGATTTGGTCTTAGATTGCACCGACAATATGCAAAGTCGACAGTTGATTAACAAAGCCTGTGTGGATGCAAAAGTGCCTTTAATCGTGGGCGCGGCGATCCGCTTTGAAGGACAGTTAATGTTTTTTGATCATAGCGAAGCGGATTCTCCTTGTTACCACTGCCTCTTTCCAAGCTCAGAAGAGCAAACGCTCAATTGTAGTAACTCAGGCATTATTGGCCCAGTCGTTGGCACCATCGGCACACTACAAGCATTAGAAGTCATTAAATATTTTGTTGGCCTACCTTCTGGTATTAAAAATAAATTGAAGTTGTTCGATGGGAAAACACTAGATTGGCAAACCTTTGTTATTAACAAAGATCCAACATGCAAAGTCTGTGGGCATCTTTAATTATTTGAACATGGTTATAAAGCTACATTGAGGAGCAAAGCGCTGATGAAAATACAAGTTAACGAACAAGTGGTAGAGGTGGCAGATAACACCAATATCGAACGATTGTTATTACAGTTAGATAAACCGCTAATGGGCAGCGCAGTTGCGGTTAATCAGGAAGTGATCACTCGCTCTCAGTGGGAAAGTTACATTATCAACGAGGGTGATAATATCTCTCTATTTCAAGCAATTGCAGGTGGATAAAATGTTATTTGAAGATATGCAAAGCAAAGATCAATTAGTCATTGGCGATAAAAGTTTTACTTCTCGATTATTCACAGGCACTGGCAAATTTAATGATCAGCAAACTATGGTGGCAGCTCTCAAAGCATCGCAATCAGAATTAGTGACTATGGCGTTAAAGCGTGTTGATATGCAGCATCAAGATGATGATATTTTAGCGCCTTTAATTAAAAACGGCATGAATCTATTACCCAACACATCAGGTGCGCGTAATGCTAAAGAAGCGGTATTTGCTGCTGAATTAGCGCGTGAAGCATTACAAACTAATTGGGTTAAATTAGAAATCCATCCAGATCCTAAGTATTTACTACCGGACCCAATTGAAACTTTAAAAGCAGCTGAAATGTTAGCCAATAAAGGTTTTATTGTGTTGCCTTATATCCATGCAGATCCTGTTTTATGTAAACATTTAGAAGCGGTGGGTTGTGCTGCTGTGATGCCATTGGGCGCACCGATTGGCTCAAATAAAGGTATTAAAACCGCTGACTTTTTAGAAATTATTATTGAACAAGCGAATGTGCCTGTGATTGTGGATGCGGGATTAGGCAGTCCTTCGCATGCTGCTTTGGCAATGGAAATGGGCGCTGATGCGGTGTTAGTGAATACAGCGATTGCCGTTGCAGGCGATCCCGTTGCAATGAGTGAAGCTTTTGCTAAAGCCGTACAAGCAGGGCGCCAAGCTTACTTATCTGGTTTAGGTGGGCAAAGCACACAAGCTGTTGCATCCAGCCCGTTAACTGCTTTTCTTGAGGCAAGTCTATGACTTTTAGTGAAAAGATAAAAGAGTATCAATGGGATGATATTCGCATGTCTATCTATGCTAAAACAGATGCAGATGTGCAACGTGCATTATCAAAATCGCGTTTAGATTTGGAAGACTTTAAGGCGTTAATTAGTCCTGCGGCAGAACCTTATTTAGAGCAAATGGCGCAAAAGTCTCAGCAACTCACTTTGCAACGTTTTGGTAAAACTCAACAGTTTTATATTCCGCTTTATCTTTCTAATATGTGTAGCAACATTTGTACGTATTGTGGTTTTTCAATGCATAACGCATTACGTCGTAAAACATTGGATATGCAAGAAATAGAGAATGAATGTTTAGCGATTAAGAAAATGGGATTTGATCATATCTTATTGGTAACGGGGGAATCTGAACGTAAAGTTGGGATGGACTATTTTAAGCAAGCTTTACCTGTGATTAAAAAACACTTTTCGCACATTACCATTGAAGTTCAACCTTTAGATAAAGATGAATATAGCGAATTAATCGAATATGGCGTGGATTCGGTTTTAGTTTATCAAGAAACCTATAATCCTGTAACTTATGCTGAGCATCATCTAAAAGGTAAAAAATCTGATTTTATTTATCGTTTAAATACGCATGATCGTTTAGGTGAAGCAGGCATTCATAAAATGGGATTAGGCTCTTTAATTGGGCTGGAAGAATGGCGAACAGACTGCTTTTATGTGGCGGCGCATTTAACCTATCTTGAGAAAAAATATTGGCAAAGTCGTTATACTATTTCTTTTCCTCGTTTACGTCCCTGTGAAGGTGGAATGGAAATCAAATCAGTGATGAACGATAAAGAATTAGTTCAGCTGATTTGTGCTTATCGTTTGTTTAACCCTGAAGTGGAATTATCATTGTCTACGCGTGAATCTGAGCATTTCCGTAACCATGTTTTACCTTTAGGCATTACCTCATTAAGTGCAGGCTCAAGTACGCAACCGGGTGGTTATGCCGCGGAATCTGAAGCAGCGTTAGAGCAGTTTGAAATTAGTGATGAACGCTCACCAGCGGTGATGGCTGAATTAGTTAAAAACCAAGGTTATGAGGTAGTTTGGAAAGATTGGGATCATAGCCTGACTGGAAAATAGTTCGCTTATTGCGGCGTTGCGTTTACAATCGGTTTAATTACGTTATTAAACTTCATATGGAAACACAATGTCAGAACATCAACAGGATCAACAAGAAGAAATTTATGCCACGCTGGTGGAAGTAAATGAAGAGCCAACGGAGCTTTATAAGATCTTAAAAATTGGCAATCTTGTTTCTGGTGGCGGTGAAGCTAAACAAGTGATCAGTGAAGGTTATGTGTTGTTAAATGGTGAAGAAGAAACGCGTAAACGCAAAAAAGTATATGCAGGCGATTTGATTAGCTTTAATGGTGAACACTTACATGTGGCGATTAAAGGGCAAACTGAAGGTTACGAAATGGTTGACGAGTCTGACATTGAACCATTTGTTGAGACTGTGAGCGAAGATGTAAAACCGCAAGCGAAAGAGAAGCCGCAGCCTAAAAAGCGTAAACCCATTAGTTTTTAGCCTTAAATTTTTCAAAATAAAAAAGCCATTAGCAGATGTTAATGGCTTTTTTGTTACTGTTTAAAATACTTTATTCTTGAATTTAATTTTCTAACGTAGCCTTATCTAAAATAGGCTTTAAGAATTGGCCTGTATAACTTCCTTTTACTTTAACCACTGCTTCAGGTGTACCTTCGGCAATAATTTCACCGCCGCCGTTACCACCTTCTGGGCCTAAATCGATGATCCAATCGGCTGTTTTAATCACATCTAAATTATGTTCAATGATTACTAAGGTATTACCTTTATCACGCAGCGTATGAATCACTTTTAATAACTGAGCGATATCGTGGAAATGTAGGCCGGTTGTTGGCTCATCAAGTATATACAAGGTTTTACCTGTATCGCGCTTGGATAGCTCTTTAGCTAATTTTACACGCTGTGCTTCACCACCAGAAAGTGTGGTTGCCGCTTGCCCTAAACGAATATAAGACAAACCTACATCCATTAAGGTTTGTAATTTACGTGCAATCACTGGAACAGGTTCAAAGAATTTAAAGGCATCTTCTACTGTCATATCCAAGGTTTCATGAATGTTTTTACCTTTGTATTTTACGGATAAGGTTTCGCGGTTATAACGTTGTCCTTTACAGTCATCACAAGGGACATAAACATCAGGTAAGAAGTGCATCTCTACCTTGATCATGCCATCGCCTTGGCAAGCTTCACAACGTCCGCCTTTTACATTAAAACTAAAGCGACCTGGTTTGTAACCACGTGAACGTGATTCTGGTGTCGCAGCAAACAGTTCACGAATTGGTGTGAAAATACCTGTGTAAGTGGCTGGATTTGAACGTGGTGTTCGGCCGATCGGGCTTTGGTTAATATCAACCACTTTATCAAGCTGAGATAAACCACTAATGCTCTTATGTGCAGCGGCTTCTACTGTGGTTGCTTTGTTTAGCTTTGTTTGTGCTAACGGGAATAAAGTATCGTTAATCAGCGTAGATTTACCCGAACCTGATACACCTGTCACACAAGTTAAAACACCTAAAGGCAATGACAAATCAACGGATTTTAAGTTGTTCGCACTTGCGGCTTTTAGCTTGATCCAATTACCTGTTAACGGTGTACGTTTGGCAGGGATTTCAATTGCTTTTCGACCACTTAAATAATCAGCGGTTAATGAGCCTTTCGCTTTTAATATTTTTTGGTAATTACCTTGAGCAATAATATCGCCACCGTGAATACCTGCACCTGGGCCGATATCGATAATATGATCTGCTTGTCGAATAGCATCTTCATCATGCTCAACCACAATCACTGTATTACCTAAGTCACGTAGATGAGTTAATGTTTTTAATAAGCGCTCGTTATCACGTTGATGTAAACCAATTGAAGGTTCATCTAACACATACATCACGCCCATTAAACCTGCACCAATTTGGCTTGCGAGACGAATACGTTGCGCTTCACCGCCAGAAAGGGTTTCTGCACTACGCTCTAAGCTTAAGTAGTTTAAACCTACGTTTACTAAGAAACTTAAGCGTTCTAAAATTTCTTTCAGAATTTTTTCTGCTATTTTTTCTTTTTGTCCAACCAATTTAATGTTTTGGAAAAACTCTTCAGCATCGGCAATGGATAACGCAGATACATAAGATAAATTCACATCATTGATAAATACATGGCGCGATGATTCTTTTAAGCGCGAACCACCACAACTTGAACAAGATTGGCGATTCATATATTTACTTAAATACTCACGCATTGCTGGCGATTCAGTTTCTTTATAACGACGTGCTCGGTTAGGAATAACCCCTTCAAAAGCATGCAAACGAGAAACCATATCCCCTTTGTCATTGCTGTAACTGAAAGAGATCCTTTCAGAACCAGTTCCATGTAACACGTATTGCTGCTGTTTTTTAGTGAGCGATTTAAAAGGCGTGGTGAGTGAAAATCCATAATGCTCTGCAACGGCAAATAACATTTGGAAATAATAATTCGATTTACTACTCCAACCATCAATTGCACCATCTGCTAGGCTTAATTCTGGGTTGGTAACGACTCGCTTTTCATCAAAGTATTGCTCAATCCCTAAACCATCACAGGTTTCACAAGCACCTGATGGGCTATTGAATGAAAAGATACGAGGCTCTAATTCTGAAATACTGTAACCACAGTGTGGGCAAGAGAAGTTAGCTGAGAAAAGTTGCTCGGGTTCGCTATCATCCATATACGCTAAAATAGCAGAGCCGTGACTTAAATCTAAGGTGGTTTCAACGGATTCTGCTAAACGTTGTTTTAAATCATCACGTACTTTAAAGCGGTCAACAACTACTTCAATGGTGTGTTTTTTATGCAATTCTAGTTTTGGTGGATCGCTTAAATCACAAACATCCCCATTGATTCTTGCACGCAAAAATCCTTGTGCGGCTAAGCTTTCGAAAGTCTTAACATGTTCACCTTTACGACCTTTTACGATAGGCGCAAGCAACATCATTTTAGTGCCTTCAGGATGCGCTAAAATAGCATCAACCATTTGGCTTACTGTTTGAGCATGTAATGTTACGCCGTGTGTTGGACAACGAGGATCACCGATACGCGCGAACAGTAAACGTAAGTAATCATAAATCTCGGTGATGGTACCGACAGTAGAACGTGGGTTGTGAGATGTTGATTTTTGTTCTATTGAAATCGCTGGCGATAAACCTTCGATATGTTCAACGTCGGGTTTTTCCATTAATGATAAAAATTGACGTGCATAAGCAGAGAGTGACTCTACATAACGACGTTGACCCTCGGCATATAAGGTATCAAAAGCGAGTGAGGACTTACCTGAGCCAGAAAGCCCGGTGATCACAACTAATTTATCGCGAGGGATAGATAAGCTGATATTTTTTAAGTTGTGCGTTTTGGCTCCACGGATTTCAATATTGTTCATTATTTCTCACTCATTAATGCTTTGAATATACGTTTGTAATCGGTTGAAGATAGTTATTATGACGACAATGTTGACCATGAAACTAGCTTACTTGCTGCAAATAATACACTGTAAATTATTACAGTGGTAGTGTCTGTTTGATATGTTAATTTGTATCTTGGCATTTATCGCGTTAACAATCATCACGAATCCATGTATTCAAACGTTATAGACGAGGGAATAGATCACTTTAATAAGCTTGAGTTGTTAAAGGTGAAATTGCTGATTGATAATATCTTGTGTGAATACTTTCTTTAAATAGAAACCACGAGGACGTACTTTGATAAGTTCTCCTTGCTCACCATAGGCGTCAGTGACTACGCTACCATTTGCTGCTTTAGGACGTAACTGTAAAACTTGGCCATCTCGAGCGCTAATTTGTTCTATTTTACCTAGGGCAATTTTTTCCATTAGCTCATTCCAGTCTTGCATCATCAATTGTTCTTGCGTTGTTGAAGCTGTCCATAAAAAACCATTGCCTACAATGCGCTCGGCGAGAGGAACCTCTCTTTCGCCTTGCACTGGTAGCCACAATACTTTACTTAACTTATTGCGGATATTGCTATTTTCCCACGTTAAATGAGTGGTTTGTAAAATAGGTGTACTGCAAACAAAGGTAGTTTCTAAGACTTTACCCAGTCTATCAATGGGGATTGTTTTTAATTCGATACCTAGATGTTTAAAATCTTGCTCTGGTTTGCTGCCCGCTGTTGCACCTAAATGCCATTCAATTAATTGACCTACCCAACCTTTATTTTTACGTAAATCTTTAGGAACTGGAATACCAGCAATGTCTGCTAGTTCTGCTAATGAATGACCGGCAATGTCTTCACAATATTGTAATAACTGAGTTTCAGTTTGTGGTGTTGCCTTCATAATCATTCTCACTAGCTATTAATAAACCAAGTATTTTATTGTACTTGTTTTTCTTATTCGGGGTTATTCATAGTTTTAAAATAAAGTTACACAGAGTTATGCACAATTTTAGTGGATAAGTGGACTTTATTAAATGTTACTATTTTGATCTTTGAAAATTAAATAAAAGCTCTTTAAAAATCGTCTTTGTGTTTGTTTTTTAAACAGAAATAGAGCTTTAAATTAGCAATGCTTATTTTTTAATCGCGCAAGATACTCACATTCGATTGTGAATTAAAAGTACTGGATCTAAATACAGATCTTTAAACTGATTTTAATTGTGTTTTTTGTAACTCACTGTTTTTAAATGTTATTGTTTGTTTTTTATAAATTCCATTAAGATCTTGATATTTAGTGAACCTTGTTAATCTTCGCTTTATTTTTAATTGTACACAAACTTATGCACAGATTTCGGGGATAGTTTTTATAATTCATTTTCTGTAAACGTGATGTAAATAGGAAGTGCTTGGTTTTTTTGTGGTTTATCAGTTTGATGGTAAAGGCTTTCTGTGTAATTATGCATACATAATTATAATTTCATTTATCCGATTCGAGAGCTTAAAAGCTTGTGCATAAATAGGATAGATCTAACCTTATTAAGGTTTTTAATGATTGATACTGATGGTTACCGCTCTAATGTAGGTATCATCATTTGCAATAAAAATGGTCAAGTATTATGGGCTAAACGCTTCGGGCAACATTCATGGCAGTTTCCACAGGGTGGAATTAAAGAGGGTGAAACACCTGAACAAGCTATGTATAGAGAGTTACACGAAGAAGTTGGCTTAAAACCAGAACATGTGAAAATAATTGTAAGTAGCCGTCAATGGTTGCGTTATAAATTACCTAAACGTTTAGTGCGTTGGGATTCACCTGCACCAGTATGCATAGGACAAAAGCAACGCTGGTTTTTATTGCAACTGATTGCTGAAGAAGATCAAATTGGGTTTGAGTCCTGCGGCCATCCTGAATTTGATGATTGGCGATGGGTTACTTTTTGGTATCCGGTTCGCCAGGTTGTGTCATTTAAACGCGATGTCTATCGACGTGCATTAGCTGAGTTTTCAAATGCTGCTTTTGCATTAATGCACAGTAAAGATAAAAAAAGAAATAAACGTCCTCGTCGAGGATCTGTTAAGCGATAAATACTTTCTCATGGTAATAGGAGTGTTTTATGTTCAGCCAACTTCGTCAAATCGTAGAACAGTTCGGTGAGGCTGAAACACTCCCTGACGCTATCAATTTATTAGTCCAGCAAACTAAAACGACAATGAACTTGGATTGTTGTTCTATTTTTATCACTAATAAAGAAACTCAAAAACTCAGTTTGATGGCCAGTGAAGGTCTAGCGAGCCAAGTTGTTGGTGCGACCCATTTTAATCTCGATGAAGGGATTGTGGGGTTGGTTTATCAAAAAGGTGAACCGATTAACTTAGCAAACGTGGCTGAACATCCTCAATTTAAATATCTTCCATCAAGTAACGAAGAGCAATTTAGTTCTTTTTTAGGCACGCCAATTATTCATAAGCGTCAAGTCATGGGCGTATTGGTTGCACAGCAAAAATTACCGCGTTTATTTAATAAATTAGAAGAGTCATTTCTTGTTACTTTGTCTGTACATTTAGGCAGTGTGTTAGGCAAAGCCATGATGGATTTGCCTAATAAATCAATTAAAAAAAATCGCTCTCTGCATCTTCAAGGTAGCCCTGCTAGTCCCGGAATTTCAATTAATAAAGCGCATGTTTTACAAGGACATATTGTATTAAGCGATGTAACGATTGAAACCTCTGAGCAGACGGCGCATGAATTAAGGTTATTTCGTGGAGCGGTGCAGACGTGTGCCGATGAATTTTCAAAAGTGGCGACTACGCTTAAAGATCAAGTATCTAAAGATGCCTTTGTGTTATTTGATGTGTATGGGCATTTATTAAAAGATAAAGCCTTATTAGCTGCCATTGAAGTACAAATACAAGAGAATAAATTAACTGCTAAAAGTGCTATTAAGCGAGTGGCTGAAAGCTATATTAAGCAGTTTGAAAACATGCAAGATACCTATCTTAAAGAGCGTGCCGTAGAGATCCGAGATGTCGGACAGCGTTTGCTGTATCACCTGACAAAGCACAATGATGAAAAACAAAACTTCTCTGAAGGTATTATTTTAGTTGCAGAAGAAGTGACTATTTCCATGCTCGCAATGATTCCGGTTAACAAGTTAAAAGGGGTTGTTTCAGTTCGAGGTGGTTTAAGTTCTCATGTTGCGATTCTTTCCCGTGCATTAGGTATTCCTGCTGTATTAGGCGCTTCAATAAGATTAAAAAATATAGCTGATAGTTACATTATTATTGATGGTTATGCTGGTACCATTATTGTTGATCCTAATAAATCTTTGAAAGCAAAATATAATGTGTTGCTTAAAGAAGAGAATGAAATGAAAGCGCTGGTGGATCAAGGCTCAGATCAACCTGCTATGACGAAAGATGGCTGCTTTATTGAAGTGCTGTTAAATACGGGTCTTAATGCGCATTTGGATCGTTTCAATGAGCAACACTTTGCAGGTATTGGTTTATATCGTAGTGAATTACCCTTTATGCTGAGCAGTGCTTTTCCTACAGAGCAACAACAGATAAAAACTTATCAGCGTCTTTTAGAGCAATATAAAAATTTCCCTGTCACCATGCGTACTTTAGATATTGGTGGCGATAAAGAATTAAGTTATTTTCCGATCACTGAAGAAAATCCATTTTTAGGCTGGCGTGGTATCCGCTTAACCTTGGACCATCCTGATATTTTTAGGATCCAAATTCGTGCCATGTTACGTGCAAGTATGAACAGTAAAAATTTACGGATTATGTTACCTATGGTTGGTTCAATTGGTGAAGTTGAAGAAGCGAAAAGCCTGATCCAACAAGCATGGAAAGAAGTTTGTATTGAGCATGAATTAACGGCGGAGCAATTTCCTTTCCCTGAATTAGGGGTCATGATTGAAGTGCCTTCCGCTGTATTTATTATTAAGCAGTTGGCTGAGCAAGTTGATTTTTTATCGGTTGGTACCAACGATTTAACCCAATATTTATTAGCAGTGGATCGTAATAATAGTCGAGTTGCTGATTTATTTGATAGCTATCACCCTGCTGTTTTACAGGTAATGCAGCTCATTTTACAACAAAGCCAAGAGCATAATATTGAAGTGAGCATTTGTGGTGAGCTTGCAGGCGATCCAATAGGATTATTAATATTGCTAGGGTTAGGTTATCGCAAATTGAGTATGAATGCGTTTAATATGAATAAGGTTAAATATTTACTTAACCATGTCACGATTCCCGAGTTAGAAACTTGTACCGCGATGGCTTTAAAAGGGCATGATGGACAATTTATTAAACAGCATTTTGTGGATTATTTAGATACTAAAGGCTTAGGCGGATTTGTTCGAGCAGGTAAAAAATAGCAGCTAATTGTCTTAACTTATTAGCAATAAAAAACCGAGTCCATCAATTGAACTCGGTTTTTTTATATTCATTATTTATTAGCAATAAATCATTTTTGTAATGCTGCTTCTTTTGCTTCTTCAGCAAGACAAGCTGCCGCCGTAAATACAACGTCAGTAGAACTGTTTAAACCTGTTTCTGCAGAATCTTGAACTACACCGATAATGAAACCAATAGCCACTACTTGCATTGCGACTTCATTTGGCACACCAAATAAGCTACATGCTAATGGGATCAATAATAATGAACCACCGGCAACACCTGAAGCACCACAAGCTGAAACCGCAGCGACAACGCTTAATAAAATAGCGGTTAAAATATCAAACTCAATGCCTAGCGTATGCACAGCAGCTAAGGTTAAGACTGTAATAGTAATTGCTGCACCAGCCATGTTAATGGTTGCACCTAGTGGAATGGATACTGAGTAAGTATCTTCATGCAAATCTAATTTTTCACATAATTCCATATTTACTGGGATATTTGCAGCTGAACTACGTGTAAAGAATGCAGTAACACCTGATTCACGAAGACATTTTAAGATAAGCGGGTATGGGTTAGTGCGTAATTTTACATACACAATAATTGGGTTAACAACAAAAGCAATAAATAACATTGAGCCTAATAATACAGCCAACAAATGCGAATAACCGATTAATGATTCAAACCCTGTTTCAGCAAATGTTGTTGCAACTAAACCAAAAATACCAATGGGTGCAAAACGGATCACTAGGTGAACGATTTTTGATACGCCATTAGCAAGGTCATGAAGCATATTTTTAGTAGACTCATTCGCATGTTGTAAAGCTAAGCCTAAACCAATTGCCCAAGCTAAAATACCAATGAAGTTACCTGTTAATAATGCGTTAACTGGGTTATCAACTATTTTGAATAATAATGTATTGAGTACTTCTACTATGCCTTCTGGTGGCGTGATTGCGACGTCACTTGTGACTAAGATAAGTGACGTTGGAAATAAAAAGCTAAATAAAACCGCTGTAATCGATGCTAATAAAGTGCCGATTAAATATAAATGGATAATAGGTTTAAGGTTAGTTTGTGTGCCTTTAGTTTGATTGGCAATAGAAGAAATCACTAAGATAAACACAAGAATAGGAGCTACTGCTTTTAACGCACCAACAAAAAATCCACCAAGAAAAGAAAAAGAGGTAGCAGTAGTTGGAGAAAGAGTTGCAAGGGAAACACCTGCGATAATACCGACAACGATTTGTAATACGAGACTGCCGTTGATCATGCGTTGAATAAGAGTAGGAGTGGGGCTCATAAATATGTCCTATTTTGGTTTTAGCTTTATGCAATACTAATTATTTTTGTTTAGTGATCGCGATTAATGCCTTAACTGGTTGTTAAGGCATGGATTATAGCGGGAGGCTATAGGTTATCTTTACTGATAACAAGTGCATTTTAATGATTAAATTATTTTAAGCATTAATACAGATCAGGGTTTTATGGTTCAGAAAGTGTTTTTATCTTTGATAGAGAAAGCTCTTTTAATACTCTAGTCAAATTTCAATATTATTAATTTCCATATTTCGTTATTATGTGGCGCTCATACTATTTTATTCGCATTACTAATTAGAGAAAAATATGTCCTCATCGCATTATGTACTACCTAATATTGACCCTATTGCAATCAGTCTTGGCCCATTAGATATACGCTGGTACGGATTAATGTACTTAGTGGGTTTTGCTTTTGCATTTTGGATGGCAAACCGTGCTTGTGATAAATCCAATGGTGTTTGGAACCGTGAGCAAGCCAGTGACTTGTTATTTGTTTGTTTTATGGGGGTTATATTAGGAGGACGAGCGGGTTATGTTTTCTTCTATCAATTCTCAGCTTTTTTAAACGATCCACTTTATTTATTTAGAATTTGGGAAGGTGGCATGTCTTTCCATGGTGGTGTGTTGGGGGTTGCTATTGCGGGCTCTATTTATGCACTACGTAATAAACGTTCCATTTTAGCTTCTGGCGACTTTTTGATGCCATTGATACCTGTCGGTTTAGGTGCAGGACGTATTGGTAATTTTATTAATTCTGAATTATGGGGAAGAGTGACTGATTCTCCTTTTGGTATTATTTTCCACAATGCGGGTCCATTACCTCGTCACCCATCGCAGCTTTATGAATTTGCGTTGGAAGGCATTGCATTATTTATTATACTCATCATTTTTACACGTAAACCTAAACCAGCAGGTTCTGTGACAGGCTTATTTTTATTAGGCTATGGTACATTCCGCTTTATTATTGAATTCGCTCGTGAACCTGATGCGCATCTTGGTTTGTTAACACTCGGCATGAGTATGGGACAGATTTTATCTTTACCAATGATTATTATTGGTTCTGGCTTAATGTTTTATGCTTACAAAAAAAATCCAATCGAAGCGGTTGCAAGTTCACCTAAACATAAAGGTAAACAGCCTAAAGCGAACAAAGGTAAATAATAATGAAGCAATATTTAGAGTTATGCCAACGCATTATTGACCAAGGGACTTGGATTGAAAATGAGCGTACGGGAAAACGTTGTTTAACAGTGATTAATGCCGATCTGGAATACGATGTTGGTAATAATCAATTCCCAATGATCACGACGCGTAAAAGTTTTTATAAATCTGCCATTGCTGAATTTCTAGGTTATATCCGTGGCTATGATAATGCCGCTGATTTTCGTGCGTTAGGCACTAAAACGTGGGATGCGAATGCTAATCTTAATGAGGTTTGGTTAAATAGTGAATATCGTAAAGGCGATGACGATATGGGGCGTGTTTATGGTGTTCAAGCTCGCGCATGGGCAAAGCCTGACGGTAGTCGTTTAGATCAGCTTAAAAAAGTGGTTGAGAACCTGAAAAATGGTATCGATGATAGAGCTGAAATCATTACTTTTTATAACCCTGGTGAATTTGAAATGGGTTGTTTACGCCCTTGTATGCACACACATACTTTTTCACTGTTAGGTGACACATTGCACTTAACCAGTTATCAGCGTTCATGTGATGTACCCTTAGGATTAAATTTTAACCAAGTACAAGTGTTTGCTTTTCTTGCATTAATGGCACAAATCACAGGTAAAAAAGCAGGTAAGGCGTATCACAAAATAGTTAATGCACATATTTATGAAGATCAATTAGCTTTAATGAAAGATGTGCAACTAAAGCGTGAGCCTTTTGCTTCTCCACAATTGAAAATTAATCCTAAAATCCAGTCGCTTGAAGATTTAGAAACTTGGGTCACTATGGATGATTTTGAAGTGGTGGGTTATCAATGCCATGAACCGATAAAATATCCGTTCTCGGTTTAGTTTGTATTAATTGATTCATTATAAAACCCGTCATTATGATGGGTTTTGTTTTATTACCTTTAATAAAAATACGTTTTGTCATTCAAATAAGTGTTAACTAATTGTTATCAAGAAGCCTCATTCAAGGGTTAAAAGCGCAAAATTATCAATTTAATCTGGTAGCGTATCTCAAAAATAAAACAATTTATAAATTTGAATCACATAAGATGAAGTGCTTACCGTGCTCTTGTAGGCAATGAATAGTATTTGTAATACTATTCTGAGCTAAATTATTAACTGGAAGATACCTTATGCATAGCGCATTCGTACAAATGGATGGAGTAAAACGCAGTTTACATGTGCAGCTAGCACGTGAAATAGCGCGTAAAATTCTCTCGGGGGAAGTCGCCCAAAATGAAATTATTCCTGGTGAAATGACTTTATGTGAGCAGTTTAAAGTAAGTCGAACATCACTAAGAGAAGCGATTAAGTTGCTGACTTCAAAGGGATTACTAGAGTCTAAACCTAAAGTCGGTACACGTGTTACTGGACGTGAGAATTGGAATTTTTTAGATTCTCAACTATTAGACTGGTTGATTGATATTGGTGATAATGAAGCGGTTTATCGTGACTTTTTATCGCTACGTAATGCTTTAGAGCCTGAAGCTGCAGCTTTAGCTGCAATGAACGCGACTGCTCAGCAACGTATACAATTGTCTGCGACTTTCCAAAGAATGGATGATATTTCTAAAGATTTTAATGTTGAGACTTGGACCGAAGCGGATTTAGAATTTCATCGTTTAATCTTTTTATCAACTGGGAATAGCTTTTATCTACCTTTTGCGAATGTGTTATGTACTATGTTTAAAAGTTTTATTACGCACTCTTCAATTCAAGGTAGCACCTGTATTAATGAGCATCGCGCAATTTATTCTGCGATCATGGCGGGTGATTCTGATAAAGCAAGACAAGCTAATATTGACCTATTAAGTAAAAGTAAACGTCGTTTACCAAATAGCACAAAATGATATCAATTCCGGTGAGTCGATAACAGACTTAGTAGAATTGGTATTTTTTTAAAAGCAGGTTACGCCTGCTTTACTGTCTCCCTGTTTAATGCCAATCATAATAAATACCTTATCTATTTTAGTTGTTAAAATAATTCACTTTTTTGTAAATTTTGAAAAAGAAAACAACTGCTTACGTAAATTTCATTGTTGAATTGAACTGCTTCTTCAGTGGAAAGTTTAGCCAATACATTTAATGTAATCGGTATGATTTCTCACTTATCAAATCTACTTCTTCACCTTGCTCTTTTTTATTTGTATTATTGTATTGGTAATAGAAACTGAGTTGGCGCTAAGTCGTTTAGAATGCTCTTAATCTAAATTGAGTGGCTTGGATTGATATACGCTCATATAAAGTAAATCATTTGCCTTCAATTCAAACTAGACAGTTCTATGTATTTAAGACATTCTCTGAGCATATAGAATGATTCTTGTGTCATTTACGCTTGTATTTTAAAGGATTTGTATGAATCAAACATTAATTCCGAACATTCATGATTTCATTGCCACTATCGATCCCTTCGATAAGTTACCTAAAGATCTACAACGTAAAATAGCTTGTTGCATTAAAATTACTTATTTAGCCAAAGGTGAGCAAATCCATTTTGGCGGAGAAGATGAGTTACGTTACCTTTATGTTATCCGAACGGGTTCAATGGAACAGCGCAAACTAAACGGTATGTTACGTGCGAAGTTAGGTGCGGAAGATTTATTTGGTTTTACGTTTTTAGATGAAGCAAAAGAATCAAAACAAGAAGATTACAGCGCAACAGCGATTGAGAATACATTACTTTATTTAGTCCCTCATTCAGACTTATTAAATTTACTAGAAGAATACCCAGATTTTGCTGAGCATTTTGCAAGTAACGTTCAAGTGCGTTTACACTCGGCTTTAGACGTTGTTTGGTCAGATAGCGAAAAGGGAGTTTTTGTTAAGAAAGTCTCTGAAGTTGCTAGTGATAAAATTGTAGTAGTTGATGCTTCTACGCCTATTCGTGAAGTGGCGAGAGAGATAATGGCGGTGTGTTCGCCAACGGCAGTGATCACTGAAAACGGTGAAATCATTGGTTTGGTGACTGACCGAGATATGACAAAACGTGTGATTGTAGCTGGATTGGATTTTAATCGCCCAGTGAGAGAAATTATGACGCCTAATCCATTAACGGTTGGGCCAAATGATTTAGTGCTAAAAGCTTCATCAATCATGATGCAAAATAACGTTCGTAGCTTACCTGTTGTTGATAATAATAATGTCGTGGGAGTATTAACAACGACTCACCTTGTAAGAAACAACCGAATACAAGCGGTGTTCTTAATTGAAAAAATTAAATACGCGAATACAGTTGACGATCTTTCTGTTCTAACGCCTGAGCGACAAGCTATTTTTGAAGCCTTAGTTGAAGGTAAAGTGAGTGGCGATATTATTGGTCATGTGATGACAATGATTATGGATGCTTATAATCGTCGTCTATTACAAATGGCTGAAAAACACTTTGGTGAACCGCCTTGTGAATATGCTTGGATTGTTGCGGGATCGCATGCTCGTAATGAAGTACATATGCTATCGGATCAAGATAATGCGATTATTTTATCTGATAATGCAACGACAGAAGATCGAGAATACTTTAGAGAGTTAGCTTCATGGGTGTGTAATGCGCTTGATGCTTGTGCTTATCCTTTATGCACAGGTAAATATATGGCTGTTAATCCTAAATGGTGCATGCCATTAAAAGTTTGGAAAGCCTCTTATAGCAAATGGGTTTCTAATCCTGAATACGATAGTTTGTTAAACGTGACCGTATTTTTAGAAACACGTTGGTTATACGGTAATGAATCTTTTAATGCCGAATTACAAACGCACTTGTTTGATTCAATTAAAAAATCTAGCGTATTTTTATCGTCGATGGTGAGCGATTCTGTTTCTGTTAGTCCGCCTTTAGGTATTTTTAATTCTTTAGTATTAGAAAAGAGTGGTGAAAACTCTAACACACTTAATATTAAGAAGTTCGCGATTAACTTGTTGGTGGATTTAGCGCGTATTTATGGGTTGTCATCGGGTTCGGAAAAGGGTGAAACCATTGCGCGTTTTAATCATGCTTACGAACATAATTTATTAAGTGAAGATATGCTTAAAAATGTTCTGGGATCATTTCAATTTCTTACCCAAGTGCGTTTATCGCAACAATTAACTGCACTTAAGGAAGGTAAAGTACCGGATAATCATATCGATCCTAATGCTTTTGGTAGCTTTGAAAGAAAGCATTTAAAAGATGCTTTCCGAATCATTGCTGATTTACAGGAATACACCAAACTACGCTTTGTTGATAGCGAATAATAATATGGAATGTTGTTATCACGTTTGGTTTTACTCGTACTTTAAATAAAGGGAACTTATGCGCGCTATTCTAAATCACTTCCATCCGCTCAATAAATTAAAACGAGAGCGTGAAATATACTTGGCAGAACATCATCCATTGCCTGAGCATATCAAGGCATTATTATTAGCGCCTCTACCTAGTTTAGATGATGAAATTATCGGGCTTGACTATCTGTCTCTCGACTTCGAAACAACAGGGTTCGACGCTGAAGTTGATAGTTTATTAAGCGTTGGTTATTTGCCTATGACAAAGCAGCAGTTATTGCTTAATGAAGCCGTTGAAATGTTAATTCATAGCAATGAACATATCAAAGCGGAAACGGCGATCATTAATCACATTGTGCCCGAAATGCTTGAACAAGGTTTGCCCTTAGAAACTGTAATGGATAATTTACTTAACGCAATGATAGGCAAAGTGATTATCGTACACGGTAGTATGATAGAGAAAAAATTCTTAAATCAATATATTGAGCGACGTTATGATCTACCACCATTACCTTTATTATGGGTTGATACACTCAGTATAGAAAAATCGCTAAGTATTTATAAAGGGAATATTGGAACTTCTGATTTTCGCTTATCCTCAATCCGTGAACGTCATGGTTTACCTGAATACTCATCTCATGGAGCCTTGGTTGATGCTTTGGCGACAGGGGAGTTATATATTGCATTAATCAAACAATGCTATGCAGGAACCGATGCAACGGTTCGTCATATGAAATTTGATCGTGTTTAATTCTTAAATAATGGTGTGGTTAGACTTTCTTTATGACTGTTTTAACTTCACCTGCTCCATTTTTTAATAAAGCTATCAATGACTGCTTCTTATTACTCTTTTTCTCACTATACTTTTAAATTAACTAACCTCAGTTCTGGATAATGGAATCGTAAATTCTTTTAATATCAAAACGTTAAAAACTTATACAATACAGTGCTGTTAGTTTTGTGTAGTTCAAGGCAAATTATCGAAGCAATAGCTGGCTATTGGGAGATGATTTAACGCTGAAATACGTGAAAATAACGGTGCTGTATCGATTTGCTTATCCAGAATTGAGGTTAATTATTCCTTTGTAGCAAATAATCAGTCGTTTTTTAAAAGAAAGATAATACTAATACTACAAATGATTTTTCATTTTATATTTTAAAAAATAACATTTTCTTATTTTGACCCTAGTTATCGATTGAATCGTTTTTAAATGTGCTTTATCACCCTAGTAATGAATAATAGAAGAGTATTTTAACGATCTGATTCGTTTACCTAATTATGTAATTCTAACTTTTTATAGTTGCATGAAATATGAACGATTGTTCATATGTGCTTGGTCTATAAAAAAGCACTTGAAGTCAACAATAAATCAGACTTAATTTATCGCTATATAAAAATAAATATAAACAAGGATCACATTTTGATCGTGATAGTAATCACAAGCGTGAATTTTTGTCGTACAAAAAAATTGCGTAAACATTCTAAAATCATGAGGTAAACACAGAGATCGATCACATTATTCGATTTAAACTGTCTCTGTTTCTTTATTTATCAATGACTTGTGATGTCATGACAAGGTAATAAATAAAAAGTTCCTGCAGTTGCAGGAAAATAATTCAAGTGTTAGTCTCGTTATCAGTCAGCAGCCAAAGGGTTGTCAAGACAACGTGTTATCGGGATTCGATGCAACGTATTAGAATTAGTAGTACAAATAAAAAACTTAATTTTTAATAAAACTTTATAGGGAAATTTAATATGAAAAAGGCACTCTTAGCAGTTCTTATTCCATCACTTCTTGGCGCTACTTCAGCATTTGCTGGCGGTGTTGATTTAATTAAAAACGATGATATGACACTTAATTTTAATGGCGATATAGATTTAAAGTCATATATAACTTTTACCGATACTGACGGTGATTATAAATCAAATAGCGGTGAGACTGAAGTTATCTTTGATGATATCGATTTCAAATTTACTTGGCATGCAAGTGACAATTTAGATTACATTGCGGGTATGGATTTAACTGCCGATCCTGATGGCTACACTGAAATTGGCGCTGCAGTAGGTGTTTTCTATGCTTGGGCAGGTTTTAACCATAGTCAATATGGTCAGCTAACTTGGGGTAACCAAATTACATCATTTGATAATTTTGGTATTGATACTGCTGAGATTTGGGGCGGTGCAGCTTCAGGTAAGCTTGATGGAAGATCAACTGAGCATTCTAATGCTTTAGTGTATGAAATTGAAATTGATGATCTTACTATAAGTGCAACTTATGGTATTAATAATGAAGACGATAGTGATGACTTCAAAAATGCTAAAGTTATGCAAGTTACCGCTTTCTATAAACCAGGTGATTTACAAATTAATGCCGGTGTAGGTCATACTACTGGTTATAATCAAGATTCAGCAGATTTCGCACAAGTTTCAACTGCAGTTTATGGTCAAGCTGAAGTTGAGTATCAAATGGGTGATATCTCTGTAGCTGGTTTAGTGGCTTACCAAGACGCAGCTTATGAAGATAACTCTGCTAACACAGGTTCAGACTTTACTTCTACTGGTGTTGAATTTGATGTGACATACAAATTAAGTAGCACAGTTAAACTATCAGTTGGTGGTGATTACATCACTCAAGATATTGATAATGTAAGTGATAATGATGCTTATATGGATCTGTTTGTTGCGTCTAAGCACACATTAACTAAGAATGTATACTTATTAACTGAGTTAGCAATGCAACAAGGCGACTTAATTGAGTATAGAGCTGATAAAGATTCTGTTTCAACAACTTCACTTGATGATGCGCAAGTAAAAGTTGGTTTCTTACTTAACATGCAATTCTAATTTAAGTTAATTAGATAAATACAATCAGCGCTCGGAGTTAATTCTTCAAGCGCTTTTTTGTTTAAGACTCTTTGTTATATCGTCTATTTTGCAATGGCAATGCTTTAAGCACGTTCTCGTTTGTCTCTTTATTATTTAGTTTATAGTTTACTCACACCATCTGAACAATTCGTTTTACAAAATTAATTTTCTTACTTCTTTTAATTTTCATTGATCTTCGCTTTTTTCTATTTGTAACCTTGTTAGCCATATTTATTCAACGCTTATTTTTAGCAGCGTGATTTTTACTTTGCCCTAATTTTTGCATTAGTGAGTACTTAGCTCATCTCCTCGCTCCAAGCCTGTTACTGGTTATTCTTGCTGTTAATCGATTAAATCTAGTTTGTTATAGGAAATAATCGTTCTATGGCTGGAAATGGCTTATAAACCTTATTTTGCATATTGTGTTATTGAATGAATAGCAATGAATGTAGAGATCGCTCAGTTTGCTTTTTTTGTGCGAATTTTATCCCATGGAGCATTCATCTAGTTACGTGTAAATGCATCTAAGGTTTTATCGAGTTGTTAACATATTGCTTTTATTTTCCGAAAAATAAGTGATTTTAAGTATTAATTCGGACTAATTATAAAAATAAATATGATAAATCGATTTATTTTAAACAAGTGTCGTTTTCTAAATATTGTCTGTTAGGAACGGGTTGTTCATAAAGTGTTTTAAATCAATAGAATGCGTTATTTTTGTGTTTATTATTTTCTGTTTTTTTATTTTAAAGTCTGTACAAAATTTATTCTGTAGTCATACATTTGCAATGAAATGAAATTAAAATGTGATCAGGCTCTTCTGTTTTAAATTTTGCACTTTTTGCCAATCCCTAGCGAGTACTGATGACTACTACATTTGAGTTAGATCAGTAAAATGTCTGGTAACGCGATTTTATTATGATTTCAATCACACTATCACTCTATTGTAATACAATTAATGGCCACACTCATATATTGTCTGCGCATTCTTAATAACAAAAGGGTTTTTAATATGGACTTTAATATTCTGGTAGTGGGAATTTACTTCCTTTTCCTTATTGCCATTGGTTGGATGTTTAGAACATTCACATCTAATACAAGTGATTACTTTCGTGGGGGCGGTAACATGCTCTGGTGGATGGTAGGGTCAACTGCCTTCATGACACAATTTAGTGCTTGGACATTTACTGGTGCTGCCGGTAAAGCTTACAACGATGGTTTCACTGTTGCGATTATCTTTATTGCTAACGCGTTCGGTTACCTAATGAACTACTTATACTTCGCTCCGAAGTTCCGCCAACTACGTGTTGTAACTGTAATTCAAGCAGTTCGCCAACGTTTTGGTAGTAAAAATGAGCAAGTATTTACTTGGACAAGTATGCCAAACAGTGTAATTAACGCTGGTATTTGGTTAAACGGTCTAGCAATCATTGCTTCTGGTTTGTTCGGTGTTGATATCGAAGTGACTATCTGGGCAACGGGTATTGTTGTACTTGTTATGTCGGTAACAGGTGGTTCTTGGGCGGTAATCGCATCTGACTTTATGCAGATGGTTATTATCATGGCTGTAACAATTACATGTGCAATTGTTGCGTTAAACCAAGGTGGTGGTATTTCTAATATCATTGAAGGATTTGAATCTACAAGAGAAGTTACTTTCCTTGTTGGTACTCAAGTTAACTACTTCACTATCTTTGCATTATGGTCATTCTTCATCTTTGTTAAGCAGTTCAGTATTACTAATAACATGCTTAACTCTTACCGTTACCTTGCGGCAAAAGATTCTAAGAATGCTAAAAAAGCAGCATTACTAGCTTGTATCTTAATGACTATGGGTCCTCTAATTTGGTTCCTACCAAGTTGGTACCTAGCATCTACTGGTGTTGAATTAGCAGCTATCTACCCTGAAGCTGGTAAAAAAGCAGCTGATTATGCTTACCTTTACTTCGTACAAGAATACATGCCTGTAGGTATGGTTGGTTTACTTATTTCTGCAATGTTCGCGGCAACCATGTCTTCTATGGACTCTGGTTTAAACCGTAACTCAGGTATCTTTGTTAAAAACTTCTACCAAGTTGTTTTACGTCCAAAGGCGACTGAAAAAGAATTAGTAACTTGTTCTAAAGTAACCTCTACTGTATTTGGCCTTGTGATCATCTTCGTAGCGTTATTCATTAACTCTCTTAAAGGTCTAAGCCTATTTGACGTTATGATGAACGTGGGTGCTTTAATCAGTTTCCCTATGACGGTTCCTGCTTTCTGTGGTTTCTTCATCCGTAAAACTCCGGATTGGGCTGCTTGGGCAACGTTAATCGTTGGTGCTGCTGTATCTTACTACGTTGGTTTAGTTATCTCTGCACAAGACATTCAAAACTGGTTTGGTCTAGAGACTGCATTAACTGGTCGTGAATGGAAAGATCTTAAAGTTGGTCTTGGTCTATTAGGTCACATTGTTATTACGGGTGGTTTCTTCTGTAGTACTATGCTCTTCTACAAGCCATTATCTGCAGAGCGTGAGAAAGATGTTGATACATTCTTTAACAACTTAGCAACGCCTTTACGTAATGAATCTAGTGCACAAGCTGTACTTGATAACAAACAACGTAAAATGTTGGGTATGTTAATTGCTTCTGCTGGTGCAGGCATCATGGCTATGTTCTTCTTACCAAATGCATTTGTACCAAGCTTAGTGTTTGTTCTATGTGGTGGTATCGTGTTAGGTGTTGGTCTATTACTGATTAACGCTGTAGATGCTGATTCAGAGAACAAAAAAGATGATGACGATGAAGATAAACTTCCTGAACTAAGCTAATTAGTTTAAGCAAGTGATTCATTATTAACATTAGTTAATAGAAAGCGGTTAGTTTATCTAACCGCTTTTTTTTGCTTAAAATTTCATATTAACTATTTTAGTTTTTCTTTTACTCTTACTCTTACTCTTTACTGATGCGCTTAGATAATTTTTAAACTCATTGATCTTTACTGTTGTCATCATGTTATAAAAGGTTTAATTGGAGACACTTTAAACTGTTTAATTTGGTAACCATGATATTGCTATGTATCAATGAATAATTGCTCTTATATTGTCTTAATTGCTTGCTAATATACTCCATACGAAGAAATTACTAGGTAGGATTGCTTGTTGTAAAAAGTGGTAGGGCTGGATTAGTATTTATTAATCAGTAAGCATTAGAGAAGCTGTTTTTATTGAAGGAGTTAAAATACTTAGGAGTAGAGATTAAATAAAATTTAAAAGAGGAAATTATGAATATAAAAGGTAAAACACCTGTTATCAACATTGTTTATATTGGTAACAGGCATTCTTTATTCTAATCGAAGTTCAAAAGAAGAATATTAATATTAATGTGACACGGTTAAATAATAAAAAGTAGCTTGAACATAATCATCAGCTTCAGCGCCGTAATCATCATTACCGTCTTCATCTTCATCAACAAGTTTGTTTTGGTTATAAACACCGGCTTTGAAATACATATAATCTTCAGTTTCAACTCCATCTTTTGTGTAATAACCATCAGAATATCCACTGTTGCTCATGTCCACTTCTTCTTCAATCGTACTGCCATCTTCACGAGTGATTGTTACCGTCATGATGTCGCCTACAACATCGATTTCGTAACTAAACTTTTCATCTAGTTCGATGCCGTCTGAGGGTTCATCTGCATCATCATCTCTAGATCCTATCATTTCATACCATTGCTCATCGTTGCCATTACTTGGCTCATGAGCGAAATAGACGGAACCTTTTGTATGGCCTGGTAATAAGCGATAATAAATGCGAATCGGCTCATCACTGGCTGCATGAATTTGACCAATAATCACTCGCCCGACATAACTATCTTTACCTGTTGTTGTCACATGGTTCACTGCGAGTGTTGCAACCATATTTCCATCAACACCGCCGGCTTTATTTTGTAAATCCGTTGGTACTGAGCTAAACACCCAGTTATTTCCATTAACACCTTGAGTGCTGATGCTCGTGTCTGTTCCTCGTAACATTTCTCGTAATTCGGTACGTGTATAGGTTGTGTTTTTTGATGTAATAGCCCCATCGATATAGTCTTTGAAAACCATTCCGCCGTCACTAGTATCGGTCCAAAAATAATCGGCTAATTGGTAGTCATCATTTAAATCCTCCACGGTAACCGTTGTGGCTTTTTTATAACCATCACCTTCTCCATTATCAATTGGGACACTTAGGTTCCATTTTGATAAATCAAAGTTAGCAGAAGGGGCAAGAGATGAGTCTAATTCACTAATTAATAAACCATCGCTATAGGTAAGAGTTTTAAATCTTACAACGCTGTTACCATTTGTGTATTGGTTGTATACACCTGCTTTAAAGTAACTGTATAGTGCAGCCCAATAACTGATATCATGATCAACCATTTTAGTGCCATCTACATTAACCACTAATTGTGAATTACCTACTTTAACTTCAAAGTCAGTGGGATTATCTGCATCGTAAGCACCGAGGTAAAAATTGTCGTATGAATCTGGACAGTTCGGATTGTAATTATCTCCATCAACGTCTGAACATTCATAAGCGTTGGTTTTAATGATCGCCCAGTATGCATTACTATATGAACCTCCATCTGTACCATCATCGCTTCGACTCTCTCCATCCCAAACAACCCGTAATAAAGGATGTGACAAAACAGTGTTGTCGGTTGCGTTATTTTCACCTTTATTATGAACTTGTAATAGAGTTATTTCCTCACCATCAGTACTATTTGCAACTGACTCTGTTGGTGAAATAGGGAGGATCTCTGCACTTAATGTATAGGTTGTTTCAGTTGAGTCGGTTAAGAAATTTTCTGTAAAGCGTAGCTCTGTGCGGTTACTTTTACCTTCCATTTCAAAAGTTAACCAACCAGAGCTTTTATCAACGTAAAAGTATTCTGAGCTGTAGTCTTCATAATCACCAGCATCTACAACATCACTTTTAGAACAACTTTCATTAATATCACCATCGGTACAATCAGAAAGGTCTGTTTGCTGGAGATTGGCATTATTCAATGCATTTCTATATTTAGAATAATCGTAAGGTATGGATGAATTGGTGGTACTTGTTGAACTACCGTTGCCACTATCTCCACAAGCGGCAAGGAATAGTGCTAAAAAAAGAGTTCTCGTTAAATTATTTTTCATTGTTAACTTCCATATTTTATTGTTGCCCTGGTAGGGTATTTTTATAACTAGCACTTTATAATAGACGCTATTTTAAAAGGTGAGAATTTTTATTCTTTGAATGTTATTTTATGAGTTATATAATCTTTAAGTTATATCGAATATAAATTTTACAGATTGTATTTTTGTCATCTACAAAGATAAAACTGATTTATTTTTATAAATCGATTTCTGCTATGGTTGCTTCTGCAGAGCTCGAGTAGGTTGAACTGAGCGCTTCAGCTTCTGAGAAACCAGTATCAAAGTTTTCAGAGAGAACGGGATTTCCTGCTTCATCTGCAATAACTACATTGTCCGCAATCATCTCATTGGTTGATTGTTCGCTACTATTACCGATACGGAATTGTATATGTGTGACAGGATTACCTGCAAAAATGCCAACGTAAGGCCCATATTCAGTTGAGCTGTCATCTAAAGAAAGCCAATAGTTAGTATAGTCCCATCTTATTTTTGCATTAAGTGGAATATTTTCAGAGTAAGTCAAACCTTCAATAAGCTGTTGGCTTTTAGCGGCATTTCTATAATTTGTTAAACCGTTACTTACAAATTAAATTTCACCGACTAAGTTGTTTGATGATGCAGTACCACTATAGACATTAATATAAGCCGTATTATTAATGCTTTCATCTGCTTCCCGTTGCTGTTGAATTCTGTACAAAAACTATATTTATGTTTTATTGTATTTACTTTTCAACGGCTTATGATGTATTTAATTTGCTTTTTCAGAAGTTTTTTGTTGTTTAGATAATTTGTTCTTGAGATGATTTTTGATTTATTTGATTCGCGACCTGAATTTTTTATGCAGGTTTTGATTTAAGTAAAAAAATGTATTTAAAAATGAATTCCCGTTACCATTTAATATGTAGATTACACGCTCTAAAGAATAATGAGAACAATAAACAAGTATTAAATGATTAATAGTTGTTATTAAGTATGATTCGATTATTGTATTTCACTATTCTTTTTTATTGGTAGAAAACCTTGAATCAGTTCATTAATCAAGGTTTAAGAGAATAAAGGAGCTGTAGGAATGTTGCTATTTGCAATGTTGTTACTATTTCCTATAAAAACGTTAATTATAAAAAATAAAAGGGTTGTTTGAGATGCATAACGCTACCCAAACACGCCTTAAAATAAAACTAAACGAGACCTTGAGAAGTCAAAACTCCGGATGGTAAAGCCGTTAACGTAAAGTTGCCGCTAAGCGTATTTACTTGAACGCTTGGATCGCCATTCGTGCCTGCTGACCATAAACGGACTGCAGTATAAGAGTAGTTAGACTGTGACAAGGTAAAGTACCCTGCGTCTAATATTACCGCCGCCCTACCATAGCTTGTTTTATAAGTCGTCCGATCCGGTGCGGAATGAGTTATGCCATTAATTAAATTGTTTGAATATCCTGTAACTGGATTGCCATCACCTGACACCAACACAACAAAATCATCACTTCCTAAGTTACTCGCCCCTTCCCAGATATCGACAGGTTCAGCAGGTTGACCACTCACAATGATATAAATGGTATAAGACACATCCGCATCAAAACTTCTATCTGAATGGCTAGAGTTTTCACCATTGACCAAATCAAAAACAACGATAGAGGTGTCCATTGCAGCTTCGCCTGCGTAAGCATCCGTCGTTGCTACATTCCCCTCTGTATCCACTGAAAACCCTGTTGTGATTTGAATAGAATTGTCTTCTGTCAAATCATCAAAATCATCACTGCCTTCTAGGGAGCTTGCTGCCGTGTCTGTTAGCGTAATGGTTAACGTATTGTCATCTTGCACAGACACACTGTTGATATCGCTCAGGCTAAAATTAACATTGTTGCTATCGTTATTATCCGTATTAATGTCCCACGTTAAATTATCCCAATTGAGGTTGTCTTTGATGTCTGTTGTTGCATCTTCCCCGTCAGACAAAAGCGTGTTCATGTCTGTGCCAATTAACGTCAGTGTGTTACTGGCTTCATCGTAAGCGGCGCCAGTAAAAATATTGGTTGGCGCGACTTCGTTCAAATCATTTATATCCAATGACACAGCTTGTTCAGACTCATTGCCCGCTTCGTCTGTGGCCACCACATTAAAGTTGTAACTGGATTGAGTCTCGTAATCTGGATCGGCAATTAAGGTCACGTCACCTGTTGTGGAATCAATGGTAAATAAGCTCGCGTCGTCACCAGACAAGCTGTAAGTCACTGGGTTGTCATCCGTTGCGGTAACGGTATAAACCACTTGATTCGCACCACTGTTTTCGTCAATAGCGGCGGCCGTTGTTCCTGAGGTAATTTCTGGTGCAGTTGTATCTGGCGTTGTACTTGAGCCAGAATCAGAATCAGAGCCCGAAACCGCCGCCCCGGCGACAACTGCAGCAGAGCCTAATCCTGCTCCTACAAGTTGCAATGTACTTAACCCTAGAAAACTAGTTTCAGCCTGCCAGACTGCACCTTGTGCAATAATGTTGCCGCTAGCATCAAGACCAGAGCTGCTGATAACCATATTTTCTGCGGAAGCTGCACCATTAATAAGGGATTGCGAACCATCAACGACATATTGAGAGCCATCGACAGTGTAAAATTCTTCAATATTTGCAACGGATTCACCTTCAACTTCTAAGGTTAAATTATCGCCTTTACGTGTTAATGAAAGGTCTTCTATGACTGGGTTACCCTGTTCATCAAGCAAGGTATAAGACGCAGAAGGGGCGGCTGGAATATTGCCATTTTCAATGCCATTTAAAGGCAATACTTGAGTTCCTTCAGCTGTTGTAATTTGTAACTGATAAGCCATTATCATTTCCTGTAACTTTTAAAATCTAAAAAACAAAAAAGGGTTGTTCCAGACGTATAAAGTCACCTAAAACAACCCTTTAAAATAAAACTAAACAAGACCTTGAGAGGTTAATATGCCAGCTGGTAATGTATTTAAAAATGGTCTTGTTTGATTCACTGATGTTTGCGCTGGGACATTAGGATAACTCCATCCGCCATCCCATAAATCAACGGCTCCTCCTTCGGAATTATTAACTTCACGCCTGATATTACCACCCGCAGTAAAACGAGCGGCACTACCTAAACTTGTCTCCCACAACAGAATACCTCCAGAAGACGTTCGTACGTTGGTAATTCCACCAACATTCACAATTGGGTTACTCGCATCATTACCAACTAGAAGGATCAAATCATCACTGCCAAGATTGTTCGCTTCAGACCATGTGGCAAAATTATTATTAAGACTGTTAGTATCAGAATCTACAACGATATAAATGGTATAAGATACATTCGCATCAAAGCTCCTATCTGAATGACTAGAGCTTGTACCATTAACCAAATCAAATACAACAATAGAAGTATCTCGCTCCATCCCATCCGTTGTTGATATATTGCCAGCTGTATCGCTAGAGAATCCTTCGCTAATAGTAATCGAATCATTACTGGTTAAAGGATCAAAATCAGTGCTACCTTCCAGTGAACTTGCTGCCGTGTTTGTTAGCGTAATGGTTAACGTATTGTCATCTTGAACATACACGCTGTCGATATCACTCAGGCTAAAATTAACATTGTTGCTATCGTTATTATCCGTATTAATGTCCCACGTTAAATTGTCCCAATTGAGGTTGTCTTTGATGTCTGTTGTTGCATCTTCTCCATCAAACAAAAGCGTGTTCATGTCTGCACCAGTTAACGTCAATGTATTACTGGCTTCATCGTAAGCGGCACTAGTAAAAGTATTGGTTGGTTCGACTTCGTCCAAGTCATTTATGTCCAATGACACAGCTTGTTCTGACTCATTGCCCGCTTCGTCTGTGGCAACTACATTAAAGCTGTAGCTGGATTGCGTTTCATAATCTGGATCAGCAATTAACGTTACGTCACCTGTTGCGGAATCAATCGTAAATAAACTCGCGTCGTCACCAGACAAGCTGTAAGTAATCGCGTTATCGTCAGTTGCTACAACTGTGTAGACAACTTGGTTTGCGCCACTATTTTCGTCAATAGCGGCGGCCGTTGTTCCTGAGGTGATTTCTGGTGCTGTGTCATCCAAATCATTTATATCCAATGACACAGCTTGCTCTGACTCATTGCCCGCTTCGTCTGTGGCAACTACATTAAAGCTGTAGCTGGATTGCGTTTCATAATCTGGGTCAGCAATTAATGTCACTTCGCCTGTTGCGGCACCAATTCCTGTTATGGCACCAATTGTGAATAAACTCGCATCATCACCAGACAAGCTGTAAGTAATCGCGTTGTCGTCGGTGGCAGTAACCGTATAAACCACTTGGTTTGCACCACTGTTTTCATCAATGGCTGCGGCCGTTGTTCCTGAGGTGATTTCTGGTGCTGTGTCATCTAAATCATTAATGTCTAAAGACACTGCTTGTTCAGACGTATTGCCTGCTTCGTCTGTGGCAACCACATTAAAGCTGTAACTGGATTGAGTTTCATAGTCTGGATCAGCAATTAACGTCACGTCACCTGTTGCAGAATCAATGGTAAATAAGCTCGCGTCGTCACCAGACAAGCTGTAAGTCACTGGGTTGTCATCCGTTGCGGTAACGGTATAAACCACTTGATTCGCACCACTGTTTTCGTCAATAGCGGCGGCCGTTGTTCCTGAGGTAATTTCTGGTGCGGTTGTATCTGGCGTTGCACTTGAGCCAGAGCCAGAATCGGAACTCGAAACCGCCGCCCCGGCGACAACTGCAGCAGAGCCTAATCCTGCTCCTACAAGTTGCAATGTAC
>NZ_SNUB01000023.1 GCF_004378355.1 Psychromonas algicola
CAATTAAACAGGGATTAAAAACAGCGGGCTCTTCGCTTCGCTAGATTTTAGCCCACTATTTTTAACCCGTTAATCGAGCGTTAGAGCTACAAACGAGGAGTTAGCATTTGCTGGAACGAATTGAAAAGACCGTGACAATAAAACCGCGTCGGAGTGTCTCAGCTAAACTCCGTCAGTTGTTGCTGAAAAAGCATAATCATACCTGTGTTTCATGCGGCATAACTGATGACATAGTGCCACTTGAGTTAGCCTCAATTGTTCCAATTTCTGAAGGTGGAGACTTTAGCGAAAATAACTTTACAATACTTTGTCCAAACTGCCACAGAACTTTTGATAGGCAGCCTAGAGAACATGAATTTATTAGTTTTCTATCAGAACTAATAAGTAACAATGATTCCTATAAAAATGTTCAAATAGAACCTCTTTTAGGGAAAAATACTCGTTACCGTGTAGATCTAATAGTTAACAGAGTAAGGCAAAATACTAAAGAAAATCTACTCATCGAATGTAAATCATTTCTCATTAGAGGAATGGCTCGCTCAAAAGGCATCATAGAACAACTTAAAAAATATAAAGAAGAGTATGGCAATTGCCAGATGGTATTGGCGGTTCCTGGTACGTTGAAAGAAAGGGAGTTGGAAATATTTTCTACAGAAAATATTGAGGTTTGGGATCTAGGGTACATTGCTAATAATTTTAAACCACAAATCCAAAATGCTTCACCGAGTTACTACAAAACATTATTTCTAACTCAACTCCATAGAGCTTCTAAGTCTACCAGAGAAGAAGAGCTTATTGACTCTTTAGAGAAGTGTCCCTCTGGCAGGGCAGATTGTTATGTTTATCAAAGTCTAGTAGGAGATATTCTTGAGCATCTATTTACACCTCCTTTAAATAAACCAATTCCCGAACTTGCTGACAAATCTAAGTCAAATCGCCGTGATTTCATTATGCCCAATTATTCTGATAAGGGATTTTGGTCATTCATGAGAGAAAAATATGGTGCTGATTATGTAATCGTTGATGCAAAGAATTACACAAGGAAAGTGAAGAAGACAGAAGCGCTTCAAATGGCCAATTATTTAAAATCTCATGGTGCTGGTTTATTTGGAATCATAGTTTCCCGAAAAGGAGGAGACTCTGCTGGATGTGAACATACGCTGAGGGAGCAATGGCTTATTAGTAAGAAAATGATCTTGGTTCTAAGTGATGACGACATTATCGAAATGTTGATGGCAAAGTCTGATGGCCGTCCACCTGAGGATGTGTTAGGGCGAAAAATCGAGCAGTTTAGGTTGTCAATGTAGCTCTAACAAGAGAATAAATAGTGATTCACTTTAGTTTGTCATTTTTAGTTGCAAACACCGCAATAAAACTGCCAAACTAGTTCACACATTATTCAGGCGTTAGGCATCATCAGGAAAAACAATGCACATTTTTACCACACTAGATAAAGAATCATGCCGTAAAGTCATAGAAGAGGAAGGGGCAAGTCGATTGTCTCTTGTCTATCATCTTAAAGTTAAAGATATTGATGGCTACAAGAAATGGTTGAGAGAAACTGAGCATAACTTTAGTGGCAAAAGATTATATCGGGTTAAGGTTGACCCAGTTGCTCGAGAAGGGATGTTGGTGGATGAAATTCTGATCGACGAATTTTCCTCATTACAAGAGGGGCTCGAATTCTTGTCCACCTTCGGTGATGTTCTAGAACGGTTTTGTTCTGAGCATGTCATCTTAGCAATTAAGCCGGAGCCATCGATTGTTTTTCATATGGTTAAATGGATGTCATGGCTTATTAGGTTGTTTAAAGGGACTGCCGATAAAGGTACACCTAGCGCCAATTGGAGCGCTGAAAATATTGCTGTTTGGCCAGATGACAAGCAAATGGAAGTAGCAAGAACTCAAAATCTGGATGAGGCACTATTTGTTTATAATCTAAATAAATATAAGCCGGTCGCCGAGTACAGGGGTTTTAATGAAGACGGTAAAAGTGTTAGTGGAAAGGAAGCATATGATCGCTATTCCAAAATTGCAGGTTTTGAGTTGCTGAGAAGAGGTGCATACCCAATTTATGGTGGAAAGCCCATTTTTTTATTCGGCGGTCACAAGGATTGTATGCTAGCGGAGCATTGGGATCATTTTATATTTGTTCGTTATCCTCAACGTCGCAACCTTCTAGCCACGATTGAAAGCGAAGAATTTCACAAAGGTGAAGTCCACCGCGATGCAGGGCTTGAACGTGTAGCAATTTTCATGGGCAAAGAAGCCTAACAAGTTGCTGCACTCGGAAAAATTACTCGCTGCGCTCCCAATTTTCCGGTGAGCAAGGCGTTAGGCTTAAAATATGTCATCACTAATATTCGACCTAGACGAGACCTTGATAGATCGAGCAGAGACAATGCGACTCTTCTTAACTAATCAATTTTTCAGATTTGAAGACTCTATCAAAGCAACAAAAGATGAATTTGTCAGATCAGTGCTTCATCATCAGAAGAATGGCTATGAAAACAAGCATACTGCGTATCAATTAGCTTGTGTCGAGTTGTTTGATTGCGATCAGATTGCGGATGAGTTATTCAAAGACTTCAAAGATAAGTATGGCTTTGAAGCTGTGCTTTTCGATGGAGCTAAAGAAGCTTTAGACGAATTATTTCAGAAGTATTCCCTTGGGATAGTGACTAATGGCAGGGCCCGATGTCAAAATGCCAAGATAGATTTTGTGGGTATCAGACATTTATTCAAAGCTATCAAAATTTCAGAAGAATTTGGATCTAAGAAGCCTGATCCTAATATATTTGAAGCTTGTTTGAATGAATTAGGGAGCCAAGCTAATTCTTGTATTTGTATCGGGGACAACCCCGAAAACGATCTAAAACCGGCAATAAAACTTGGAATGAAAGCCATCTGGGTTCGTAATGGCAACTTTTCCAAGCCTAAAGAGGTAGACGGAATTATTGATTCCATAAGCGACATACAAGAAGCAATACAACGGATCGAAACCAATGAAAATGCCTAACAAGCGCAAGCTGGAATGGACAAATTTTCCGCTAGCGCTATAAATTTGCCCCAGTTGCGAACGTTGAGGTTGTAGAATAACTAGTTTTTATAGATTTGTAAAAATTTGTGATTTTTAACTTATTGTTTTATTTGGTAATTAAATTTTAAAATGCTGTGTTTTCTTGGGAATTGAGAAATTCTACAGCCTCGTTATGAGTAATGCGATGAATGATCTTTCCTTCAATGAAGCTATGCAGTATTTAGACTCTATATTGAATCTAAATAAAAGAGGGCTGAATAAGCTATTTCGTGAGCTATATTTGAATCGTTTCGACCAAAAATTATCCGTTAAAGAGGCTGATTATTTCGTAAGTAGCTACCTAGAAATATTAGATAAATGTTACGAGAAAGCGGTTGAAAACTTTCAGTCCTCAGTGCAAGCTGATTTCGAAAGTGAAATCTTTGAAAATTACCCTGAGATTGATAAAGAGCTTAAAGATAAATGGATTCAAGATGCTCATTTCAAAGTGTTTAGGTAAAACTCATAATAATGTATTTAAACGGAAATAAAACGGTGAGTTAGGTTTCGCTTTGCTCCACATTTTAACCCACTATTTTGTCCGCGTTATAGGAAGGTATAAATGAGCATCGAATCTATTAAAGAAAATATTCAGAAATACGGATGGCAATTTCAGTATGTCTTCGATGCTAATGGAGAAAGAGAAGAATTTTCGTATAGTATTGGTTTTGAGGAGTCATTTGATCATCCTGAAATTATGATCTTTGGCTTAAAGCGGGAAACAATGCATTCAATCCTTTCTGATATTGCCTCTGAGATAAAAGATGGTCGGAAATTTGAAGAGGGTGTCAGAACTGCCAATGTCTTAGGCGGAGAATTTGATGTCATCTTTAAATCGGTGAAAGAAAAATATTTACCGGAATATGCAGGCATTGCTACACGCTTTTATGATCGGCCAATCCGTCTAAATGTTATGTTCTGGCCTGACAAATTTAATGCATTACCAACAGAGGCTAGTTGTAAACTTACGGTTCAAAATGAAGCGCTTAAAATCGTATAACAAAGCTGTAAACCAGACTCAAATTATTACCATGATTTGGACTGGTTACAGCGGCATTATGTGGCAAAAGGAATTATAAATTGTGCTAAATAAGCTATTCAGTAAAGGCAATAATCAAGTATCGTTCCTAGTTTGCGATAAAGAATATGATTCACCAGAATTGAAGGATCTTCTAGCATGGTTCAAGAATGGAGGCTGGTCATTCGAAGAGAAAAATTGGTACTTAGCTGGCTCCCAAGAGATTACCGTATATGAAGTTACAAAAGGCAATATAACTGCTCAGCTAGTCTTCGAGACTTACGAGGGAGTTACTCTTTCCACTTCATCCGAAAATGAGCATTTATTTAGTGAAATTAGAGTCAATACATAGCAAGGCAGTAAAGAAGCGGGCACCCATCTACTTTGTTATTGTAATAGTTAAACTATCTTCTTGAAATGCTTATTTTTGCATTTAGGAGAGTGTTTGTTATGACTCAATCTCGCCAATCACAAGTCTCGTTAACTGATACACCTTATTACCATTGTATTTATCGCTGTGTTCGTCGTGCTTATTTATGTGGTGAAGATAAATACACAGAAAAGTCCTTTGAACATAGACGGCAGTGGGTTGTTGAGCGCATGCATTACATTACCTTGCTTCGCTTTTTAATATTGATATTTGTGCCTACGCACTTTTAGTATGAAATTAAGTGTCTAATCACTATCATCTAGTGTTACATGTTGATGAAACACTTAACGAAAATTTAAGAACTGAAGAAATCTGTGGACGAAAGCGACTTGGTTTTGGAGCATTAGTTACAATTTTTTATTTTAGTCTCAATTCAATTAGTAGGTTCACAGCTCTTTTTTGTTCAAAACCTTAACGCTTCTTCTCTTCTTTCATTTGCCAATCTTCTAATTCTACTAAAATAGATAAGGCACCTTGTCCGCCAAATTCAAGGGGAGCTTGGTGAAAAGCTAAAATATCGGGATGTTGCGCTAGCCATAAAGGCACTTGCTTTTTTAGGATATGTTTCCCTACTCCATGGATCACGCTACAACAATACAAGCCTTCTTTTTTACAACAATTAATTAATGCGGCTAATTCACTTTTGGCTTCTTGTTGCGTTAAACCGTGTAAGTCTAAAATGATTTCTGGGCTAAAATCACCGCGACGTAATTGCTTTACTAAGTATTTTTCAGCATCGCTTCGGCTATAACGCATTGGGCCTTCATCGGGTAGTTGAGGCTCAAAGCCATCTGAGAAGTGGCTTTGTTCAAAATTCTGCTCGCGTTTTTCTTTGATAACCGCTTTATTCTTGATGTTTTTCGGTGGCAGTTTTATGGTATCCTGTTGCAACTTTTTGATACCTGCAAATTCTGCGCTAAACAGCGAAAAATCATTATCATTATTTTTATCGGTCATGTTTTTCCCAAGCTAGATGATTGAATGCGGAAGTTTACCTCAATTGGAGAATAAATTGGATACGATTTTTAGTGATGAAGCGGTGAATGAATTAGTCACCATTCAAGATGTAGTACGTTGGGCTGTAACTGAGTTTAATCGTGCCGGCCTATTTTTTGGCCACGGTACTGATAATGCTTGGGATGAAGCAGTGCAATTGGTATTGCCATCACTGAACCTTGACTTGCAAAGTAATGTGACTATTTTGCAATCACGTTTAACCAAACGTGAACGTCAAATGTTAGTGGAATTAATTGTAACGCGTATTGAACAACGCATTCCTGTGCCTTACTTAACTAATAGTGCTTGGTTTGCTGGTTTAGAATTTTATGTCGATGAACGTACCTTGGTACCACGCTCTCCTATTGCTGAATTAATCGAAGCTAAGTTTGCACCTTGGGTGAAAAAATCACCTAAGCGTATTTTAGATTTATGTACTGGCAGTGGTTGTATTGCGATTGCTTGTGCTTATGAATTTCCAGAAGCAGAAGTGGATGCGGTTGATTTATCCGAAGATGCGTTAGAAGTGGCTGATATTAATATTCAAAATCATGGTGTTTCACAACAGGTTTTCCCTATTCAATCTGATTTATTCAGTGGCATCGAAAATGAAAAATACGATTTAATCGTTTCTAATCCACCTTATGTGGATGCAGAAGATATGGCAAATTTACCAGAAGAATATAAGCATGAACCTGAATTGGGGTTAGCTTGTGGTCATGATGGGCTCGATTTAGTTAGAGATATGTTACGCCAAGCAGGTGCTATGCTTAATACAGACGGTGTTTTGTTTGTAGAAGTTGGGAACTCTCAAGTTCATTTGCAAGCGGCTTACCCAGAAATTCCTTTCCAATGGATTGAGTTTTCTATTGGCGGACATGGCGTCTTTGCACTAACTAAAGCACAATTAGATAACATTAAAATTTAAATGAGAAGGTGTAATTGAGCACCTTTTCTTAACTACCTTTTAAAATAAAAATTGATAAGCAGGAATTAAAAAATGGCAGGAAGCAGTATTGGTCAAGTTTTTAAAGTGACTACTTTTGGTGAGAGTCATGGTGCAGCTTTGGGTTGTATTATTGATGGGATCCCGCCGGGGTTAGAAATCACTGAAGCTGATTTGCAACATGATTTAGATCGTCGTCGTCCGGGTCAATCTCGTTACACAACAATGCGCCAAGAAGGGGATCAAGTTAAGATTCTTTCAGGTGTCTTTGAAGGTAAAACAACTGGTTGTAGCATTGGTTTGATCATCGAAAACACAGATCAACGTTCTAAAGATTATTCAGCAATTAAAGATTTATTCCGTCCGGGACATGCTGACTACACTTACCATCAGAAATACGGACACCGCGATTACCGTGGTGGCGGTCGTTCATCGGCGCGTGAAACTGCAATGCGTGTTGCTGCGGGTGCGATTGCGAAGAAATACTTAAAAGAACAATTTGGTATTGAGATTCGAGCTTACTTAAGTCAAATGGGAGATATTACGCCTGATACGATTGACTGGAGTGAAGTTGAAAACAATCCATTCTTTTTCCCTGATACTTCAAAGCTAACTGAATTAGAAGATTGTGTGAAAGCACTCATTAAAGAAGGTAACTCAATTGGCGCTAAAGTGACTGTGGTTGCTTCTGGCGTACCTGTCGGTTTAGGTGAGCCTGTATTTGACCGTTTAGATGCTGAATTGGCACATTCTTTAATGAGTATTAATGCAGTTAAAGGTGTAGAGATTGGTGATGGCTTCGCTGTTGCAAATCAAAAAGGCACTGAGCACCGTGATGAAATGACGCCTGAAGGCTTTCAATCAAATCATGCTGGTGGCGTATTAGGTGGTATTTCAACTGGGCAAGATATTATTGCTTCAATTGCATTAAAACCTACGTCTAGCTTAACTATTCCCGGTCGTACTATTACGACTGATGGCGAAGCGACTGATATGATCACTAAAGGTCGTCACGATCCTTGTGTGGGCATTCGTGCTGTACCGATTGCTGAAGCACAAATGGCAATTACGTTACTTGACCACACATTGCGTCACCGTGCACAGAACTTACATGTCACAACGAATACTCCGCATTTAAAATAAAGCGGTTATAGTCGTCTAAACATTAGAATCGATTTAAAAAAGCCCCTGTTAATTCATATTAACAGGGGCTTTTTGTTTGAGTTGGTAACGAATAAGTTAATCTAAATATTGTTTGAAATTCACTATTTTACCTTCATCAGTTATTTCAATACCTTCTTTCTCTAAGTGTATTTTTTGTCTTAAAAAAGATTCACCTGATAAAGAAATTTTACCCTGCGAATTAACCACGCGATACCAAGGCAAACGTGTGTCCTTTGGTAACTTTGATAATACTTTTCCAACATGACGAGAATGATGTGGAAATCCAGCTCGCTTTGCTAATTGCCCATAAGTGGTTAACTTTCCGACTTCTAAATAAGCGAGAATGGTGTAAATGTTCTGTTGAAACTCTTGCACTGTTTACGCTTCTCTTTTCTGATAAGTGAATTCATTACCTTTCGCTGGATTTCTAGGGATCAAGAAAGACAAAGTTAACGAACATAAAGCAAAGCCAGCACCACAATAAAAAACCCATGACGGATTGCCTATCCATAATAAGCCGAGAAAAACAGGAATAACGACAGCTGCAATATGGTTAATTGAAAAACTAATACCAGCCGTTGCTGCAATATCTTCAGGATTGGCTATTTTTTGAAAGTAAGTTTTAATGGCAATCGCTAAAGCAAAGAAGAGATGATCGATAACATAAAGTGAAGCCGCAACCGTGCTGTTCTCAACCAAACCGTAGGAAATAAATAGAATCATAAGGCCAGTGTATTCAAACACTAATATAGATCGCTCTCCAAAGTGTCCTACCAATCGTCCAATCTTAGCGGCAAATAACCAATTAAATACGTAGTTAATTAAGAATAGGGCGCTGATTTCAGCAACACTGTAATGGAACTTTTCAACCATTAAGAATCCTGCAAACACAACGAATATTTGTCTGCGTGCACCACTAAAGAAAGTGAGTGCGTAATATAACCAATAACGTTTTCTTAGAATGAATTTTTTGTTTTGCTCTGTTAGAGGTGGAAATTGTTTAAAAGCAGAAGCCAATATAATAGTGAGTATCAAACCTAAACCACCAAAGGCTAGGTAAGTCGTTTGATAGCTAACATTAAAGTAATCCATCAAGATCCAAACACTTGCATAAGCAAGAAGTGAAGCCATTGCTTTAACTGAGAGAATTCTTCCTAAAAAATGTGGTGTTTTAGCTTTATCAATCCATTGTAATGTTAATGATTGATTCACCGTTTCAAAGTAGTGGAATCCAATCGACATTAACATAGTAGTCAAATATAACCCCATTACTTGTGGGAAAAAACCTGTGATTGCGACGCCTACAGCTGTGATGCCAAGCGAAAGGATTGCAAGGCGTTGCTCTTTAATGAATAACAAAACGTAAATGACAGTGAAAGCTAAAAATCCAGGCACTTCACGTAAGCTTTGTAAAATACCAATTTCTACTCCTGTAAAGTTAGCTTTTTCAACAACAAAGTTATTAAGCAGTACCATCCAAACAGAAAATATTAATGGCATGATAAACGCCATCGCGAGGAGTAAGTTTTCTGGTTTTTGAAAAAATGGGGGAGATTTCATAGGTGCACAATTATTAGAAAAAGAAGTATTTTACGCTTTTTCTTTTATAAAGCGAATTGTCTGTTTTTTGTGCTTTATTTTTTTATAGAAGAGGTTATTATTTAAACAAATAGACTGTAAAGCTTGCGGCGTATGAGTTCATCTTTTTTCTAACAGGGGATTTACGCAAGAGTTAGGCCGCTTTTTTTAATTGTTTTAAATTATAAAAAAATTCATTTTGAATTTATATTCATTTTTTTTGGGTATAAATTCACATTAAAGATGTGTTTTTTTATGTAACCAAATGTAACGACTTCCTTGCTCTGTGCAATAGATCTTGTTTTGAGCTATGTGTTATCTTGACTTCAAGCATTTTAAGGATTTGTTACTTTCAAGGAGTCTAGTGTTTAGTTGGGCTATAGCGAAGATGGAAAATATGTAACAAAGTGCATAAAAATGTTGGATTTTTTCTCTTGAAAACGATAGAATGTGGTGAAAATAACAGCCGTATAGAGATGGTGAACACAAAAATATGATATAAGCCTGTACTTATAGACATCTTATGCGCGTTTTTTCTTAATCAAGAGAAGTTTATTACTAAGTACCCCCTACCTAAACAGTAGCCTGCCTTAGTAGCTTAAGCTCTTTGTGAACTTTCCAGAGACACTTAAGTGTTAAGTAACAAATTAATTGCTTTTTTTTGGGCGCCAACGGGATGACTCAAGAATAAGTTGTGTGTAGTACCTCGAACATTAGGTAAACGATAAAAAAGACCTTATTGCTTTACCTTGAAGGACATGTTTATGACTAATAAAGAGCAAAACGCTCAAGGCCTTTATGTGCCTGAAATGGAACACGATGCCTGTGGTATCGGTTTCGTAGCACATCTAAAAAACAGCAAGTCTCACAAGATTGTGACACAAGCTTTAGATATGCTTGCACGTATGGAGCACCGTGGTGGTCAAGGTTGTGATCCATGCAGCGGTGATGGAGCTGGTATTCTTTTACAAAAACCACATGAGTTTTTAGTAAATGAAGCTTTAAAAGAAGGCATCACGCTTCCTAAATTTGATCAGTACGGCGTAGGTACCATCCTATTCCCGAAAGATGAACATCATCGAGATCAATGTCGTGAAATCTTAGAGCGAACTGCTGAGCGTCTTTGCCTTGAAGTCATTGGTTACCGTGTTCTTCCTACTGATAATTCAATGATTGGTGATGATCCTCTAAGTAGTGAACCACAGTTCGAACATATGTTTGTGACTGGCGGTCCAGATATGAAGCCAGAGGTTTTAGAGCGTAAACTATTCATTCTACGTAATTACTCAACGCGCATTTGTTTAGAGTCTGTGCAAGGTATTGAAGATAACTTCTACATTAATACTTTCTCTTACAAAACTATCGTTTATAAAGGTCAGTTAACCACTGAGCAAGTACCTCAGTACTTCTTGGATTTACAAAATCCAAGCATGGTAACTGCTTTAGCTTTGGTTCATTCTCGTTTCTCGACAAATACATTCCCTCGCTGGCGTTTAGCGCAGCCGTTCCGTTACATCGCCCATAATGGTGAAATCAATACGGTTCGCGGTAATATCAACTGGATGAAAGCGCGTGAAGCGTTACTTGAAGCTGAATTCTTTACGCGTAGCGAATTAGACATGTTAATGCCAATCTGTACAGATGGTATGTCAGATTCTGCAAGTTTCGATATGGCGTTAGAATTATTAGTGCTTTCTGGCCGAAGCCTTCCTCATGCATTAATGATGATGATTCCTGAAGCTTGGCAAGAAAATAAAGACATGGATCCAAAACGTCGTGCTTTCTACCAATACCATGCAAACTTAATGGAACCTTGGGATGGCCCAGCGTCCGTTTGTTTCACTGATGGTGTTCAAGTAGGTGCAACGCTTGACCGTAATGGTTTACGTCCTTCACGTTACTGTGTGACTAAAGATGATTTCTTAATCATGGCATCTGAATCAGGTGTTGTTGAAATTGAACCAGAGAACATTAAGTCTCGTGGTCGTTTACAACCTGGTCGTATTTTTGTTGCTGACCTTGAGCAAGGGCGCATTATTTCTGATGAAGAAGTAAAAGACAATATTGCAGCAAGACAGCCATACGAAACATGGTTATCTGATAACCTAGTTAAATTAGAAGAGCAACCAGCAGCACTTGAACGTAATATTCAACCTGATGCCGGTAAACTGGTTAAACGTCTACAAGGTTTCGGTGTGACTTCAGAAGAAGTATCTGAAATCGTATTACCAATGCTTCGTGATGGTAAAGAGCCGTTAGGTGCGATGGGTGTGGATTGGCCGTTAGCGGTGCTTTCTCATCAATCTCAGCATTTATCTCATTACTTTAAACAATTATTTGCGCAAGTGACTAACCCACCAATCGATCCGATTCGTGAGCGTATGGTTATGTCGCTAAATACTTATTTAGGTAAAGATAAAAACTTATTATCTGAAACGCCTGAGCATTGTCATAAAGTTGAACTTGAGTCTCCAGTATTAAGTAACGCTGAATTACAAAAAATTAATGCATTAGATGACAAACATCTACAAGCTAAAACGTTAGAAACTTTATTTGCTGCTTCTGGTGAGCCGGGTAAATTGAAGAAAGCGTTAGATCGTATTTGTCGTTATGCAGAAGATGCTGTTCATGATGGTTACGAAATCATTATTCTTTCTGACCGTAATGCAACCTCTGACCATGCACCGATTCCTGCTATGTTAGTAACAGGTGCGGTACATCACTACTTAATTAAACGTGGCCTTCGTGCGCTATGTGATATCGTAGTTGAAACAGGTGACGTACGTGAAACACATCATTTTGCAACCGTTATTGGTTACGGTGCGTCTGCTGTAAATGCTTACTTAATTGAAGAAATGATTGTTGATTTACAATCTAAAAACCGTTTACCTGCAGATAAGTCTGTTGATGATATCTTCAAATCTTACAAATCTGCTATCGATGCAGGTCTATTGAAGATCTTCTCGAAAATGGGTATTTCAACCATTCAGTCTTACCAAGGTGCGCAAATATTTGAAGCATTAGGTATTAGTAAAGCTGTCGTTGACGCTTACTTTAAAGGCACGGTTACGCGTATTCAAGGTATGTCTATTGACGATATCGCCTCTGAAATTTTAGTGCGTCATCGTTTTGCTTACCCATTACGTGCTGTACCTGTTCAACGTCTTGATGTGGGTGGTGTTTACCAGTGGAAACAACGTGGTGAGAAACATCTATTTAACCCAACAACGATTTCGTTATTACAAGAGTCAACGCGTAACAAAAATTACGAACAATTTAAGCAATACGCTGCAACGGTTGATCAGCAAGGTGATGATGCCGCAACACTACGTAGTCAGTTTGTATTTGTACCTAAAGAATCAGGTCCAATTTCAATTGATGAAGTTGAACCAGCTGAAAATATTCTTAAGCGTTTTGCAACAGGTGCGATGAGTTTCGGCTCTATCTCACATGAAGCTCACTCTACGTTAGCTATCGCGATGAACCGTATCGGTGCTAAATCGAACTCGGGCGAAGGTGGTGAAGATCCAGCTCGTTTCTTACCAAAAGAAAACGGCGACTGGGAACGTTCTGCAATCAAACAGGTTGCATCAGGTCGTTTCGGTGTAACTTCTTACTACCTAACTAACGCAGCTGAAATCCAAATTAAAATGGCTCAGGGCGCTAAACCAGGTGAAGGTGGCCAATTACCAGGTCACAAAGTGGATGACTGGATTGGTCGTACTCGTCACTCAACGCCAGGTGTTGGTCTAATTTCACCACCACCGCATCATGATATTTACTCAATCGAAGATTTAGCACAGCTTATCTACGATTTGAAAAACGCTAACCGCGCTGGTCGTGTTAACGTTAAATTAGTATCTGAAGCGGGTGTAGGTACAATTGCCTCAGGTGTTGCTAAAGCAAAAGCTGACGTTATCTTAATCGCTGGCTTTGACGGCGGTACAGGTGCATCACCATTATCATCTATTCGTCATGCGGGTTTACCGTGGGAATTAGGTCTATCTGAAGCGCATCAAACGCTAATGAAAAACGGCTTACGTAATCGTATCGTTTTACAAGCAGATGGTCAGATGAAAACGCCACGCGATTTAACCATTGCAGCGTTATTAGGTTCTGAAGAATGGGGCGTAGCAACAGCAGCATTAGTGGTTGAAGGTTGTATCATGATGCGTAAGTGTCACTTGAATACCTGTCCTGTTGGTATCGCAACACAAAACAAAACATTACGTGAACGTTTCGACGGTCGTGTAGATGATGTCGTTACTTTCTTCAATTACATGGTGCAAGGCATGCGTGAAAACATGGCTGCATTAGGTTACAAAACAATTACTGAAATGGTTGGTCAAACGCAAAACCTTAAAGTACGTGACGATGTAACACATTGGAAATATAAGAACTTAGACTTAAGTACTATCTTGTTCAAACAACAAGGTAAAGCTGAAGACGGCATGTTCAACCAAACGACTCAAAAACATAATCTTGAAGCCGTATTGGATAGAAAACTTATCGAGCTAGCAAAACCTGCACTTGAAAAAGGCGAAGCGGTAACGGGTGAATTCCCTATTACTAATATCGACCGTTCATGTGGAACCATGCTTTCTAACGAAATTTCTAAAGTCTACAATGACAGTGGTTTACCAAAACCAATGCAAGTTAAATTCACAGGTTCTGCGGGTCAATCATTTGGTTGTTTCCTTGCAAAAGGTGTTGAGTTTACTGTTGAAGGTGATGCGAACGATTACTGGGGTAAAGGTTTATCTGGCGGACAAATCGTTGTTTATCCTTACCGTAAATCTATCTTAGTCGCTAAAGACAACATCATCGTGGGTAACGTATGTTTCTACGGTGCAACATCAGGTGAGTCTTACATTAATGGTATGGCTGGCGAACGTTTCTGTGTACGTAACTCGGGCGCAGAAGTGGTTGTTGAAGGTATCGGTGACCACGGTTGTGAATACATGACTGGCGGAATCATGATTAACCTTGGTTCAACAGGTCGTAACTTTGCAGCTGGTATGAGTGGCGGTGTTGCTTATATTTGGGACCAAGACGATTCATTCAAAGCTAACTGTAATATGGAACTGGTTGATTTAGATCCTCTAGAGCAAGCAGATAAAGACTTATTAATTGCTAAAGTCACTAAACATTTAGAGTTAACTGAGTCGAATCAAGCTGCTGCATTCCTTGCAGATGTTGAAGCAAGTTTAGCTAAGGTTGTTAAAGTTATGCCGCGTGATTATAAGGCAGCATTAGCAGCTAGAGCGAAAGGAGAAGCATAATGGGTAAGCCTACTGGATTTTTAGAATTAGGTCGTGAACTTCCACCGAAAATATCGGTTGAAGAGCGTCTAAAAAATAATAAAGAGTTTGTACAAAACGATGTGTTTGGTGAAAAAGTTAATGACCAAGCATCTCGTTGTATGGACTGTGGTGTTCCTTTCTGTCACAACGGTTGTCCGATTGGTAACATCATTCCTGAATTCAATGATGCGGTTTACCGTGGTAGTTGGTTAGAAGCTTGGGAAATCCTAAGCTCTACTAATAACTTCCCTGAATTTACGGGTCGAGTTTGTCCAGCACCATGTGAAAGTTCATGTGTTTTGGGTATTAACCAAGATCCAATTACGATTTGTAATATTGAAAAATCAATCGTAGAAAAAGCGTATGAAAATGGTTACGTTAAACCAAAAATCCCAACTGCTCGTAGCGGTAAAACCGTTGCAATCATAGGTTCTGGTCCAGCTGGTCTTGCAGCAGCAGAGCAATTAAACTCAGCAGGTCACACTGTGACAGTTTATGAGCGTGATGAAAAAGTAGGTGGTTTATTACGTTTTGGTATTCCAGACTTTAAACTAGGCATGGACGTTATCGACCGTAAAATCGCGGTAATGGAAGCGGCTGGTATTAAAATGGTTGTGAATGCACATATTGGTGTTGATTTTGATGCTAAAGAATTGCGTAAGCAGTTTGATGTTGTGCTATTAACAGGTGGCTCTACGGTGCCACGTGATTTACCAATTCCAGGTCGTGACTTAAAAGGTGTTCATTTTGCGATGGAATTCTTAGGTCAAAATAATCGCCGAGCAAACGGAATGGATCTTAAGACTGAAGAAATCTTCGCTAAAGATGATCACGTTGTAGTTATCGGTGGTGGTGATACAGGTTCTGACTGTGTGGGGACTTCTAATCGTCACGGCGCTGCGTCTGTAACACAAGTGGAAATCATGCCGATTCCACCTGAAAAACGTACTGTTAATATGCCTTGGCCTTCGTACCCAATGATCTTAAAAACAACGACTTCTCACGAAGAAGGTGTGGATCGTCATTGGTCAATCCTAACTAAAGAATTCATCGGTGATGAAAACGGAAACGTTAAAGAGTTAGTGGTTGCAGATATCGAATGGGAAGAAGCAGCACCGGGTCAACGTCCTAACTTTAAAGAAATTGAAGGTTCTGTACGTTCAATTCCTTGTACTAAAGCCTTCTTGGCAATGGGTTTCTTACACCCAGAACCAACAGGTGTTTTAGCACAGTTAGAAATTGGCTTAGATGAGCGCGGTAACGTTAAAACTAACGATTACCAAACTACGCAAGAAGGCGTTTTTGCCGCTGGTGATATGCGTACAGGTCAATCATTGATCGTTCGTTGTATTAACGAAGGTCGTGAAGCTTCACGCGCAATCGATACGTACTTAATGGGTGATTCTAACCTTGAATGTATCAACGATTCGTTAATGATGGCTGACTAAGGCTTACCTTTAAATAAAGTAAGCTAGTTAAAGAAACCCTCTCCTTTATAAGCAGAGGGTTTTTTATTGCCTGAATGAAACTGTTTTAGTCAGTGTAAAATAGATAAGCTATTTATCGCGATTGGTATAACATACTCGCCTAATGAATTTTAAAATTTAATCATCTTAAATTAGTTTTAGTCATATTGTTGCAATGTTTTATTATTATTATATCGCTAAGGTCATTTAATCTTAGAGTGAAAGCTTATGCTAATAGAACAAAAACAATACTTGGACAGAGAATTAAGCTGGTTGTCTTTTAACCAAAGGGTTTTACAGGAAGCACAAGATAAAAATGTTCCTTTATTGGAGCGATTACGTTTTTTAGGTATTTATTCAAGTAATATTGATGAATTCTATCGTGTTCGAGTTGCCAGTGTTCGTCGTGTTGCCTTTCTTAGTCAGCTAAAACAAAAAGAAGCAGCAAAAGAGTTGTTTGTTGCTATTCAAGATAAAGTGAAACAATTACAAGATGAATTTGACCATACTTACCAAGAACTATTGGCTCAGTTAAGTGAAAATAACATCGATTTAATTAACGAAAAACAATTAAATGAATTTCACCAACAATGGTTAACAAAATACTTTCAAGATCAGTTAAGTAGCCATATTCACCCTTTAATGATTACCGATAAAATTAATCTTATTGAACAAATTAAGAATGATTGTACTTATTTAATGGTTGAGATACGTAAAGTAGATCAACCAAGTCATTTTGCTTTAGTTGAAGTGCCAAGTGAGGTTCCTCGTTTTATAGAGCTTCCTGCACCAGATAAAATAGTGCAAAAAAATATTATTTTAATCGATAATATTATTCGTCATTGTTTGCCACAAATATTTAATGTTTTTTATGATTTTGATTCTATACGAACGTATTCAATCAAGCTGACTCGTGATGCAGAATTTGAAGTGCACGGAGAAATAAATCAAAGTCTATTTGAAAGCGTATCGAGTGGTTTACGGACGCGTTTAAATGCTGAACCCGTTCGCTTAGTTTATGACCGAAAAATGCCAGAGTCTATGCTTGAAGTGTTAAAAAAAGGATTAAAAATTAAGTCTAATAAACGGCTTAATGAAGGAGATCGCTATTTAAGTTTTAAAGACTTTTTACAGTTCCCATCTATTGGGGCAAGTACGTTAGAGTATGAAAAACTACCTGCCTTAAACCATGATGCATTTAATGGACATAGTAACTTGACCGCTGCTATTAAAGAGCAGGATATTTTATTGTATTACCCATACCATAAATTTAATTACTTTACCGAATGGCTAAGACAATCGGCATTTGACCCACAAGTTACACAGATTGAAATCTGTCTATATCGGGTTGCTAAACGTTCAGCAGTGATTGCCGCATTAATCGAAGCGGTAAAAAATGGTAAAAAAGTCCATGTAAATATTGAGTTACAAGCACGTTTTGATGAAGAAGCTAATATTCAATGGGCGGAAAAATTATCTAACGCAGGGGTCGAAGTCAGCTATGGTATTAACAATTTAAAAGTACATGCAAAGCTTTGTGTTATTACTAGAAAAGAAGATAAAAAATTAGCACGTTATGCGCATATTGGAAGTGGTAACTTTAATGAAAAAAATGCAACTATTTATACGGACTTTAGCTTATTTACTTGTGCACCTGAAATCACCAAAGAAGCTGCACAAGTATTTAAATTTATAAAGCATCCATATTTACAATTTGAATTTAAACATCTTATTGTATCGCCAAGTAATAGTCGTCATAAATTAACTGAGCTTATTGATAAAGAAATTGATTTTGCAGAGAAAGGTTTTCCAAGTGAAATCACACTCAAGCTTAACAACCTAGTTGATGACATCTTTATTCAAAAACTCTATCAAGCAAATAATGCTGGTGTAAAAGTGACTTTAATTATTAGGGGGATTTGCGCATTAGCAACTGGTATTAAGGGACAAAGTGAAAATATTTCAGCGATCAGTATCGTTGACCGTTATTTAGAGCATGCTCGAGTATATATATTTTCTAATGGTGGCGAACAACGAGTTTATATTTCTTCTGCCGATTGGATGACTCGTAACATAGAGCGACGTATTGAAGTGGGCTGTCCTATTTATTGTCCTAAAGTCCAAAAAAGTATTGTCGATATTATTAATATTCAACTATCTGATAATTGTAAAGCGAGAATATTAGATGCAGAGCAAGCGAATAAGTATTTAACTTGTGAAAATGAAGCGCCGTTTCGCTCTCAAATGGTTATTTATGATTACCTTAAAGGGGAGTATCAACAATCCGATACTTCTCCAGAAAGTATAAAGGGGTGCCTATGAGTGGTGAGCGTTATTTAGCTGCTATTGATTTAGGCTCTAATAGTTTTCATTTAGTCATTGCTAGAGAGCTCACAGGGTGTATCCAAACAGTTTTAACTAAAAAGAGTAGCGTTCGTTTAGCCAGTGGTTTGGATAAAAACTTGTACTTATCGGAAAAAGCAATGCAAAGAGGCCTTGATTGCTTAGCTGAGTTTAAGAAGCAATTAACAGGCGTAGTGTGTCAAGATGTAAGCGTGGTTGCAACCTATACATTACGTGTTGCAAAAAATCGTGCTGAGTTTCTTGATAGAGCAAAAAAAATATTCCCTTATCCTATTAAAATCATCAGTGGTGAAAATGAAGCTAAATTAATTTACCAAGGTGTTGCGCATACTTACCCTATTAAAGGCACAACGTTAGTGGTTGATATAGGTGGTGGAAGTACAGAGTTAATTATTGGTAAACGATTTAGAACCAAGTTTACTAAGAGCATTGAAATTGGCTCTCGGTCGTTTTCTAAACGTTATTTTAGTGATGGTATTGTTACAGAAAAAACAATGCGTTTAGCACAAGCTGGTGCTCGTAAGGCATTATTACCTATCTTAGCTGAATGTACTGCTATTGGTTGGAAGAGTGTTTTAGGCACCTCAGGCTCCTTTAAATCAATAAAGCAAATTATGCTTGAAATATATGGTGATAGTCATATTACTGAGAAGCGTGTTAGGCGTTTAATTCAACGTTTTATTAAATCTAAAAACGGAGATAATATTCGTTTAGAGTCTTTGGAGCTAAGTCGTTTTGTTATTATAGCAAGTGCGTTGAGTATCATTAGTAGCCTGATGGATCTTTTTGCAATAAAAGAAATCGAAGTCAGCAGTGCTGCTTTACGAGAAGGAGTATTGTATGGGTTAAACAATACTCAAGAAGATATTGCACCACGTGATCGTACTGTTAACAATTTACTCGATTTACATAATGTCGACCAAGTTTTTAGTAAGCGTGTTTTATTACAATTACAACTATTTAACGAGCAACTAATCGCGCAGAATAATAAACTTTCAGATAGTGCTTTCATGTTCTTACAATATGCGTCTCTATTACATGAAATAGGTTTAAATATTAACTCTAAAAAAAGACAAAAACATGGTGCTTATATTTTAGAAAATTCAACTATGCCTGGTTTTAGTGAACAAGAGCAACAAATCATATCGTCAATGGTGGGGCATCACCGTGGGAAAATTGATTTCATCAAATCCTTTGACTTGTTAACTCAAGAAAAGTATTTACAGCTCATACAACTGTTACGACTGGCTATTATTTTAACCATGGGGCGTCGTGAATTTCCATTGCAAAGCACCAAGATTTCTTATCATGGGCAAGAATTACACATGATTTTGCCTGCTAGTTTATTTAAAAATGGTGAGTTTTTTGGTTTGTTAGAAAAAGAAATTGCTTTGCAGCGAAAAGCGGGATTGTCTTTAAAAGTCATATCCGATCCGATTGAGTTATAAAGCGCAAAAAATATTTCTGAACCTAGATTATAATAAGTGTAAATTATTGTAAAAAGCATATATTTTATAATTCAAAAAAGAAAGCTCCCACTGTTACTATCCTTTTTACAATAGCCTTGCTAGGATCGGTTTTTTGTTTCTGTTAGGTATTTGTTTTGACCATTTCTGCTACTACTTTGAAAGACCATTTAAATGACGTGTTATATAAAGATCAATTTCGCTTAAAGCGACGTATCGACGATCTTAAAAACCTTAAAACACCAGGAAAAGTAGAAGAAAGTCTGACTAAAATTGCTATCGATATTCAAGTGTCGATGGATAAACGTAAGCAACGTTTAGATAATTTGCCTGAAGTCACTTATCCCAACTTACCTGTCAGTGAAAAGAAAGATGAAATAGCCGAAGCGATTGCGAATAACCAAGTGGTGATTATCGCAGGTGAAACAGGCTCTGGTAAAACCACGCAAATTCCTAAAATCTGTTTACAGCTTGGGCGTGGCGTATCAGGCTTAATTGGTCATACACAACCAAGGCGTTTAGCGGCGCGTACGGTTGCCAATCGTATCGCTGATGAACTTGACTCTGAGTTAGGTGAAACCGTTGGTTATCGTGTTCGTTTTACCGATAAAGTCAGCGACAAGTCTTACATTAAATTAATGACCGACGGTATTTTATTAGCCGAAATCCAAAACGACAAATTCTTAAGTCAGTACGATACGATCATCATCGATGAAGCGCATGAGCGTAGTTTGAATATCGATTTCTTAATGGGATATTTAAAACGCCTATTACCAAAACGTCCAGACTTAAAAGTGATCATCACCTCAGCGACCATTGACCCAGAACGCTTTGCGCAACACTTTTGTGATAAACGCGGTAAAGCTGCGCCTATTATCGAAGTGTCAGGTCGTACTTTCCCTGTAGAAACCTTATATCGTCCGTTAGAAGAATACGCAGCAGGCGACCAAATTGAAGGCATTTTCCAAGCGGTTGATGAATTACAGAGTTTAGGTCGCGGTGACATTCTTATTTTTATGAATGGTGAACGTGAAATTCGCGATACGGCTGAAGCATTAACTAAACGTAAATTACGCGATACGGAAGTGTTACCTTTGTTTGCACGTTTGAGTGTGGCGGAACAAAACAAAATATTCCAAGGGCATCGAGGTCAACGTATTGTATTAGCGACCAATGTTGCTGAAACCTCTTTAACCATTCCCGGCATTAAATACGTTATCGATACGGGAACTGTGCGTATTAGCCGTTATAGCTATCGTACTAAAGTACAACGTTTACCAATCGAAGCAATATCGCAAGCCAGCGCAAATCAGCGTAAAGGACGTTGTGGTCGTGTCAGTGAAGGTGTGTGTATTCGCTTATTTAGCGAAGAAGATTTTAACGGGCGTCCTGAATTTACCGATCCTGAAATTTTACGTACCAACTTATCGTCAGTTATTTTACAAATGTTATCGTTGGGTTTGGGTGAGTTAAATAAATTCCCCTTTGTAGAGCCGCCTGAAGATAGAAATATTAAAGATGGTTTAAGTCTATTAGAAGAGCTCGGCGCGGTTAACCTAAAAGCCAAAGACCCACGTAAAAAACTCACACCATTAGGGCGTCAACTTGCTAAATTACCTGTCGATCCGCGTTTAGCGCGAATGATATTAGCAGCGAAAGAATTTAACTGTGTGCACGAAGTGATGGTGATCAGTGCGGCATTAAGTATTCAAGATCCGCGTGAACGTCCAATGGATAAACAACAAGCGTCCGATGAAAAACATAGACGTTTCCAAGACAAAGATTCAGACTTTATTACTTATGTAAATCTATGGAATTACATTAACGAACAACGTCAAGAATTGAGCAGTGGCCAGTTCCGTAAGATGTGCCAAAAGGATTTCTTAGCCTATATGCGTGTACGCGAATGGCAAGATATCTACACGCAAATCAAACAAGTAACCGATGAGTTAGATATAAAAGTGAGCAGTGAACCCGCTAACTTTGACAGTATTCATCAAGCGTTATTAGCAGGTTTACTCTCGCATATTGGTTTAAAAGACAAAGATGCAGAATATCTAGGCGCACGTAACAGTAAATTCTTTATGTTCCCTGGTTCTGGTTTATTTAAGAAACAGCCTAAATGGGGCATGTTTGCAGAGCTTGTTGAAACCTCAAAACTATTTGCTCGAGTTGCCGCACGTATCAAACCGGAATGGGTTGAACATCAAGCGCAACATTTAATAAAGCGTAGTTATGCTGAACCTCATTGGCAGAAAAAATCGGGCGTTGTGGGAGCCTTTGAAACACAAACGTTATATGGCATTCCTGTAGTCAGTAAACGCAAAGTGATTTACACGCATATTGACCCAGTGCTTTGTCGAGAATTATTTATTCGCCATGCTTTAGTAGAAGGGGAGTTTGAAACGCGTCATCAATTCTTCAAAGATAACCAAGCGTTATTAAATGATATTGAAGAGTTAGAGCATAAGTCTCGTCGCCGCGATATTTTAGTGGACGATGAAACCTTGTTCTTATTTTACGATGAAATCGTGCCGCAAAATGTCTGCAGCGCGAAGCAGTTTGATAGCTGGTGGAATAAAGAGAAGAAACAACAGCCTGATTTACTAAACTATCAGCGCGATCAAGTAATGGCGCATGATGCTGATAAAGTGACTGCGAATGCTTACCCAGATCATTGGCAGCAAGGTGACTTCCGTTTACAGCTTAATTACGCCTTTGAACCAGGCACAGCGCAAGATGGTGTGACGGTGAATATTCCCTTAGCGTTATTGAATCAAATATCCGATCAAGGGTTTGATTGGCAAATTCCTGCGTTACGTGAAGAGTTACTTGTTGCTTTAATTAAAACGCTACCGAAACCAATTCGTCGTAATTTTGTACCTGCGCCCAACTACGCAGAAGCAGCGATGGCGAATTTAGCGCCGTTACAAGGTTCTTTATTGGAAGCCTTTGAAAAGCAATTGTTACGAATGACAGGCGTACGAATTCCTGACGATGCATGGGATATAAATGCATTACCTACGCATTTACGTATGAAGTTTAATGTCATTGACGATAAACAAAAAAGCGTCGCAGTAGGCACTGATTTAAAACAGCTACAACATGACCTAAAAGGCAAAGTAAAACAAACGCTATCTAAAGTGTCTAAACAAGGCATTGAAAAATCAGATTTAACGGAATGGGATTTTGGGAAAGTACCGAAGTCATTCAAAAAAGATCACGGCGGTTATGAAGTCAAAGCTTACCCAGCGTTAGTGGATAAAAACAAAAGTGTCGCGATAGAATTATTTGATAGCGAAGAAAAAGCCAAGCGTTTTAACCAAGCCGGTGTGCGTCGTTTGATCCTATTAAACGTACCATCACCGATTAAATATTTACAACAAAGCTTACCGAATAAAGCAAAGCTAGGTTTGTACTTTAATCCATTCGGACAAGTGAAAGACTTAATTGATGATTGTATTAGTTGTGCCGTGGATGCCATTTTAGAAGGTGAAATTCATCCTCAAGAAGCGCCTGAATTTGAAATACAGAAAGAAAAAGTGCGTGCAGAATTAGCAGATAAAACTTTAGCGATCACACAGCAAGTGGAAGAAGTATTAACACTCGCTCATGCTGTCAGTAAAAAGCTAAAAGGCAAAGCTGACTTAAGCATGTTAGTGGCACAAGGCGATATTAAATCGCAACTCGAACGTCTTATCTTCCCCGGCTTTGTTTGCCAAGTGGGTGAAGCAAAACTCAACGATATTAAGCGTTACTTATTGGCATTACAAAAACGTTTAGAGAAGTTGCCGGTTAATCCAAACCAAGACCGACTCAATACCATCGAGTTACATGATCTTGAAGAACGTTACCGTGCTCTCTGTAAAAGCTTATTAACCGATGAAACGGAAAGCCCAGAACTAGCTGAAGTATATTGGATGTTGGAAGAGTTAAGAGTGTCCTTGTTTGCACAACAACTAGGCACGCCATATCCAATTTCAGCTAAACGTATTCGTTTGAAATTAACTGAGTTGAAAGGGTAAAGTTAAGTTAAAAGTAGCGCTTTATAACTTGATGTTGGGATGCAGGATTCATCCTGCTTTTTTGAAAAAAGTAGCTTAAAAGCCACGCCCTAATTTGATTAAATTTTAGCTGTTTATATTTTGTCGCTTTTAAAACTGGTTATTAATGAGAAACGATTAAGTAACTTGGTGTGCTAGTCATTTCTGAAAATAGGTCGAGTATGGAATTATTAAATTTACAAAACGTGGGCGTGTTAAATTATCTAACCTATTTTATTGGGGCTGTATTTGTGATTTTATTGCCCGGCCCTAACTCGCTCTATGTGTTAGCGCTTGCTGCGCGTCAAGGCGCACAAGTCGGCTGGTCAGCCGTTGTTGGTGTGTTGTTGGGAGATTCAATTCTTATTTTAGCAACAGCTTTAGGCGCTGTGACTGTTATTAATACGTATCCTGCAATTTTTAGTGTGATCAAATATCTTGGCGCGGCTTATCTAATTTATATTGGTTACAACCTGATACGTGATGCGATCAATTCATGGCGCAGTTCAAGCCAAGAAGGTGAACAACAATTACAAAACTCACTTAAGATTAAAAAGACAACGGGCACTAAAGCTTTTAAAAAAGCATTATTGGTGAGCTTATTAAACCCGAAAGCGATTTTATTTTTCCTTTCATTTTTTGCACAGTTTGTTGACCCTAACTACCCACAACCTGCGATCCCATTTTTGATATTAGCGTTGACCATTCAATCATTAAGTTTCATTTATCTCACTGTGTTGATTTATGCAGGGCAACGATTAGCTGAGAGTTTTCGTAAACGCAAAAAAGTGAGTTCGATTTCAGCTGGTGGTGTTGGGATTGGGTTTGTGGGTTTTGCGGTTAAGTTGGCATTAGCGAGTGCGAGTTAGGTTTTTGGTTTTCTGTGAAAGGGCTAGTTTCTATTTCTTGTTCTCATTGTTCACTGTTTCCTCGTTCCTACTGTCCTCTGTGGGAATGCATAGTTTTTGCATAGTTAATAAATAGGTTGCTGTGTTTTTGGGACGTGGCTTTTAAGCCACCTTTGGTAAATAAGATTCCTTGTTCCCATTGTCCTCTGTGGGAATGCATAGTTAGTAAATTACTTGCTGTGATCTGTTTTTTTGATGGCTCGTCTACGCTCGTTCAGTCAGCTTGATGTTTATTAACAGTGTTTTCGCCCTGTCGGCGACCGAACTTTCTTTTATCAGAAAAGAAAGTTGGCAAAGAAACTGACCACCGAATCGCTTTCTGCTCCAAATAATAAATTGCTTTTATAACGCACCGGCTCTTGCTGGCCATCCATGGCCAGAACGAGCCTAACCCAAACGTCCTGTTTGGGTTTGCTAAAAGCAATTAATGATTTGGGAAAGCTCTACGGTGGGGCTGTCGTTCCTGTATTGTGTGTCGTTTATATTTTTATTCTAGTGCTTTAGGGACGTGGCTTTTAAGCCACCTTTGTTAAGTTAAATTCCTCTTTTCTAAATGGATACTTCAGTATTTAGTCTTTTTGCTGAAAGCATCAGCTCGTCTGCGCTCGTCCTGTCTGCTTTATTTTTATTAACAGTGTTTTCGCCCTGTCGGCGACCATCTTTTTCTTACCAGAAGAAAAAGGAGGCAAAAAGACTGGCCACCGAATCGCTTTCTAATCCAATCTATTCGCTTATTTTAAACGTACCGTTTCGGACGTGCAAAGGATACGCAGAGCTTAATCCGCTCGTAAACTATGCTGTAGCATACATCGCTCCATGCACTAGCCTCAACTAATCCAAACATCCTGTTTGGCTTTACTTAAAATAAACTCACAGATTGGGAAAGCTCAGCGGTGGGGCTGTCGTAGCCACATTGTTCAAATTTTTATTGTAATGAATTGATATTGCTAATATCAGTTTGTGCCTGTCCACGATCTTTTCTGCAACAAGCAAAAAGAATAGCATTCCTGTCAAAAGAGGTCTAAAGTTAGGGCTTAAATTAATACTAAATTGGTGGTAAATATGAGGCAGGTTCTAGCTGACTGTTCAGCGAGCATTTCAGAGTTAAAGAAAAACCCAACAGCACTTTTAAATGAGGCCGATGGTTCTGCAATTGCAATTTTAAATCACAACAAGCCAGCTGCTTACTTAGTGCCAGCAGAAACATATGAAAATTTAATGGAGATGTTAGATGACTATGAGCTTGGGAAGTTGGTTGAAGCTCGTCGTTCTGATTTGTCGGAAGCTGTGGAAGTTAACCTAGATGAGTTATAAGTTAAAATTTCTTCCTGCAGCTAAAAAAGAATGGAGTAAATTAGCACCACCAATTCAAAGTCAATTTAAGAAAAAATTAGCAGAGCGGCTTGAAAATCCACACATACCTTCGGCTAAGCTACGTGGTTATGATTCAGTTTATAAAATTAAACTTAGAACAGCAGGTTATCGCTTAGCCTATGAAGTGATAGATGGTGAAATTGTAGTGTATGTTTTAGCAATCGGTAAGCGTGATAAAGATGCAATATACAAAAAACTAGCATCACGATTTGAGTAAAATTGCATAACAAGTTAATCAGTGGGGATTTATATTTCCAACTTATAAAATCTGCAATAACACATTAAACCTTAACTCGTCTGCGCTCATCTAGTCAGCTTGATTGTTATTTGCAGTGATTTCGCCCTGTCGGCGACATACTTTTTCTTACCAGAAGAATAAAGTAAGCAAAAAGACTGGCCACCGAATCGCTTTCTTATCCAAATGATGCTCATACCTTTTAAATAAGCTTCCTTAACGCACCAGTTCATACGATACGTCCGTGTATCGGATGAACTTACAGCAAACGTCCTGTTTGCTGTTGCTGAAAGTTATCCATCATTTGGGAAAGCTCAACGGTGGGGAGATCGTTCCTGTATTGTGTGTCGTTTATGTCTTTATTATCGAGCTTTAGGGACGTGGCTTTTAAGCCACCTTTGGTAAGTAAAATATCAGGCTCGTTTGCTTAACGCTCTTTAAGAATGGATTCTTATTACTGTTGTTGTGTGTTGCATCGTTGTAATGAGTTTTATGGCATCGTGTTATTTTTTGTGTGGAAAGTGAGCATTAAAATGCACTCTTCCTACATAGATAAACTTCTAATTAATTGATTTATAATATTTAATTTATTTATGTCTGCGTCATACTCAGCACAAAAAAGCTGAGTATGACGCAGTGCTTAGTTTCTACAAAGTTAATGCCTTCTAAATAAGCATAAAAAAATGACTTATTTTCTTATAAAGCTTTGACAGGAAATGTTTTAATTATTATTGTTTTACTATTTTTACTATTTTTACTATTTTTACTATTTTTACTATTTTTGATATTCCATAATCCGTTCTTATCGTGAATTATGGATAATATACTGTTATGTGAAATAGGGTTTGGTATGAATTCTTACATTTTAGATATCGAGAATATTCTTACTCAAATGAATGAGACAGAGGACTTATTTTCTTTAAAAAAGCAAGTTGCTGAAAAGTTAAAGGAAGCACATGCGAAGTTATCATCTCAAGATTTTGGCGAAGTTCTGTCTGTTGCAGAACCAGCCTTGAGTAAGAATTGTGGATGTCATGAAGATCTGGAACAATTGGAGTCTATTCTTGATAATCTTAGTGAATCTAGCATTATCGAAGATAGTGTGTACAAGAGAATAGTTGAAAGTACAGCATGTAATAGGTGGCTATAGTGCAAAAATCACATAACAAAAGCTTACTGCAGACTTCCAATTATTCCGGCCTAAAAAGACAGGCCTCCTCAATTTCCAGCTGTAGAAGCTGGCGTTATACGTCAATTCGGACTAAGTATGAAATTTTCTAAATTTGAAAGCTCATTATACCTATACCTATCAGAAGCATTAGGCTCCGAAAAGCCCTTGCAAGCCTTTGAAATTCCAAATGGTTATAGGGCTGGATATTTTCAGGTTGGAGAAGATAAAGATCCTATAAACCTTATTTTCTCATTTCCTTTAGAATCAGATGATTGCTATTTAACTTTCTCAGACGGAGATGCTAAAAAGATTTCTTTAGAATTAGCTTCCGTGCAGTCATACAATGAGCAAACGGCTCATCTTTGTTCAATGCATACCGTAAAAACGCAGAATAGCTATTTTAATGACCATAATTGGATTGCACTATTAATAACTATCCCAGCGATGGCTTTGGATGATTTGCCTAGTATTGAAACAGTTGGCAATAGAGAACTTAGATTTCATCTAGTTGTACCATTAAACGAAACTCACTATGGCATTAAGCTAGAAAATGGTTACGACGCATTATTGGATTATTTTGAAAACACAAACAGAGACATTGTTGCATTTGACGCATAACAAGTACAAACACTCGGATAAAATATCCGTTGCACTCCAATTTTACCTGTGTTGTAGGCGTTATGCTTTTCGGGAGGATGTATGGAAGTTTCGCTCTATAGCGCAAAAGGCTCGAATAGTTCTGAAAGGGTGGAGTGGGTACTCAATTTTAAGGGTATACGTTACGATAGAATTGAGATCAGCTCTGACGAACTAACGACAACATACCTAGATATAAATCCTTTTGGCTATGTCCCATCTCTTTGTGTCGATGGCTCGGTATTTTCTGAATCAATGGCAATTATTGAGTATTTGGAAGAACGCTTTCCTAATCCAAGCTTATTTGGCAAAAGCCTCAATGAAAAAACTCACATCCGCAGAGTTTGTGAGTATGTAAACTCTAGTATTCACTCTCCCCAAAACAGAACAGTATTAAGGTTTATGCGTCCAGAGTTAGATGAGACTTCAAAGCGAGGACTTCGTGGGGACTGGATTATGCGTTGCTTAGAAAAGTTAAGTATATCGATCTGTTGTGAATCAGGATTTGCAGTGGGTAACGACTTTAGCGTAGCCGATATATTTGTGGCTTCAATCTACAAAAAAGTGTTGCAACATGGTTGTGCGAGAAACGGCTTTTACGACAAGCATTTGATGTACATAAGGGCAAATGACAGTGTTGTGGTTTCAGAACCACAAGCATAATAGTCTTGGTAACCCATTAGCTAATCTCAATAAAATCAATAGATTACAGGTTTTAACCATTGTGTATTCACTCTCGCCATATTAAATTTATCCCCAAAGTGGGAGGTTGTCGGGTAAACTCTCTAGTCATATTTACCTATTAAACACGCTAATTGGATAAAATACATGCCTCACAACTACACACCTTCTATTAAAGATTGGCTTTTTCTGCTGTTACTCATTCTGCTGTGGGGGACGTCTTTTATGTTTACCGCTGTCTCACTGCAAAGCTTTAGCCCTGTGGCTATTGTCTCGCTTAGGGTTTTGATTGCGGCAATTATTCTAACGCTCTTTATGTATGCGAAGGGGTGGCGCTTGCCTGTGGAGCCGTTGGCTTGGGCGGTATTTTTACTGATGGGGGTGATGGGGAATTTGTTGCCATTTCTTCTTATCTCAACAGGTCAGAAAGATGTTAGCTCGGGTATTACAGGATTGTTGATGGCATTTATGCCGTTGGCGACAATGATTTTGGCGCATTATTTTGTATCAGGGGAAAGCCTTAATCGCTTTAAAATCTTTGGGTTTTTGTTAGGTATTACTGGCGTGGCTATTGTGCTTTGGCCGTCGTTAGTAGGAACTCATAGTAACTTGCTGAGTGGACTATTGATTTTACTCGCTACTTTTAGTTATGCGATCAATGCCATTTTGGTGAAAAGATTACCTTCTTATCACCCTGTAGTAACATCGGCTGGCGTGATGATTATTTCCAGTATCGTGATAGTGCCATTTTGGCTGTGGCAAGATTTACCATGGCAACAAAGTTATTCTTTAAAAGCCTCGTTATCTATGTTGTGGTTAGGTATCGGTCCGACTGCGTTAGCCACCATTCTTTTGTTCGCAGTTATTGGTTCGGCAGGTCCTACGTTCCTTTCATACATTAATTATGTGATTCCAATCGTGGCCTATTTTACTGGCGCACTTCTTTTGGGAGAAGCTATTGAATGGCAAAGCCTAGCAGCAATGTTGTTAATCATTCTAGGGATAGCCTTAACACGTAAGCGGGTTGTGATTAAATAAGAATAATAAGTGCGAGACACTTGTTAATTTAGGATAATAAAATCAGATTTTTATTAGTTAAAGTCATCCAGAACGTATCATTCTAGTTGGAGTTATCATGTTTTATAAGTATTTAGGCTTTTTTATTCTGCCTTTATTGATCTCATGTCAATCTATTGAAACGGGCTCATATAATGGTGAGGATGGTATTTCTATAGACAAAAAAGCTTTGCAGCAAGATATTTTAAAGGTTTCTCTGCCAGCGATTCACCCAAGTAGCCTGTCAATTAGGACGCCCAATAACCATTGGTATATTGTTCAGGATTCACAGTCTTCTATCTTTTATTTACCTCAAGCAAAATTTGATAGCGCTAAAATAATAGAGATTGATATTGATTCTCTTGAAGGAGTTGTTTGGAAAGAGGGGAGAAAAATGCGAGAGAAAATATTTCAAGAAAACGGTGAGTACTTAATTTATTTAGCTAATAACCTAGAAACAGAGCCTGAAAATACCTTTAGTTTACAGGCCATTATCAATTATCAAAAAACTTTCTAAACCGTTAGGTAAGTTAATTTTCTGCTACTTGTTTTATGCTTTAAAAGTATAAAGTGAGTAATAAAAGTTTGCTTCATTAATGGTAATAGACGTTTTGGATATTCATTAATTTCACATTAGGAAATAGCATCATGAAGGTATACAGTGTTTCTTTTGACGTGGAAAATTATCGTTTGTTGGTCCCTGAACATGAAGCAGATTTAGACGGTGGAAATCTGTGGATAAACGGCACTTCAAAGTTGCAGCTATGGCAAGCTCCTTTAATGCGATATGCAACACAGGAAGGCGTTGAAAAAATTGCTGATATAACGCAAATTACACCGGGATTTTTTGCGTTTAATGAAAAAGCAATGGATTCACTTAGTGAACTATTGAAGATGAATGGTGAATTATTTGAACTTGTCGTTGAAGAAAAAACGCTATTTGCATTCAATCCTAATAATGAAATTGACTGTTTTAACGCAAAAGCTTCTGAGTGGCATATACGGCGAAATGGAAAACTTGGACGTTTAATAAAACCGGCATTTGTCCATAGTAAGTTGAATTCCGTTACGATTTTTCAAGTTCCCGAGTCCCTTCAAAATGCATTTTATGTTACCGAACATTTTAAAAATACCTATGAAAAATCCGCATTATCAGGCCTTGTTTTTGAGCTGTGTTTATCTGTTTAAAATAAACGGATAGTGAGAGAAAGAAACTCTCAACAACCATTCGTTACTTATATTAAAATCATCGCTTTACGATTCAGTTATTGAGCGTCCTGCAATTTATCCGAACCATGTTTTGCAGAAGGTTAGCTGGATCTCGGTCGCGTTGTTTATTTTGAGATTGAGACAACTTCCTCTATTCGTGACCTTACAGCGATCATCTTTATCTTATATGCTAAATCATGAATTATTCTCATCATCAAAAATACATAGAATTTGATTGTGGAAGTATTTAGTTCTGACTTGTTTTATTCCTTTTATTTGTCTAAAAACCAATTAATGTTAATGTATTTAAATCACTTTATTTCTACAGAGCACGCTAGCCAATGACTTATCACCTAAAAAAAATATTGCTATGTTTCGCGTTGTTATCTTTCAGCTCACTTAGCTTTGCCAATTGCACCACAAGCGAAATAAAATCCCTTAGAGCGGATGCATTAAAACAATCAAATAGTAAAAATTACAAAGGCGCAGAAGAAACATTATCAACCTATTATGAAAACCAATGTAGTTACTATCAGATGACTAAGGAAGCTGACCCTCTCCTCAATCAAGGTTTATGGTTGATCAATGACTTAATGTATTACCGAAAAAAGTTAAATGATTCTTTAGGCTGTTTAGCTTTAAGTGATGATGTTTATGCACAATGGATGGTCAGTGACTCTAGTCGTCACAACCCTAAAGCAGAAAAAGCACTGCAAACTAATAAGACACAATGTGAAAGCACATTAAACTCTCAGTATAAAGCACCTGAAAAATGTCCTATAGCGGGTTATGAAAATATGTTTGCAGTGCCAAGCTCTTGGAGTAAAGACAATGATGTTTTTTTTGAAGTTGCATGTTTAACTTTTGTTGAAAATAGTAAAAATAAAATTGGCAGTGATAGAGATGGACCACAACGTAGAAGCGAAGGCATGAATTCAGTACCCAAATTGCAAGTTTTATACGTTGATGATGTCGTTCGTGATGGTGATGGTTATGATGAAAGGGGCGAATATAAATGGAAGAACATTTACCAATTGGACACGCTTTACTTTACTGATCATGATAATAAGTTATGGGAAACAGACTATTGTTATAACTTTAAACTACGATTTGGAGAAGAAGCGGGGAAATTGCTATTGAATGGTAGCTCTTCGGCTTGCATTGGTGGCTCTGGCGCTTATATCAATAGGATTATTGCTAAATTAAATTTTCCATTATCAGCGGAAATAATTGAAAGTTATAGCCATACCTATAAGTAGTGGTTTCAGTGCCTTTTATTTGTAGTAAAAGGAGCTAACGCAAATTATCCTCTGCTAAGTTTTATTAGCAGAGGATTGCATATAAATAGGTATTTGCTAACACACTCCTTCTAAACATAATCTGCTCACCATTCTTTCGTATCAAAACCCTTGCTTGCAACAAATACAGAACTCTGCAAAATAACAAGGTAAGATAACGCCTTAACATTTCTCTTTGCGAATTCTGGTATCAATCATTATGACGAATCGACAGCCTCAACATAAACCTTTTACTGTATCGACGCCGCTTATTGCTACGTTCGATGAATTGGCTAAGTTAGCCAATTATTCTTTGATGGACACGCTTAACTGCGATCCTGACGCGACTAAAAATGGTGATGATCATATTGAACGCCAAGTTTTCTCTGGGCATTATGTGCCTGTGAATCCGACGCCGATTAAAGACCCTGAATACGTTGCGCACAGTAAGGCTTTTTTTGCTGAACTTGGCTTAGCCGACTCGATAGCTGAAGATGCTGGTTTTGTTCGCTTATTCTCTGGCGACCTTTCTCAAGTGCCTGCACCGATGCGCAAAGTTGGGTGGGCCACCGGATATGCGCTGTCTATTTACGGTGTGGAATTCACGCATCAATGTCCGTTTCAAACGGGTAATGGCTATGGCGATGGTCGTGCTATTTCTGTGCTGGAAGCGGTTATCAACGGTCAACGTTGGGAAATGCAATTAAAAGGGGGAGGTCGAACTCCTTATTGTCGTGGTGCCGATGGTCGTGCTGTTTTACGATCGAGCGTTCGTGAATTTTTAGCGCAGGATCATATGCATGCACTTGGCGTTTCTACATCACGGTCGTTGAGTTTGTATGTTTCAAAAACAGAAACGGTAAAGCGTGGATGGTATTCGGAAGGCTCGCGTTCTGAAAAACCAGATCAATTTGTGACTGAAGCTGTCGCTATTTCAACACGTGTTGCTCCATCGTTTATCCGTGTAGGGCAGATCGAACTTTTCTCTCGTCGAACTCGTGAAAGTGAACGTCTTGATGCGATGCAAGAATTAGAGAAAATAGTACTGCATTTGATTGAACGCGAATACGCTGATGAGATTGATAGCCAACTGCCTATGCCTGAAAAAGTTCTGTTATTGGCAAAGGCATTTCGTGGTCGCCTGACGTCTTTGATAGCAAGTTGGATCCGCGTTGGTTTTTGCCAAGGTAATTTTAACAGCGATAATTGTGCCGCCGGTGGCTTTACTTTGGATTATGGGCCTTTCGGTTTTTGTGATGTGTTTAATCCGCAATATCAACCTTGGACGGGCGGTGGGCATCACTTCTCTTTTATGAATCAATCCAAAGCAGCACAATGTAACTTCGATATGTTTTGTTCTGCATTACGACCGTTACTGACGTCTGAGGAAGAGGTTTTATTCGCGTTGGATGAGATCCAAAGTGGATTTGCAGTTGTGATGGCGTCAGAAATGCAATCAATGTGGGCTGCCAAGTTAGGTCTTAGCAGTTTAGATTTTACTGAGCACAAAGTGTTACTTAACGATCTACAAACGCTGATGATACAAACACCTGTTGATTACACTATTTTATTTCGAGAGCTCTCTGCAATACCCGATGATATTCGTCCGCTAAAAAAGAGTTTTTACAATAATTCGCTTAATACGTTAAATAAAAATAGGGTGCATGAGTCAGATATTAGCCAAACGGATACGCGTTGGATTGAATGGTTTTCAACATGGAAAACGCTGCTTAATCACGACTGTGATATAAATAATAAAAGCATCGATGAAGTCTCTCAACAAATGAAATTGGTTAATCCAAAATACATTTTACGAGAGTGGTTTGTTGTGCCAGCTTATCAACAAGCAGCAATTGGAAATTACGATTTACTTCGAGAGCTACAGGAAGTGATGGCACAACCTTATGCAGAGCAATCACAAGAAGTGGAAGATAAATATTATCGACTAAAACCGCTTGAGTTCTTTAAGCTCGGTGGCGTATCTCATCTTAGTTGTTCGTCGTGATGTTTAGTCCCTTGTAAATAGAGATGCTTTTTGGTTAATAAACACCAAAAAAGCATTTTATTTGCTCATCGTATTCGCTGTAAATATTTGATCAAAAAAGCTTAACGGAGCTACTTTAGCATTGGCTTTTCGTTGCCATTTAGCACTATTTGCAACTAACCACTTCTGTTGTGAACCGTTAATAATGGCTTGGCTTACGGTTGCTTCTCTTGATTCATGTTCGAATACATATTCTTCGCTGTTTGCTTCACCGCTTAGCTCGGTTTCTTCGTAATAACCTTCATTAAGTCTTGTTGGTTTTGCGATTGAAGCAATAGAGGCACAGCCGATAATACCTATATCTGCAGTAAATTGTCCGTAAAATTGGTTAATTGCATCGCTGACAATGTCGCGATCATTGGTGCGTATTTTGCCACCGGGCACCCAAGTTTCAATATTATCGTATTGCGATAAAATATAAGCCGCTTCAAGATTATTGGTGAGCACCCTAAGCTCTTGTCGATTAGTTATTTTTTCGGCGATAGTCGCAATAGTGGTGCCAATTCCTAGGAACAAAGTACAACCATCGGGAATTTGCTTTGCGACTTGTTGTGCAATCACTTCTTTTTCATCTTGATTACTTATTTTGCGTGATGCGTAGCTACGATTCATCAAGGTGACGGGTAATCCTGCTCCACCGTGATGACGACTTGCGAGTCCCATTGAACAAAGCTCATTGATATTGCGTCTTATGGTTTGTGTTGTGACATCAAAATGCAACGCTAAGGTTTCTACGGAGCAATATTCCTGTACTTGTAGCATATCTAAAATAGCTTGTTGGCGCAGGCTCAGTTGTTGCGTCATTTTATGCATAGCTTAATAGAGCCTCTTTACAAGCAGTATAAGCCTGTGGGTAATCGGTGATCATCATATCAACGCCCCAATGCCAGTATTCGCTGACTTCTTCAGGGTTATTAGGTGTGTAACAGTAAATATTGTAACCCGCTTTTTTGATCGCTAATGCTTGCTGAGCGGTTAAATGTCGGTAGTGGCAATGCACACTAAAAGCATCAATTTCAGTTAATAAATCTAGCCCATTCTCTGGCATAACCGACCATAATAACCCACGAGGTATTGCTGGTAATAGTGTCTGCATTTTTTTCAATGCAGCTAATTCAAAACTAGAAAATAATAGCTGAGTTGTCTCTATGTTTAAGGCAACAATTACTTCTTTTATTTTTTCACAAAGTAGCTCGATATCATCTTCTGGGTAGAGTTTGATTTCTATATTGACCTTGAGTTTATTGTCTCTCGCTAAAATCAGCGTCTGCTCTAATGTTGGGATTCGTTCATGTTTAAATGCTTCGGAAAACCATGAGCCAGCATCTAAAGATTGCAATTCTTCTAATGCAAGTTTGGCCACTATGCCTTTGCCGTTAGTACAGCGATCTACGGATTGATCATGTATTACAACTGGAATTTGGTCAGCACTTAATTGAACATCGATCTCAATCCATTGGTAACCCATCTCTGCTGTTTTTTTAAATGCTGCCAACGTGTTTTCTGGTGCGAGACTGGAAACGCCTCGGTGCGCAGTTACTTTCATTTGAATCCCTAAGGTCGCCGATTTTTCGGAAATATTAGCAATAGTTTATTTCAGTTTTGTTGCAAAAAATGAAACAAAACTGAATTAATCCAATGTTCAAATAAGTTCATATTTGTGTAATTAAACTGTCATCTCGCTCACTTAGTCTCTAAATGAACATTAAATGTGTTCATTTGAAATGAGCATAATTAAAACCTGAGCTAATCATCGCTCTTCAAATAATCAGTTAATTAACTTTAGAAAAGGAAAGTCCTATGTACATGAAAAAAATCACAGGAATAGTTGTTGCCGCTGCACTGATGAGTGCATCTGCTCACGCTAAAACTGAGGTTGAGTGGTGGCATGCAATGGGAGGAACGTTAGGCGAGAAAGTAAATGAAATTGCCTCTGACTTTAACGCAAGCCAATCTGAATATGAAATTAAACCCGTTTACAAAGGGACTTATGCAGAAACAATGACAAGTGCGATTGCTGCATTTCGTGCTAAACAACAACCTGCCATTGTTCAAGTATTTGAAGTAGGCACAGCAACCATGATGGGCGCTAAAAAAGCAATTTACCCTGTGCACGAATTAATGGCTGATACCAAAGAGTCTTTTGATCCGAATAAATATTTATCAGCGGTAACGGGTTATTACACATCGAATGAAGGCAAGATGTTATCAATGCCGTTTAACAGTTCAACACCAGTGCTTTATTACAATAAAGATATGTTTGCCAATGCTGGAATAAAATCTGTCCCTAAAACATGGAAAGAGATGGGTGAAGCTTCGCAAAAATTATTGAAAGCTGGTGCTCATTGTGGCTTTACAACAACGTGGCAGTCTTGGACTCAAATAGAGAATTTTGGTGCGCGTAATAACGTTGCGATGGCAGATAACAACAATGGTTTTGGTGGATTAAATACAAAATTTACATTTAATAAACCTGCTTTTGTTAAGCATATCAATCAAATGAGCGAATGGGCTAAGACTGATATCTTCAAATACGGCGGTCGTCAATCAACAGGTATGCCGTTATTTTATACGCAAAATTGTGCAATGACGATGGGCTCTTCAGCAGGGCTTGCTGGTATCAAAGCGAATATGGAAGGCATTAATGTTGGCGTTGCGCAACTTCCTTACGATGATTCATTAGTTAAGAAACCACAAAATACAATTATTGGTGGTGCTTCATTATGGGTACTACGTGGTCATTCTAGTGAGGAATATAAAGGCGTCGCTAAATTCTTTAGTTACTTATCTAGCGCGGCTGTTCAAGCTGATTGGCATCAATTCACAGGTTACTTACCAATCACACAAGATGCATATCAACTCACTAAGAAACAAGGCTTTTACGAGAAAAACCCAGGGACAGATGTTGCAGTATTACAAATGACATCAGTGGAACCTACGGTTAATTCTAAAGGGATCCGTTTCGGTAACTTCTTGCAGACACGCGATATTATTAATGAGCAATTAGAAGCGGTATGGGCAGGTAAAATATCAGCTCAAACGGCATTAGATAATGCGGTTAAGCAAGGTAATGAAGAGTTACGTCGCTTCGAACGTACTCAAAAATAGTACAACTTCGCCACACTCGATAGCATCCTAGTGTGGCGAATTTTTTATTTCAATATTGCAGGTTTTTATATGTCATCACATGTCGGTTTTAAAAATAAATGGTTACCGATTGCATTGATTGCTCCTCAATTATTAATTACCTTAGTGTTTTTTATTTGGCCAGCAGGGCAAGCAATTGTTCAGTCAACCCAACTAGAAGATGCCTTTGGTTTAAGCACTGAGTTTGTTGGTTTAGAAAACTTTGTTAGCTTATTTAACGATAGTAATTATTTGGCTTCATTTTTTACAACACTACAATTTAGTATCACAGTCGCGGTATTAGCATTGGTCAGTGCATTAATATTGTCTGCTTTTGCTGAGCATATTACGCGAGGAACCACTTTTTATCGTACTTTCTTGATTTGGCCCTATGCTGTTGCGCCTGTTGTAGCTGGCTCTTTATGGTTGTTTTTATTCGATCCAACCATTGGTGTGGTAAGTGAAATGCTGCAATGGGTAAATGTCGATTGGGACCCAGTGCTGAATGGTTCACATGCAATGTGGATGGTAGTTATTACGTCAACATGGAAACAAATTAGCTACAACTTTTTGTTTTTTTTAGCGGCATTACAATCGGTACCAAAATCATTACATGAAGCAGCTGCTATTGATGGAAGTGGCCCTATTAAACGCTTTATGACTATAAGCTTTCCCCTAATTTCTCCCACCAGTTTTTTCCTGTTAGTGGTGAATTTTGTGTATGCCTTCTTCGATACTTTTGCGGTGATCCATGCCATGACGCAAGGTGGTCCAAGTAACAGTACTTCAACCCTAGTTTATAAGGTTTATAACGATGGATTTATCGGATTAAATCTCGGATCTTCTGCCGCACAATCGGTTATTTTAATGGCGTTAGTTGCATTGTTAACGGTTGTACAATTTAAATACGTAGAAAAAAAGGTAGCTTACTAATGGTAGAACGTAGACCGCTATTTAAATTATTTTGCCATGTTATTTTGATTTTTGGCATTCTCGCTATCGCGTTACCCGTATGGCTTGCTTTGGTTGCAACAACGCATGAAAACAATGTGTTTGCGACAGGCACACCATTATGGTTTGGTGACCTTGGGTTAAGTGTTTTTTGGGACTTATTGAGCAGTGACAGTAGCTTTAATAATTCAGCTTTACCTATTACACATATGTTATTTAATTCCTTTGTGATGGCGTTAACCATAACGCTTGGGAAATTAAGTATTTCAATATTGTCAGCTTATGCTGTTGTGTTTTTCCGCTTTCCGGGAAGAATGCTTGCGTTTTGGATGATATTTTTCACTTTAATGTTGCCCGTTGAAGTCCGCATTATGCCGACCTTTGAAGTGATCACAAATTTGAATATGTTGAACTCTTTTTCTGGATTAACCATTCCTTTAATTGCCAGTGCAACGGCTACCTTTTTGTTCCGACAGTTCTTTTTAACTATTCCACAAGAGTTGATTGAAGCTGCGCGTATTGATGGAGCAGGACCGATCAAATTCTTTTTCGATATTTTATTGCCATTATCACGTACTAATATCGCTGCTTTATTTGTGATCACCTTTATTTACGGTTGGAACCAATATTTATGGCCATTGTTGATCACCACGGATGCGCAGTACTACACCATTGTGATGGGAATTAAGCAGATGTTGGGTGTGGTCGACGGTATTGTTGAATGGAACAAAATTATGGCCACCACTATTATTGCGATGCTACCACCTGTAGTTGTTGTTATCGCTATGCAAAAAGCTTTTGTTAAAGGCTTAGTAGATACGGAGAAATAAATGTCAACGCTAACACTTACAAATATTGCGAAATCTTACGCAAATGGGTATCAGGCTGTACAACAACTTGATCTTGATATTAATGATGCTGAAATGGTTGTTTTAGTTGGCCCCAGCGGTTGTGGTAAATCTACTTTATTACGCATGATTGCAGGATTAGAAGAGATCACATCTGGCGAATTGGTTATTGATGGACAAGTGGTTAATCACCTTGAACCCGGTGAGCGCGATATCGCAATGGTATTTCAAAATTATGCGCTTTATCCGCATATGACGGTTTACAATAATATGGCTTACGGATTACGTAATCGTAAAACACCTAAGGATGAAATTCACCGTTTAGTGACGGAAGCAGCTGAGATGCTTGAGCTTTCTGAATTATTGGACCGAAAACCTAAAGAGCTTTCAGGTGGTCAACGACAACGAGTGGCTATGGGACGTGCAATTGTGCGTGAGCCTAAGGTCTTTTTATTCGATGAACCTTTGTCGAACCTTGATGCTAAACTAAGAGTACAAATGCGTATTCAAATTAAAAAACTACAGCGTAGGTTAGCCACAACGTCCATTTATGTTACTCATGACCAAGTGGAAGCGATGACGTTAGCGGATAAACTGGTTGTGCTCAACAAAGGTAATGTTGAACAAGTCGGCACGCCCTTAGAAATTTATGATAATCCTGCTTCGCTATTTGTGGCGACTTTTATTGGTTCGCCAGCCATGAATATATTAGATGCGATAGTGAAGCCTGAAGGCATTGAATTTGGAACTTCTTTATTACCGGGGAACACTCAATTGATTAACCTTGGTGATGTGAAATTAGGGTTACGTCCGGAACATCTTCAAATTGTTGAGCACAATCCGTTGTTTGAAGTTGAAGTGGACTTAATTGAAGCATTAGGCGCTGATTTATTGTTATATTGCAATACGCTTGATGCGCAACCTCAGGCTCTCGTAGTTCGTGTTCAAGGGCATGCGGTGATTCATATTGGTGATAAATTAGGGCTGGATATTAACTTACAGGATTTACATTTGTTCGATCCTATTACTGCTAAAAATCTTTATTTTGATAGCAATCTTCTACAGAAAAAAGAGGTTATTTATGCCTAAACCATTATCCACATTGACTTTTAAACAAGCAAAACAGATAAAGTGGTTACTCACAGATGTTGATGACACCTTAACGTGGGAAGGGAAATTGCCAGCAGAAACCTTGTTGGCATTAAATAAATTAAACGATGCTGGCGTTAATATTATTCCGGTTACAGGCGCTTGCGCAGGTTGGTGTGACCAAATGGCTCGACTGTGGCCAGTGCATGGCGTGATTGGTGAGAATGGTGCATTTTGGATGCAAAAAAACGCTAAGGGATTTACAACTAGAGAGATGGTTGCAGTTAGTAAAATGAAGCATCAACAAAGTGAATTACTGCGTCAGTTAGACTTATTGTTGAAAGACTATCCCGATGTGACTTATGCCTATGATCAACGGTTTAGGTTTTGCGATGTGGCCATCAACTTAAGTCAAGATCGTGAACCGCTGGCTGAAAATATATGCGAAGAATTATTAAATAAAGTGAAGCAATTAGTCGTTGATGGTCAAAGGGTGAATGCGGCGCTTAGTTCAATTCATCTTAATGTCTGGGTTGGCAATCACAGCAAGCGACTAACCGCGGAGAAATACCTACTTGAAAATGGGGCGATTAAATCGATCATTGAAAACGAAATTGCCTACATAGGTGATTCATTGAATGATGAAAGTATGTTTGCTTGGCTGCCTTTAACCTTTGGAGTAAAAAATATTTTACCTGTTTTGCCTAAATTGGCTGCTAAACCCGCTTATTTAACCACGCAAAAAGGCGGTTATGGATTTGTTGAATTAGCGGAATTTATTTTACAATCTAAACAGTCGAACGAGATTGAGGATTGTTTGTTGTCTTCCTAGAAAAGTTGATTTTTAGTAGTTAACATCGTTTTTTTGGGGTTTGTACTTATGTTTGTATAAGCATTTTTACTAGGGTAATATTATTTTTGTATTATTTATTCTTTCTACGCAGCTGACTAACGCACTCATTTTATATTCATTATGATCGCCGATGAGTATTAATTACTTATTAGATATTAAGGAGTACTAGATTATTATGTTTTCTGTCAATAAAGTAATTATCCCCATCAATAGTGAAATAGTTAAAACCCTAAACGATTCTTACTATTCAGATTCATACTCATACAGTTCAAGTAAAGGAAGCAGAGTCGCGCTTCAAGTTTGGTTGGAGCAAGCCACTAAAGTTCCAAGTTGGGTTAACTTTTTAATGGCAAGTCGAAACCAAATAGTATCAATATTAGGGTTGAAAAACCTTGGGCATTTAGGTGATGTAGAAGCTAATAAATTAGTGAGTGAATATCAAATTGGCGATAGGGTTGGAATATTTACTTTACTTTATTTAAGTGATCATGAAATTATATTGGGTGATTCGGATAAACACTTAGATGTGAAGCTTTCTGTTTATATTCATGAAGGGGAGGAAGATATTATTTCAATCTCAACTGTGGTACATGTGCATAATCTTCTTGGTAAATTATATATGCTGTTCGTGGAGCCTCTTCATCAATTAATTGTGCCTGCATCTATTAAACGAGCTGAAACTTCTGACATATAGCAAAATGAGGAATGTACAATTATGTCTTTAACTTAGCGCTATTTTCAAAGGCACTTACCTATTGGCCCAATATGCTGAATAGCTCTCAATGTATAAAGGCACATATATTCTCTTTATGGAGAGAGATTATTCCTGTGAGTTTAAGTATTTAATAATAACTAAACAAATGATTTATAATAATTTAGTAATTCATCTTCATCATTTATGATTAATGCTTTAAGTGATATTTTTATATTTTTTTCTTTACCATTTTCATCAAATGTTAAAATAAAAATATTTTTTTCAATAGCCACATCTTTAATACTGCTATGTTTGATAAATCGTCGTGGTGCCGCTATAGCTAGTTTTATTTCAGAATGTTTTTCGTATACACGCAGTACTTCTAAACGTTTATTTAGTGATGCCACGACGATTAAAAGTATTCCCGGTGCTATTGTTGCTGGTGCTATTATTAACCCCACTGCAATACAAAATATTCCAATAGGAATGAAATATTTTTGAGTCTTTAAAAGATATGCTTTTTTAGGTTGTTCAATTTCAGTTATTTCATCCGACTCAAGTTCAGTTACTTCACTTAACTTCTTTTCTTGCCCTTGTAAAAATTTTAGTTTTGATTCTTTATCCATTTCATTCTTGATACTAATAATCCCGAATAAGCCTATTGGCAGATAAATGATAAAACTAGCAATTCCTAGATAAGCAAAAAATTTATTTTTTGTTTTATGGTAAAGCAAACCTATAAAAGAGAATAAAAGTGCTACGCCAAAAATCATAACGAGAAAGTTCAGTTCAGTTCTAACTGTTATTGCTAAACAGAACAAATATATCATTTGTAAAAGTAAAGTAATGTAATAAGAATGACTCATTCTAACCTCTTAAAATCATTGATAATATCTGAATTTAATATGAAGGTAAATTATCTAACCCATCCGCCATGGTGATCAAACGACTTAGGATTTTTTCGCCATCAACACCAATGCCGTTATGTTCATATTCATTGGTGATCCACGCTTTAGAAAGTGGGATTTTCGCTAAGGTCTCGCGTGTATAATCCAGCTCAACAAACATATCATCGGCATAGGCGGCGCAGGCAAGTGGTACTTTATTTTTACTTAGCACGTCTGCATCGTATAGCTTATCCCAATCTTGTTTTTCGGCTAACAAGTTAGCCGCTTCACGTAATGGTTTGAGCGTTGCTAATTGTTCAAACATCCACGGATATACCATTTCACCGGTAAACATAAATGACTTGCCAACTTGATAGTTAAATTGTGAATACTGCTCGCGCACTCGATGTGCAGACCAGTTAGATGCTTCACCTTGGCAGTAAATAGATTCATGTAAAATCGCATACAAAGGATTCGTCAGATAACCTTGCTCTTGTTGCATATCATTTAAGAAACTGTAGCTTAATTGCTTGCGGCCATTCACTTCGATAAAGGCACTTTCTAATAAATAGTAGAGTGGTAAATGTGCATTACATCGACCTAAATTAATACCAATTAATTGGAATTGTTCGACGGTGAAGTGTTGTCCATTTGGTAAAGTAACTTGGTTATCTAGTAAGTATTGTGCAATCTCGCAACACATTTTTTGTGCAGTTGGGAACTGTGCGAAAAAGGCATTATTTTTGTCGATAGTACGTTGATAGGTTGCTTGGTAAACATCATCAGCATGGCGTGTAATGGAAGGAATACCGCCAGTAACGTAACAACGCGAAAGGCTCTCTGGAAATAATGAAAGATAAGTTAATGTGCAAAATCCGCCAAAGCTTTGGCCGAAGGTTGCCCATTTTTGGATGTTTAATTTAATGCGGATCGCTTCTGCATCACGCACTATATTATCGGCTCTAAAGTGGGTGAGGTATTCAGCTTGTTCCGTTGCAGATAAGTTTGCTAAGGTTTCTTGGTTGATTGGCGAGCTATGACCTGTACCACGTTGGTCTAACAGTAGTACGCGATAATCTTGCAATAAACGTTTTAACCAACCTGATTCGCCACTAGCGCGGGGGGATTGAAAACCTGGTCCACCTTGAAAGAAAACCAACCAAGGTAAATCTTGTTTATCTTTTGCTAAGGTGACTAACTCTCGCGCAAAAACGCTTATTTGCTTAGCATCAGGTTTTTTATAATCTAATGGTAATTGAAAATGATGCTGGCGATATAAGGTGGTTCCATCGATAAAAGGTGTTTGCAAGGGGCGATCCTTATTGTCTGAATGGGGTTAAGCGATTGCTATAAACTTATTATGATAAAAATCATACGCCTTTTTATAGGTTAAGTTCAACTGAAAATAGAATATGGTGCTGCTTGGATTCAAATAGTAAGTGATTCAATTTTCTAATTTTTTATTTAGTCATTTTTCTATTTGGTAAATTTAAGCGCGGTACTTAGTTGTGAACCTATACAGGTTAAAACATAAGTACCGCGCTGAGATTACGTGTTCATCTTGCTATATTCTATATGTCTAAAGTAACGTACAGTTCGATCTGCTTTAACAGCCACAGGGAATCTTTCTCCCACAATAAAACCATCACTTTGAATACCGATATCCTGCATCATATGTTTATTAAGATAAGCAATATCAACTCTTTGAGCTCGTAACAATTTTTCTTTTTTACGAAGTTCGTTATAAATATCAGCTTTGATAAATAGAGTAGCAAGTAATAAATAAATTGATGGACGCATAACGTCTCTCCTTTTCAATGATAAAAAGAAGGTCTTGGATAAAAGTAGATTTTTAAAGAGGGAGTTTCACTTATTAAGTCACTTTTATCCGTGACCTAAAAAGTAAATTTTGGGTACGAATTTATTGCTGAGTATGATCTACTCGGATGGTTAAATCCGAAGGTAAATGTACTTGAATAGAAGAACACAGCATGTTGTTTAGATATAAATTGTTCATGTTGTCTCCTTAATTCTTTGCAGTAAAAACGTAATAAGATGAATGTTGGCTTACTCTGTAAACTCAACATGGAACATGTCTAACTAATTGAGCTTATTAATCAACCACTAAATTACTTTATTTTGATTATTTGTTGTTTTATCTGTTTTTAGACGACTAAAACTAAAGTGATAACCTTAAAATCTATTAAAAGTGAATATTAGATTGGTGTTAGTGTTTATTGATTCAGATGTAAAAAATAGCCTTTATTGATATGAACAAATGCTGCTGTATTAGATAAATGTTTAGAAGGTGCTTTGTTGTAGCATTTTATGTAATCGCTCTAAAGCAACAGGACTTGCTTTCAAGGTTATACGTATTCCATCTTCTTGATATTGCTCTTCGACAACCATCATTTTGCTGTGGATCTCGCCCATAATACCACTCGCGGTATAGGGGATATTAAAACAAGCACCGCACATTCTTTTCTCTAAGAAGTTTTGAATTTCTTTATGTACTAACGCGACGTCATTCTTATCACGGGTACTGATTTGTAGCGCGTCAGGATATTCCTCTAATAACGTAAGTTGTTGCTTTTCAGTCAAACAATCGACTTTATTAAGTAGTAATAACTTGTTATTAAAGTCGACATTTAATTCACCCAGTACTTGGTCAACAACGGCTAATTGAGAAACGAAGTTTTCGTCCGACGCATCAACAACATAAAGTAGTAACGAGGCGTCCTTGACTTCTTCTAAGGTTGAGTGAAATGATGCCACTAAATCATGGGGGAGCTTTTTTATAAAACCGACGGTATCAGATATTAAGATACGCGGTTGTGTTACTGGTTGTAAAGTTCTTACCGTGGTGTCTAAGGTGGCAAACAGTTTATCTTCCACTAATACTTCAGAATCGGTTAGCGCACGCATTAATGATGATTTACCTGCATTGGTGTAACCAACCAATGCGACACAAAGTTGCTCGATACGACCACTGCGTCGACCTTGCATTTCTTTTTGTAGTTTCTTTAATTCTTTTTTAATATCTGCGATTTTATCGCGAATACGACGGCGATTAACTTCAAAAGCAGTTTCACCTATCCAGCGACCTTTTTGACGTTCTCGGTCACCACTATTTTCATCTCTGATTCGTGGTGTTAGGTAGTTAAGTCGTGCAATTTCTACTTGTAATTTAGCAGTACGAGTACGTGCGTGTTTACTGAATATTTCGATAATAACGCGAGTACGATCGTAAACTTCTACACCTAATGCGGCTTCAACATTATGTAATTGGTTTGGACTTAATTCACAATCAAAAATAACTACATTCGCTTGCTCTTTAATATCATCGCTTGCGAGCAGTTCATTAAGTTCTGTTTGGTCAAATTCTACATCGTTATTTTCAGCGCCTTCTTCAATAGGCTCTGCTTCGCCAGTTAATGCTGCTAGCTCTTCGAGTTTACCTGAGCCTAATACCGATAATTGTTTAGTAGATCGTTGGCGTTGGGTTTTACTTCCCACCACAGTAAAACCTAATGTATTTACTAAACGTGCTAGTTCAGATAACGATTCATCGACTTCTTGTTGGGTGACGTTAGGAGTGCGGATGGAAATTAATAATGCGCGTGTAATAAATTCTTCAGTGGTTGCGATTGTCATGTTTTACTCATTGCTTAAAATGCTATGCCATGCATCCTACGCGTTTGTGTCTAGCTTATATATGTATTTCGCTTTTACTGTTTGTAATGGTGGGAATTTGGTTATGATCTATGTTTTAAGCCTCGAGCATTGGGTTTTATCATTGTATTTGAATACTTACTTCATCGATTTTTATTAAGCTGATATTAGCATTCCCAGGTATCGGAATTATTTAAGCTTAATTAATAGAAATGCCCCAAAAGCTTATTTCGGTTTTGTAAGGTATTTCTACCGCGTTATCTATTAATTGATCAACTAAACGCGCGTAGTTATCCATTTTGTGCGCATTTAGGTTTTCTTCATCTGGTATCGATGAAGTAAATTTAGTTGCACGTAACATGCTTTTAATACCATTGGTTTGAGAGTATTCGCTGTTATCTAACAAAATAACTTCTTCACCAATATGCCAATAAATATCTAACTCTTTTATTTGCATTGGGCTAAGTGGCGGTACTAATGGCACAATATCTTTTGCAGTGACGATTCTTGTTAAAGGTAAATCACTGAATTTTTCTGCACCAGCTACATTAGTGACTTTAGGTTGTCCGAAAGTGATGATTTGTGACAGATTGTAATCATCTTGTGTTAAGTACATTGAAAGTATGACAGCAATTGCTCCGCCTAAACTATGGCCCGTTGTTTGAATAGGCATATCATCAGCTAGGTAAGGTTTTACATCTTGGTAAATTGCTCGCGCTGCTGAAGCAAAACCTTGATGCAATATAATGCCCAGTTTTGCATCTGCTTGTAATGCTAAATCAATATCAACCATGGCATTTTGTAGATTAGCTGTACCGCGAATTGCGATAGTCTGCACACCGTTAGATTGAGTTAAAAAATAACTCACTTGAGATTCAGGAAGGGTGGTTTGATGTACTAGCTGTATTTCTTTTGCTTGCATTGCTGCTTTAAGTTCATCAGTCTCTAAATAGGTTGCATTAGCAAGTGTCGCTTGGGTTTTAATGGCTGAGAAATTTTGCGCTGCAAGCACTGTTTGCATTGAGCTTGTGAAAATAAGTGAAGTAAAAATAATGAAGTATTTAAGCATTTTATTATGGATAACCTAGCAACTAGAAAGCGGTCATACTACTAAATAACCGCTTCTACTGACAGTTTTTTATATACTTTATAAAAATAGTATTTTGACTATATTTTAAAATATCAGTTAAAACTTTAAAGCAGTATTACTTACTTTATTAGTACTGAGAGTACTTGCTGTGTATTTAGATTATTACTTTTGGCTATATTCATCACGGTTTGATCTATAGATAACACCACAATCCCTTCAGCTTCTAAGCGTTGGGTAAGCGTATCTGGCGTAACTTCTGACAATTGCGCAATCATAGTAATGGGAGCTGATTTTAATAACTCTGTGGTTTTGACTCCCATTTTATTGTGCTTCCCACCGCCATTAATATTGCTATTACCTAAAGTGAAAAATGAAAGGGCTGTCAGAACAATAAATAATCCAATCACAGCGAGTGGAATTGGTTTTTTAAAATAGCTAAGCATGGGACGCCAATTGATCACAAGATGCATTGCCACACCAAGAATTAAAAACCAACTTAAATACTCATGTGCGGGTTTCATCATCCCAATATTCCAATGGAAAAATAAAATAACACCACTAAGAGCAGAGATAATAAACGAGCCGATAGTAATGGGTGTTGCCCAACTGCGTAAATTAAACATGGAAGAACCCTCGTGTTCGTTAATAAAAGTAGATTAACTCTAGCTTAGAACGGGAGTGTAAATTTTATCCTAGATTGCATTTTTATTATTTAATTTTAAATAAATACAAAATCTCATTGCTAAATTTATTTAATTTAAACTCGAATGGTTAATATTTTAACTGATTGATAATTATTGCTTTTAAGGTGAGAGGAGATGCGCTATATATTTATTTTAATCGCTGATTTAAAGAGCCCTATAGGCGCAGTGGAGTAATGTTTGTCCAATCGCCATTTTCTTTTTCTGCTAATGCAAATTTAAAGGCGTAACCGAGCTGGCCTGTTTTCATTCTTAGATCAGTGGCTACTAATTTACCTTCAATATCTTGCAAGCGAATAAAACCATTAGTAAACCAATTCAATGACGTTAAAGCAGAATTCGGTTTATCAATCATGCTATAACCTAGATCTTGTGGGGCAGAAATCTGTAAAGTATTAGTGAATATATTAACCTGTACATCGTAGTAAACACCTTGATCAATCACGATGGCACCCCACCAGTTTAAGCTTGGATATAAGGGCGAAATAAATATTTTATTGGTTGCGATATTATTACCGTGAAGGGCGGTTTCAATTTTATTTAAGGTGAGTGTTTGTAACCACAACCCAAGTAATAAATAACCGCTACTTATTATTAAACCAATATGGTTGATTCGTCTTGCGGTTTGCGTTTTTTTATCTGCTTGTGCAGTGGAGTTTTTACTATTTCGCCATAAATAAACACAGCCAATCAATAGCGGTAATGTATATAAAGGATCAATCGCAAAAATAGAAGCGATAGAAATAGGATGAGTGGTTAGTGGCCAAAATAACTGTGTACCATAACTGGTAAAAGCATCAAGTATAGGATGAGTGGTTAAAGGTAAACACGTTAACCAAAATAACCGTTGGCTTGAAATAACATTAGTTTTGAACTTTAACTTCAATAATAAGCAGCAAATAAAAGCTAAGGGGAATAAAATAAACAAAGAGTGGGAAAAGCTACGGTGCTCGGTAAATCGAGTGACTACATCGCTGGCAGGAACAAAAATATCCAGATCAGGTAAGGTCGCTAATACCGCACCAATAACCAGTGCGCTACGTCCCAATTGTTTGTGAGCGATCGCTCCCGCAATACCTGCACCTAATACAATCTGCGTAATTGAGTCCATAACAATCCTGTTTCGACATATAAAAATTGCGAGTTATCATTTTCGATAAAATAAAGACCGTTTATGAAGACTAAAAATTTCACTTACCAAGGATTGAATAAACTCTATTTTCAATTATTAAAAACATACTTAATTTATTTTATAAAAGCTTTACCTCAATTCCCTTTCAATATGTAATACCTACCTGATTTAGTTACATTGGAATACTGCGTGAGCATACAAGAAACACTTAAGCAGCAAAGCGATAAATTAATAAGAGTTGTTTTATTTGGTCCTGAAAGCACGGGAAAGACCACTTTATCTAGACAACTTGCTGCACATTACAATACCGTTTGGGCACCTGAGTTTTTACGTGAATTTGCACAAGAAAAATGGGATAAGCACCAAAAGGTATGTGAACCGAAGGATATAATCCGGATTGCACAAGGGCAAATACGCTTAGAAAATGAAGCATCGAAAAGTGCGCATAAAATACTTATTTGCGACACTGATTTATTAGAAACAAAAGTGTATGCGGAAGCTTACTTTGAAGGTTTTGAATTGCCTGAATTAAATCAAGCCATTACTAATAATCACTATGACTTATATTGCTTAACCTATATTGATACTCCTTGGGAGGCAGACGATTTACGTGACAGACCTGAGTTGCGAGAGCAAATGTTTACGCAATTTGAAAATGCCTTGATAACACACAAGAAGAATTACTTGTTGCTAAAAGGGGATAAAGAAACACGATTAAAAAATGCAATTCGCTATATTGATGAGTTACTTACTGAAAAATAGTAACTAATGACAACATGCACCATGATAAGCAACTCAATGTATTGCTTATCATGGTGCCGCAATTAATAACGTTGCCACACCAATAGAAAGTTATTGGCAGGCATACTGATTTTCTCCACCAAACGAAGCCCTGTTGCCCATTGCGTTAATTCATTAATATCTCGAATACCGCCACAACCTTCATTTGCTAAATGTAAATCAAATTCGCGATTGCCTTCACTGGTATATTTCCCATCAATATTAAACGGGCCATATTGGCAAAATAGCCCGCCTTTTTGTAGATTCGCAGCAATCGTCTCCATCATCAGTTTGGCGTGATGCTTTTGCATAATATGCGTGGTATTGGCTGTAAAAACTGCATCCATCTCAATCGCTGGCCAAGATTGTTCGCCAAACAGAAACTCGATAGGGGAGTGTAAATTCTGACTAGGGGACTCTTCAATCCATGCGTTAATACTCGCGTGATTCGTTTTCGCATCGCTAGTATGCCAATTGATATGTGCTAAGTGTTTTGCAAAAAACACGGCATGTTGTCCAGTACCCGAACCAATTTCCAATACTCGTTGGCGGTCCTTAAATAAGCGAAAAAGTTGCTCTAAAATAGGTTGTTGGTTACGTTCACAAGAACCAGAAAATTGTTTTGTCATGCTTATTCTCTTTTGTATTAAGGATTTTATTAAAAGGTATTTTAAGCGGGTTTAGCAACTTGTGACTAGTATTTTTATTGATGGGTGGTTCATGTCTATTTCTCTTTGAGGCGTAGGATTCATCCTGCTTTTTATATTTAAATAAAAAAATAGGATTATTAGCGTTAACTTATTAATAGTATTTTGTTTATGAGTTGGCTGGCCAATACTTTGTTATTTGTAAAGTAACTCGTCTGCGCTCGTCGGAACATTTAGATTGTTAATAACAGTATTTTCGCCCTGTCGGCGACTTTAGTTTCTCTTGGCTAGAAGAGAAACTAAGCAAAGAGACTGAAAAGAATACGCAAAGCTTAATCCGTTCGGGAGAGTTTGATGTAGGCTCATTGAGTATCGATTTAATTTTTAATGGATTGATATAATTAACTTCAGTGAGTGGATATCCACTATTTCGTCCATATATGTCCAAGACTTTAATTACTTCAACAATAAATCAATTCGTTAAAAATAACACTGCTAAGTTGAGTTGCTGAATGAGTGAAACTATTGTTCGGATATGCAGTCTGAAAGTCTGTGTTGCAGTAAACATATACTTAGAGTTAAAACATTATTCTCATAAAAAAGAAACTGTTACGCAACAATTCGTCGTCAATAAACATAAAATTGACTGGCTTCACTATGCTATTATCTTTGTTCATTTTATTTTTAACCTGATAAGGTCTTACTGTGTTTCATCAATTTATTACTAAATTACGAATACCATTTTTGATCTTGATATTGGTTTCTGTTGCTATTCTTCTGTATTTAAATTCCCTTGTTAATTCGACTTTTAAAGATAAACAATGGTCTGTGGCGTCTACCGTTTACGCTCGACCTTTAGAGCTATATGTCGGGTTACCACTCAGTTTGAGCGATTTACGAAAAGAGATGACGCTGCTTGGCTACCATTTTGTCAACAATGTTGATCAACCCGGTGAAGCGTTAATTAATCAAAATCAAATGACTATTTTCATTCCTCAATTTCAATTCAGTGATGAATTAGCTGCCGCACAAAAAATAAAAATCACCTTGAATAAAGGCGTTATTTCAACACTAGAAAGTCAATATAACGATGCTTTAGTGCGTTTGCAGCCGCTCGTTATTGGGGGAATTTATCCATCGCATAATGAAGACCGATTATTAGTGCAGCTTGCGGATGTGCCAGTTTCTTTACAAGAAATGCTAGTGGCAGTTGAAGATAAAGACTTTTATGACCATTACGGTATTTCACTGCGTGGTATTGCACGAGCAGTGGTGACTAATATTAAAAAAGGTGGTTTTTCACAGGGCGCATCAACCTTAACGCAGCAATTAATTAAAAACTATTACCTCACGCCAGAGCGCACGCTAATTCGTAAAGCGCAGGAAGCGCTGATGGCCATGTTACTAGAATTACATGCAAGCAAAGCGGATATTTTAGAAGGGTATATGAATGAAATATACCTCGGACAAGATGGGCCGCGTGCCATTCATGGTTTTGGTTTAGCGAGTCAATATTATTTTAAAAAAGATCTGATGGATTTATCGCTTTCGCAACAAGCATTGTTAGTCACACTAGTACGTGGTGCAAGTTACTATAATCCATGGCGTAACCCTGAACGTGCATTAAAACGTCGTAATTTGGTGTTAGATATTGCTGTGAGAGAAAACCGCCTTGATGCAAATCTTGCTGAGTTGGCCAAGCAAGCACCACTAGAAATTGGTGACCGTACAGCGAGCAGTAACAAACGTTATCCTGCTTATTTAGATCTAGTGCGCAGACAGCTACAAAATGATTATAAAGCTGAGGATTTAAGTTCTGATGGGCTGTCTATTTTTACTCATTTTAATCCATTAATTCAAGAAACGGCTGAATCTAGTTTAGTGAAAGCGATCGAAAAACATAAACAATCTGATCCTAATTCAAATCTGCAAGGTGCTGTGATTGTTACGCAACCTAATACAGGTGCGGTTACTGCTATTGTAGGTGGTACAAACACGCGTTATTCAGGGTTTAACCGTGCTATTGATGCGAGCCGACAAATTGGTTCGTTAATGAAACCAGCAGTATATTTAACGGCGCTGGAAAAAAACGACCAATATACTTTGGCGACGCTAATAAGTGATGCACCTTACGAGCAAGTATTGGATAGTGGCGATGTTTGGGCGCCTAAAAATTATGATTTAAAAGATCATGGTGATGTACTTTTATATAAAGCATTAGCACGTTCTTATAATCAAGCCACTGCGCGTTTAGCGAATGATGTTGGTTTAGATAATATATTATCCACTATCAAACGACTTGGCGTTGAAAGTGATATTCCTGCATTGCCTGCGATTACATTAGGCGCTGCAGAATTGAGTCCGCTTGAGGTCGCTAATATGTATCAAACGATTTCGTCTGGTGGGTTTTATACGCCATTGTTAGCAATTAGTTCTGTAGTCGATAACCACGGCGAAGTGTTAACAAGCTATCCGATTGATATACAAAAACGCTTTGATTCTGGTGCCGTTTATACCTTACGCCATGCTTTACAAGCAGTGACACACGAAGGTTCAGCTAAAGCGTTACAATGGTTATTACCTGACTTTGCGGTAGCGGGTAAAACAGGAACAAGTAACGATTTACGAGACAGTTGGTTTGCAGGCTTTTCAGATGACATGCAAGCCGTTGTTTGGCTTGGGCGAGATGATAACCAACCAATGGGATTGACTGGATCAAGTGGTGCGTTGCGCGTTTGGGCGGATATTTTTAAAGCGCGTGCTCATCAACCTTTACAGAATATTCCGCCTAAAAATATCTCGCTCAGTTGGGTTGACGGCGAAACTGGAGTCGGTAGTCAAGATAGTTGCAGCAATGCCATTCCACTGCCTTTTGTAAATGGTAGTGAACCCACAGAAGAAATACGTTGCAAAACGTCGGATAAAGTCATCGACTGGTTCCGTCAGCTAATCAACTAAAGAGGCCTGAATAATGAATTATTACAAAATTGCTATTGTTGCTGGTTTATCTTGTTTTTTAGTTGCCTGTTCTACTAAACCTATTACGACAGCACCAGAAAAAACAGAACCTACAGCACCTAGCTCAATCCTTAACCCAACTGACGGAATTGATAATACGGTAAAGGGAAATTCTGCACTAGGCTCACTATTAACGCTCGCTGAACTGCAAGAAAACAAGGGAAATTTACAAGGAGCGACAAGGCTTTTAGAACGTGCGATTAGGATTTCTCCTCGCAACCCTGAGATATATTTACGACTAGCAGAACTCAGTTATCGTCAAGGTAAGAATGGACAAGCACAGTCATTCGCTGAAAAAGCCCTTAGCTTAAATCCGAATCAATCATTAACGCAACAAGCTGAGTTGTTATTAGAGAAGATCAGCCTACAAAGCTTGTATTAAAAAGAACAGGGCACCCATCGACTTTAAATTGCAAGATATTGATTTTATTGTATTCAACTATTGAGTGTCCAATACTTTTCTTCCAGTTGATTAGCTTGTTAAGCGGCATCATCACCAAACCAAGATGATGTATCAATTTCGATATTGTTCGGGTCAATATTAATATCACTAGGATCAGAAATAGAAACTTCTAAAGTTGTACTAAATGGATAGTCATTGGACATTGATAAAAAATCTTCACCTTTACCGTACTCTTGGCTAACATAAACAGTCCCATCAACTCCTATTATTATTCCATCAGAACCTAAGTACTCAATTTCTAATTTTTCAGGTGAAACCTGATCAATTATCACGTTACTAGCTAATATTGATAATTCATCGGGGAAATTATTAACCACCGAGTCAAATATTTCATCTTGAACTCGATATTCAACTTTAGAGATAACAAAACTTTCCAATGACGAAAGCTCTTCGATCACTTCTTTTGAACGCTGAATAATGAATTTCATGTCCGTATAAAACTTTTGTGGACATGACTTAAAATGTTTCTCTGTAATATGCGTGTATTTGTTAAAGAAATTAAACTCTTTTAGGTATTTTTTAATACTGTCATTTAGCTCATCAAGTGCATCTTCATCTAAATAAGTATCTGCAAGGTAACCCTGAGCACAAAATTTTAATTTTTGCCGGCGTGTAACTTTAAATTGATCACTATCACATTCATACCAAATAGCTGACATTACGTCTTTATCTGGAGCCCTACGATCTATAACTTGTAATACAAGTTCTCGCATAGAAAATGCGAAATTATGAAACCGTAAAGGGTTACCATGAGAGCAGTAATTTCGAAGACTCGCAATGAAAAGTGTTTTTTCAAAATCAGTAACCAATAATTTTTTAAAATCAATTATGAAATCGTATGTTAATAGTTTTTTTAGTTTCATTTTATATACCAAATTTACATGACGCTTAACGCCGCATTAAGCGGACAAAAATAGTAGGTTAAAATGTGTAGCGAAGCGAAACGTAACCCACTGTTTTAGTTCCGTTTAATTGC
>NZ_SNUB01000024.1 GCF_004378355.1 Psychromonas algicola
TTGATGTGCGAGCGAGTGCTTCTGAAAGTTCCATAAAAAAATCCCATGACCTTTTGAGTCATAGGATTTTGATCTTCTTACGTTAAAAATCAACTAATTTTTCTTAACTGATCGGCATTACTCCTTTGAGCGGTTTTTTAATACTAAATTTTATTAATTTATCACTTAACTCCTGTATTTTAATTTTCTTTAACTCCCTATTTTCAAGCCTTCTAGGTCAATGTCTTGTATGTGCATTTTATTTTGTCAATACGACAAAAATAATTTGATAGACCGTGGTGATTTATTCGCCATAATCCGCCTCATCAATACTTTGTCAGGTTTAAATTTAAACAAGCTGACATTCATTACTTTATTTTTTTGTGAGATACGAATTTGCAACATTCAATTGATATGGAACGCATCCGAGCGGAATACAATGTTCGTTATTGGAGCCAAGGTTTTTACGGAATCAACGATCACGGTGACGTTTATGTTTCACCACGTAGTGACAATGCTTATCAAGTCGCGTTAAGTGATATTGCTGGCGAACTTGAAAAACGTAATTTAACTATGCCTGCATTAGTGCGTTTTCCTCAAATACTGCACCAACGTGTGCACAATATTTGTGATGCATTTAATCAAGCAATTCAAGAAGTGGATTACGAAAATCGCTATTTATTGGTTTACCCAATTAAAGTGAATCAACAAAAAGAAGTGGTTGATGAAATTCTAGCAAGCCAAGCAGAGTTAGAGCATAAACAACTAGGGCTTGAAGCGGGTAGTAAGCCTGAATTATTAGCTGTGTTAGCGCTTGCTCAAAAAGCAAGTTCAGTGATTGTGTGTAATGGTTACAAAGACAGAGAATATGTGCGCTTAGCCTTAATTGGTGAAAAACTAGGACACAGTGTTTTTATTGTTCTAGAAAAATTATCTGAACTTGACTTAGTGTTAGAAGAAGCGCGTTCATTAGGTGTAAAACCACGTATTGGTGTGCGTATTCGTTTAGCATCTCAAGGTGCGGGTAAATGGCAATCAAGTGGTGGTGAAAAATCTAAGTTTGGTTTAGCTGCATCACAGGTATTAACCGTGGTTGAGCGTTTAAAAACAGAGAATCAATTAGACTCATTACAGTTAGTACATTTTCACTTAGGATCACAAATGGCTAACATTCGTGATGTTCGTAATGGCGTCAGTGAGGCGGCACGTTTTTATTGTGAATTACGCAATGTTGGCGTACCACTTGAGTATTTAGATATTGGTGGTGGTTTAGCGGTTGATTACGATGGAACGCGTAGCCAATCACATAACTCAATGAACTATAGTTTAGCTGAATATGCACGTAATATTGTGATCACCATTAGTGATATTTGTGGTTTATATGAGCAACCAAAACCTGTGATTATTTCTGAATCTGGTCGTTCATTAACGGCTCATCATGCGGTGTTAATTACTAATGTTATTGGTGCTGAAACTTATCAACCGGAGCAGTTTGATGCGCCAGAGCAAGAAGCGCCTTTGTTGTTGCAAAATATGTGGAACAATTGGCAGTTATTGTCTGCGGGGAGTGATGACCGTGCATTAATTGAAATCTACAATGATACACAAAGTGATATCGTTGAAGTACATAACCAATTTGCAACGGGCGTATTAAGCTTGCATCAACGTGCTTGGGCAGAACAAGTCGCATTGCGTATCTATTACGAATTGAGCTTACAAATGAGCACTAAAAATCGTTTTCATCGTCCGATTTTAGATGATTTAAATGAGCGTTTAGCGGACAAGTTTTTTGTTAACTTTTCGTTATTTCAATCATTACCAGATGCATGGGGAATTGACCAAGTTTTCCCGATTTTACCCCTTTCTGATTTACAGAAAGCCGGTGAGCGACGCGCGGTATTATTAGATATTACTTGTGATTCTGATGGTGTGATTGATCAGTACGTTGAAGGGCAAGGTATTGAAACTACTTTACCTGTGCCACCTTGGACTGCAGATAAACCTTATCTTATGGGCTTCTTTTTAGTCGGTGCATATCAAGAAATTTTAGGTGATATGCATAACCTATTTGGCGATACGCACAGTGTTGTTGTGAATATGGATGAAAAGGGTGGATGGGAGATTGAATCAATCAACGAAGGCGATAGCGTTGAAGATATGATGAAATATGTACATATTGATGTTGAAGCTATTCGTGATAATTATCGCGCCTTAGCGTCTTCTCGTGTTTCGAAAGAAGAGCAACAAAGTATTTTAGATGAATTAGAGCAAGGGTTAGCGGGTTACACTTACCTTGAGGGATTTTAAATGACAGCGCAGTTTAACGATTTATTCAATAAAGAAGATTACTCTTTATATTCTAATGCGATGACGTTTATGCGTCGTCCTTTAGTGAAAAATCCACTCGCAGAGAAAGCTGATGTAGTTGTGTTTGGCGTGCCATTTGATATGGCGACTTCAGGTCGTTCTGGTGCGCGAATGGGGCCAGATGCCATTCGCCGTGCTTCGGTTAATTTGTCTTGGGAAAGTAAAAAATTCCCTTGGGATTTTAAATTATTCGACCATACACAAGTGATTGATGCTGGTGACTTGGTCTTTGATTGTGGAGATGCCGAAGATCTAACATTACGTCTTGAAGCGGCTGCAGATCATATTTTAGAAAGTGGAAAAATGTTATTGGGGTTAGGTGGGGATCATTTTATTACCTTGCCGTTATTACGTGCTTACAAAAAGCATTATGGTGAAATGGCATTAATTCATTTTGACGCGCATACGGATACTTACAATAACGGCAGTCGTTATGATCATGGGACTATGTTTTATCATGCGCCGAAGGAAGGATTGATTGATCCTGCTTCATCTGTGCAAATCGGTATACGTACAGAATATAAACAGCAAGGCCATGGTTTTAATGTGATTAATGCCATGCAAGCAAATGATTTATCCGCTGATCAAATCGTGTCACAGATAAAGCAAATCGTAGGTGATAAACCTGTTTATTTAACTTTTGATATCGATTGTCTCGATCCTGCTTATGCGCCAGGTACCGGTACACCTGTATGTGGTGGCATCAGTTCAGATAAAGCATTAAAAATTATTCGTGCATTACAAGGTATTAATTTAGTTGGGATGGATGTCGTTGAGGTTTCACCTGCTTATGACCAAAGTGAAATAACCGCACTCGCTGCAGCAACCATTGCATTAGAGCTATTATATGTTTGGACTGCTAATAAATTATCAGCGGCGACCAACTAATTACTTTCATTCAAAACCTTAATAAATGAACAGCTTACATTAATGTTAAGCCGTTCATTTTTATTATTGCCTACAAGTTACTTCGATAAACTCAACTTTACTGCGTCTTATTTATGTGAGCATAAATTTATACCTTTCCTTGATATCTGCTATTGTTGTTAAATTCGCAGAAATAGAGGAGTTTTCGTTAGTGATAGATTATCAAAACAGTGCATTGTTAAATCTGATTAAAAGCCAGCCAGCAGGCATTAAAGAATATGATTTACTAAAGTTATTACAAGAACAACTACCAGAAAATGAAAGAGTGACGCGTTTTGATAACTTAGTCTTATTTCAACAACATTTTCTTTTATTCCACGCACTTTATAAATTAAATGATCAACTCCACGCCGATCAAGCAGGGCAATTGTTAATTGGCGCTTTAAACATTCAATGGTTACCTCATACTACTGACAATAATGTGAACAGCTTAGTCGGGCATATACCTTTTGACCTTGTTAAAAGTGACCCGTTACGTGAATATTATTTAGATATCAAAAACCTGCAAGACACATCAAGTGAAGATGTTGATAATTTGCTGGCTAGTTTTTGGATGAATTTAGATGATGATGAAGAAAAAGCATCGGCATTAGCATTATTTGAGCTCAATGAGCCTTGTGATTTGGTTATGATTAAAAAACGTTATAGAGAGCTATTATCAGTGCACCACCCTGATAAAGGTGGGTGCGTTGAAATGACACAATCATTAAATGATGCAATGGCTGTATTAAAACGTTGTTATACTTGCAACCCTGCCATATAAATTGCCCTTAATGAGTCCAAGCAATGTCGGGTGTCCAGTCTGCAATCCATGCAGCCATATTTTCTGCAGGCATAGGTCTTGCTATTCCATAACCCTGTGCAAGCTCACATCCCATTGAAAGTAGCTGTGTTCCATGATCAATACTCTCAACACCTTCTGCAATCACTTGGCGGTTGAAGGCTAAAGCTAAACCTATTACCCCCATCACAATCGATCTATCATCTGGATCAATGAGCATATCTCTTACAAAGCTTTGATCAATCTTTAGTAATTCTGCCGGGAGTTTTTTGAGATAAGTGAGAGAAGAGAAGCCTGTACCAAAATCATCCAATGAAAAGCTAACACCAAGATCAAGGCAAGCTTGCATTGTTTTTAACACATCGGCCATTTCACCTAATGCGCTAGTTTCTAATATTTCAAGCTGTAATGAAGAAGCGCTTGGAGTTGGGCGTTTTTTAATTGCCTTTGCCAAATTTTCAACAAAATCAATTTGCTGTAATTGAAAAGCATCCACGTTCACACTGACGGGAATATCAAAACCTTCAGATTGCCATTTTACCATTTGATCTAAGGCGGTATCTATTACCCACTCACCAAGTCTCAAGCTGATTTGTTGATTCTCAATAATTGATAGAAATTCACCGGGAAGGAGTAAGCCACGTTCAGGATGTTGCCAACGAATTAATGCTTCAGCACCAATTATTGCACCTGTACGCATATTTACTTTGGGTTGATAGTATAAAACGAATTCATCTTGTTCTATTCCTCGTTTTATTTGTTCAATAATTTCGTGCTTACTCTGCATTGATTTGTCCTCGTGGACGTCGAAAAAATGATAACGATTTTTGCCCATTTGTTTTGCAATATACATTGCTTGATCGGCATGGCGCATAAGTTGATCTGCTTCTACACCATCTTGAGGGTAAAAAGTGACGCCAATACTGGTTGAAACTTTGACCTGCTGAGAGCCTATTTTAACAGGATTAGCTGCAGTTTTAAGTAAACGATTTAAGACTAATTCACAATCTCGCAGGTTTTCTAAGCCACTTAAAACAACCACAAATTCATCACCGCCAATACGGGCTAATGTATCATTTTCGCGTAATACTTTGACCATTAATTTGGATAAATTAATCAATAGTTGATCTCCCGCATCATGGCCGAAGGTATCGTTAATAGATTTAAAACCATCGATATCAAGATAAGCAACCGCTATAAATTGGTTATTATTTCCTTCAGTTTCTTTCATCGCTATAGAGAGACGCTCAGCTAATAACATTCGATTAGGAAGGTTGGTTAGTAGATCGTAGTGTGCTAAATGTTCGAGTTGTTGCTGGTGTTGTTTCATTTCTGTAATATCAGAAAATAAAGCAACATAACTTTGTGTTTTTCCTTGGGTATCAGATACTGCGCTAATCGTCATTAATTCAGGAAATACCTCGCCATTTTTGCGTTTATTCCAAAGTTCACCAGACCACTCTTTTTTTTCTAATAATGATTTCCAAATTTCTGCATAAAAAGCTTCATCATGTTTATCCGATTTAAGTAGTCTTGGGTTTTTATTTAAAACTTCTTCTCGACTGTAACCTGTAATATAACTAAAGGTATCGTTCACCTCTAGAATTGAGCCACTTAAATCGGTGATCATAATTCCTTCTCGAGCATGCGTAAAAACACTCGCGGCTAACTTTAGTTGCTCTTCGGTTTTCTTGGTTTTTGTGATATCTATAAATTCAATGACGCGGGCATTATGGCCTTTATAAACAATGTTTTTGCCTTTAATGGATAATGGATATTTTGTCTTATCTTTACGTACTCCTGTTACTTCATATTTTTCAGTATAACCTGTACGGATATTATTGAGTGCCGTATTTACATCCTTAGTATCAATCAGCTTAAGTCCATTCATGCTTATAAGCTCTTGATAACTAAAACCAGTTATGTCTGATAAGCCGGTATTACATTCCAATATTTCTCCATTTGTGTGGATTGCAATGCCACCTGAACTTGATTCAGTAAAGGCTTTAAAGCGTTCTTCGCTTTGCTGTAAGGTCTTTTTAGTGGCCTCTAAATGTCGGTTAAAACGATGTAAATAAAAAGAAATAGAGCTAAAAAATATAATCAATATTAAGGCAGTAAATAGTATGACTATTACCCAATGCGGTAACTTACTTGGGTTTGCATCATAAATAAATCCATCAAGCTTTGCTTTATCATCTACCAAACCTGATTTTATAAAAGTATCCGCCATATGTTGCCATCTTTCTGGATTCATATGTCCTATGTTAATGAGGTTAGGTAGGATTAGTTTACGCATTTCTGCGGCTTCAAAGCGTAAATGTTCACGGCTTTTATCTACCTTATATTTAGTTTTTAAAAGCTCAATGATTTCTTCTGGGTTGTCCATTGCATAGCGCCAGCCTTTTAAGCTTGCCCGTAGCATTGCTGCTACACGCCGCGGATTTTCAGAGAGTTCTTTTTCTGAAGTGAATAAAATATCACTATAAAAATCAACACGATAAGTCAATGGTTCAATGATATTAAAAGGGATATTTTGTTGTTTAAGTTGGTAAGGTTCGTTAGTTAAATAAGAATTAAATGCATCCACTTTTCCATTAATCAGATCGTTTAATTGATAGCTACTTGGTACCACATTTAATTGCTCTGGTGATATTTTTTCATTGAGGAACATAGTTAAAAAATCGGCATCTTGGTTGCTATTGGCTAACATTATCTTTTTACCTACAAGATCGTGTACAGAACGAATGCCAGAACTTTTTAAAGTAATTAAAACCGATGGAGAATGTTGAAAAATAGAGGCCAGAGCAACTAGAGGCTCTCCTTGTAAACGCTGAAGTAGTACTTCGCTATTGCCTTCAGCATATTGTGCATTACCTGATAAAACTTCGTTTACTGGTTGGCGAGAAGGGGCTCCGTTACGAATATGGACATTAAGCCCTTCTTCTTTATAAAACCCTTTTTCCAATGCCGCATAATAGCCTGCAAATTGAAATTGGTGAAACCACTTAAGCTGAATATAAACGGTTTCTTCTTTCGACGTTTCTAAAGCAAATGAAGCTGGGATTGAATAAGTAAGGGCAAATATCGCACCTAAAAACAGCGTTTTTATTGTTATCAAAACGAAGCAAACCAAATGAGAAGATCGCTTTTTTATTTTTTTGTCACTATTTTGTTGATAGACAGAGGTAACTGTTTGTTTCATTAATATAACGTCCCTGATGTACTTATTTTTGTTAAGTTTATTTAGTTTAGTTTCGATCCGTAGATAAGCAATTAGTCAGCATTTTTTATTGTATGATCTCAAAAATGCAGATCAAATAGAGAGGGGATATTGAAAGCATGATGTCGAAGCAATAAAACGATTAATTTTTTTGTAGGAGAGGATGGATTAGTAGATATTAAATGGAGTTTAAAGCCGATGAACAAAGGCCATTTTGATAAATGACCTTTAAATATAATCTAATGTATTAAAGAAGTACTTGTAGGTTTTTTAGCGGCCTTTGCTGCTTTTTTCTCTTTTGCTGTTAAAAGTGGTTTCTTTTTAACATTCTTCTTACTATCTTGGCCTTTACTCATGACACTTTCCTTTTACAGACAAACTTTAAACTAAGTTAGTTTGAGCCAACCTATCGCTTGGGTTATGCATTGGTATATAAATGGCTAACCTAACTCAGTATGGCCCTATGCCTTGATAATAGATAGTAATAGCTACACTATGTGGAAGCTTTCTTTCCGCTTTTTATAATTAACCAGAAAGTACCCGCGACAGTGCTTGATAAATAACAACCTACCAGAAATGCAGTTAACCAGTCGGTGAATAGAAATGCCATAACCGCAGCGGCAAACCAGCCAATGATATTAAGGTTGAATAAACTTAATAATTCATATTTTTGAAGTGCTGCTACCGAAGGGCCGCCCAATATAAAAGTAGCGGGGTAGGTCACAATCAATAAAATCAAAGACGCTGAAAATAAACCATTTAATATCAACCAAAAATCTTGATTTGCAGGTGCGTTGGGTAATTCAACAATTAAACCTCCGATAACAAAAGCGGGAATAATTGCTAGTGGGGAAATGAGAGAAGCAATTAAAAATCGTTTGATGGTTGTCATTTTTATTTATCCTTTGCGATAGCGGTTGTTGTATAGCTTTGAATTAAAATAATATACAGCTTGTTTTTGGCGTTAGTAAGTATATTTCATGAATGCGTCTTCTTGGTCACGTATCCTGCTCTGTTACTTTATCAATTTTGAGATATAAGGTGTATTTCTGAATTGATTCTACAAGGTAATAAATAATCTATTATTGGAGCTTAGTTGAACATTTTGTAAGCCTAAGTTCACTTATTTAAAATGAACTTTCACCTTGATTGGTTTTTGCTTATGTTGTTTGCTTCACAAATACAAAAATCTCAGCCATTTCACTATGCGTTAATGAATAATGTAGCGTAAAAGCATGATGTATAACATCATTCATAAAATACGACGGAGTACGATGAAGGTTAATCCATCCATTCAATAAGAGATCTGTTATGAAACAAGCTAACGCTTACCAACCTTTTTTGTTTTCAAGCTTTCAAAAATTACACAGCCTGACTTTAGGCGATCTTAAATGGAAGGCTTTTGAAGTTCATGACTTTTTAGGTGATGGTGAAGATTGGGGAATGGTTGTTGAAAATATGCTCAGTGAAAGAAACCCAGCGCTATTGGCAAAGTTAACCTTATGCGTTGAACATGACATGTTTTGTATTCGTAGTGAAGATAGAGATGCGTTACATGAAATTGCGGAAATGATCTTTGAATTTTATGATAATGACGACTTGTTAGACGCTTGTATTAAACGCTATGCACAATATGATTTTGTGCCTGTTGTCATGCAGAGCTAATCGATTTGAGAGCTTAGTTCATGATGTCTTCATTTGAAATACTGAAGTTATCGTGACTTTGAGTTTTTATGAATGAAATTGTGAACTCTAAAATAATTGAGTTTTAAAGTAATAAAAGTTTTGCAGCTTGTGAATCTAAATAAAACTCAGTGTTTCCAGTTTTTGATCTGATATATGCTGCAGGATATTTTCTATTGATGTCTGGTGATTTTGTATTAATGAGCTGAATCATCTTAGCTTTATTCTTACCCATTACTAAATAAGTAATATGTTGACTCTGCTCAATTAAATAAGCGGTTTTAGATATACGTAATTGGCCTGTTTGTGGCTGTGTTGCAATAAAGGTTAATGCTTTATCTTCACCTGCATATTGTTCAGGGAAAATAGAGGCAGTATGCCCATCTTCACCCATCCCTAAAATAATCCAATCAAATTGAGGAATATTATTATAGTTAGGAACTCTAACTTTTAGTTCCTGTGCATAACGAAGCACTTCTTCTGCTGGTGGGTTTTCGCCTCGAATTCGGTGAATATTCTCAGCTGGGATACTGATATGGTCAAATAGTCTTTGCTTACATTGGCCGTAATTGCTTTCAGGATCCTCCTTATCAACACAACGTTCATCTCCCCACCAAAAATGTAATTGTTGCCATTGGATGTTGTTTGCATAATCTGATGTTGCTATGTATTCAAATAACAAATTCGGAGTCGATCCCCCAGATAATGAAATATGAACAGCTTTGTTACTTTGACTCATTTTTTGCAATTCATTAGCGAGTTGCTTAAGTAAATCGTTTGTTGTTTTAAAAATAACATTATTCATAGTTTACTCGAATTGGTTGGGCCATTTTAGTGATAACGATGAAGCATTTTCTATATCAAGGGTAGCTTGCTTTTTATATTTTATTTATTTTTTACACTGAAACAATAAATGATTAATATAGCTTTTTAAAGATTAATTTATATTATCGGTCATCATTTTATGTAATCTATTGAATGATTTATCCAATCATTGAGGCAGAGTCGCTTTAATGGAACAGTGAAGGAATGAACAATGAGTAACGTCATTAATAAAAATGCATTTTTTATTAAAGAACACGTCGGGCTGTTTAAAGCGGCGAATAATTTTGATATTTACGACCCTGAAACCAATCAACTGATTATGGAATGCAGAGAGCCTAATTTAGGCTTCTTTACCAAGTTATTACGTTTTACTGACTACAAACGTATGACGCCCTTTGATGTACAAATAAGAACGCCCGACGGTCAACGTATCGTACGGATTAAACGCGGTATTTCTTTGTTTATCTCTGAAGTGGTGGTAACTGACCAAGATGACCAAGTGATCGGCGGGTTTGCACAAAAGTTCTTTTCGATTGGAGGAAAATTTGATGTGCAAGATAAAAATAATCAAACCATCTGTCAATTAGAAGGGAAGTGGACAAGTTGGGATTTCTATTTTAGAAATAATGGAAAAGAATTCGCGCATGTATCGAAAGAGTGGGCAGGTTTAGGTAAAGAAATGTTTACCAGTGCTGACAACTATGTACTGCAGATTGCAGAGAATGTACCAGAAAATGATGATATCCGTAAATTGATAATAGCTGCTGTAATGTGTATCGATATGGTTTTAAAAGAATAATTTTAAAGTAGATTTGCAATGAATAAAAAAGCCCTGTTATTTAGCGAAATGTAACGCTCTCTAACAGGGCTTTTTAGTCGTCATTTTATAAAACTAATAAGGACATTAAAAAGTATTAATTAAAGTCCTAGTGCAGTTTCAGCTGCAACGTATGGTAAATCGTGTGCTACAGCAACACTTTCTACCGTGATTTTACCGTCGATTACGTTAAGACCTTCTAATAACCCTTTATCGCTTGCTAATGCCGCTTTGTAACCTTGGTTAGCCAGTTTGATGATGTAAGGTAATGTTGCATTATTTAATGCAAATGTTGATGTGCGAGCAACTGCACCTGGCATATTGGCAACACAGTAATGAACAACGTCATCAACAATAAATGTTGGATCTTGATGAGTGGTTGCATGTGAAGTTTCAAAACAACCGCCTTGGTCGATTGCAACGTCAACTATCGCTGAACCTGCTTTCATTTTTGCAATGTGTTCTTTTGTTACTAATTTAGGGGCTGCTGCACCTGGAATCAATACCGCACCAATGACTAAATCTGCTGCTAGTACTTCTGCTTCTAACACATCAGTTGTTGAGTAAATAACTTTAGCAGTATTACCAAATTGAATATTTAAGCTGCGTAGTACATCAATGTTACGGTCAAGAATAGTTACATCCGCGCCTAGACCCACTGCCATTTGCGCTGCATTGTTACCTACCATACCACCGCCAATAACAACAACTTTAGCTGGAGCAACACCTGGTACACCACCTAATAGCATGCCGCTACCTTGGTTAGATTTTTCTAAACATTGCGCACCGGCTTGAATTGCCATACGACCAGCTACTTCCGACATTGGCGCTAATAGCGGTAAACCACCTTTAACATCAGTCACTGTTTCATAAGCGATACAGATAGCTTTTGAGTCAATTAAGTCTTTTGTTTGTGGAAGGTCTGGTGCTAAGTGTAAGTAAGTAAATAGAATTTGCCCTTCACGCAACATGGCACGTTCAACAGCTTGTGGCTCTTTTACTTTTACAATCATTTCTGCTTTAGCAAAAATTGTTGCTGCAGTCTCTTCAATGCTTGCACCTGCAGTGATGTAATCTTGATCACTAAAACCGATACCGATACCTGCATTTGTTTCTACAATAACATTATGGCCGTTTTGTACTAATTCACGTACACTTGCTGGCACCATGCCAACACGATATTCATGGTTTTTAATCTCTTTAGGTACACCGATAAGCATAACTCTTTCCTTTTGTGTTTATTATTTTTATAGTCACTAATAGTAGGTGGGCACTAAACATTGTTAGTAAAAATAGTATAAATATTTTTAATTAGTTTTATTAACTCTATTTTTTTATTTATTTTAAAATTTATAGATTATACTACTGCCGAATTGAACTTAATTAGTTAATAAATCTTCTACTAGGGGAATTTTCCGTTGATATCATTAGATCGAATCGACCGTAATATATTACGAGAGTTACAAAAAAATGGCCGCATTTCTAATGTAGAATTATCGCAAAGAGTTGGTTTAAGTCCGACACCTTGCTTAGAAAGGGTAAAGAGGCTAGAAAAACAAGGGGTGATCAACTCTTATACAGCCTTATTAAACCCTGAGTATTTAGATGCTTCCTTACTTGTTTATATTGAATTAACTTTAAAACGTTCGAGTGCTGATGTTTTTGAACGATTTAACGAAGCGGCTAAACAGCTTGATTCAATATTAGAGTGTCACCTTGTATCCGGTGATTTTGACTACCTATTAAAGACCCGTGTTGCTGACATGTCTGCTTATCGTAAAGTCCTCAGTGAAACCTTAATTTCCCTACCTGATATAAAAAGCTCAAAAACCTACGTAGTAATGGAAGAAGTTAAGTACTTAACTTCAATTAATATTCCTAACTAAACTCTTTGAACCTTTTAACCTACTATAAAGGCTAAATTTATTAATTAGCCTTTATATAAAATAACTCTGCTATACAGTATTTAAGTATTGTGTATAATGCCTCGCCCCAAATAACTACCGGGTTTAACTAACTACTTAGCTCTATTTCTTCTCGGAAAAAATATGCAACAAAAATCCATTACTCAAGCCATCCTGTTACTCGTGTTTGCTAACTTATTAGCTTCTCTTTCTGATGTTTCTTTAAAAGTGTTAAATGGAGAAGTACCTACCTTTGAATATGTATTTATTCGTCAATTGATAAGCTTACTTTTTATTTTACCTTTCTGGTTAAAACTGCCAAAGGCAAAATATAAAGAGGGCTGTTGTATGATCACTTTTTGGAGGGCGCAGTTTATTGTTGGTGGAAGTGCCTGTGCCATGATTGCTATTACACATCTTACTCTAGCAACTGCTAATGCTATGTTTTATGTTGCGCCTTTAATGATGTTACCCATGTCTATCTTTTTATTAAAAGAAGCACCGCCTTTAAGTAAATATATTGCGACAGGCATTGGTTTTATTGGGGTGTTAATCGTTTTGCGTCCTGAACAATTCCATTGGGCTGCGATTGTAGCGCTAGGTAGTGCTTTAACCATGGCTGTATGTAATATTTTTATTCGTCGTTTGCCCGCTGAACAACATTTAATTTCGACACTGTTTTGGACGACTGTCATGACCTTACCATTGGCGTTATTATTAGCGGTATTTGAATGGAAAGCTGTTTCTTTGGTTAACATTATGTGGATTGTTGCCATTAATGTTTTTGTATTGGGGTATCATGCATTAGTTGTGATTGCATATAAAAAATCTGCAGTGAGCAATATAGCTCTAGCTGAATACTCTGGACTCGCTTTTGTGACCTTATTTGGCATTATGTGGTTTGACGAAGTACCAGACCTATTAACTGGCTTAGGTATTTTATTGATTGTTGTTCCTATGATGCCGTTACCATGGAAAAAGTGGCTCACTAAGCAGAAACCCCCTTTATCTGTGGAATTATAAAAATACTTTTTCTAGCGACGAATTAATTCAAACCTGTGTTAATTCGTTGTGACTTTGTTATTAATCTTCATATTTCATTCACTACTTGTTGTTTAAATTCACTCAATCAATTATTTAACCTCAGTCCAATCACACTCCCTTATTTTTAATGCCGCTGCTATGATTTTTAAGTTTTTAATTCATTGAAATTAAAGGATATTATATTTTAGCAAAAATAATTGAAATTATATCAAGCTTTTATCGTTCTTTTACTTTTTGAGGGATGCGATCCCTCTTAATTCTATTGTCTCTATTGGTAAAACCTAAAACATCCGTGGTTATGTTTTTAATTGGCTGAGTACCTGTGATTGGCCTTGCTTCTGTTGGTGTGGTGGGAGATCTTACTTCAACTATTGCGTGTCCAAGCAGTGAATTAGGTATTCCTAAGTGTTATTTTTCCGCCGCATTAAGTGCAGCTATTGGCGTTTTATATTGGAAACTTTATAAAATACGTTAAGATAGAAATTTCTTTATTTTAATTAATAACTTAACTACAGGACTCACTATGAGTAATGAGCTTCTCAAGTCAATAGATACAAGCACTTTCGAAGATACGCTTTATAACGAAGCTAAAGTAACATTCCCTAAAATGATTGCTGAATATAAAGCTGAAAAAATTTATATGTTGGGCTTTTATCATAGCGGTTGTTATTCTTATATCTTTCCTATTGCGTTAACTGAAGCTGATTTGCTAGAAAAGCCTAAGCTTCGTTGGTTTGAATGTGATGCCAATCATCATTGTGAATATGAAGAGGGGACAAGCGAAGCTAATGAGTTATTAAGTGACTTTAGTGAAGTCATTATTTATGGTGACGAATTTGAAGATATGGATGAAGATGACATAGACGATTGGGATGAAGAAGAAGATGAGAAAAAAGTAGAGGCTTATTATCATTTTGTTGAACAGTCCGTCGCAAATGTTTTTACTCGACTAGAAAAAGAAGGGATCTTTGATGAGCTTGGTGATCGAAATAGTTATATTCTGAATCTAGTGTGTGGAGATCAAAGCTGGGAAGATAAATTAAATTATGCAAAACGTATAAATCCAGAGCCTGCATTAACTCAATTAGTATCGGATGTGAAATCTCGTAAAAAAGAGAATGACATTAAGTTAGCCAAATTCATGGAACAACAAGAAGCCCTTTAAAAAGGAACTCTTCCTCTTTGCTTTCTTTAAGGGTTATAACAATAACCCTTATTTATTCAATATTATTAACCTTTCATTTATTACAACTTATTAAGTTAACTATATAAATAACTCCTTTCATTATAGAAAATTAATTCAATAGGTTTTTTGTATTAATTTAATTGAAATTAACAATTTTACCTATCAAGAAATTTGCAACATAATGCTTTCCATGGATTCGCAAGACGGATTCAACTTTGTAAACAACTATGTATTAAATTAACTTAATAGGAATAAAAAAATGATCAACTCTAAACTTAAACCATTCAATGCAACAGCTTTTAAACAAGGCGAATTCGTAGAGATTTCAGAGAAAGATGTATTAGGTAAATGGTCTATTTTCTTCTTCTACCCAGCTGACTTTACATTTGTTTGTCCAACAGAATTAGGTGATGTTGCAGACCATTACGAAGAGCTACAAAAACGTGGCGTAGAAGTTTTCTCTGTATCAACTGATACTCACTTTACTCATAAAGCATGGCACGATAGCTCTGACACAATTGGTAAAATTAACTACTACATGGTTGGTGACCAATCAGGTGTTATCACAAATAACTTCGGCATGATGCGTGAAGGTCAAGGCCTTGCAAACCGTGGTACGTTCTTAATGGACCCTGAAGGTGTTATTCAAGCATTAGAAGTCACTGCTGAAGGTGTTGGTCGTGATGCTGAAGACCTAATGCGTAAAGTTAAAGCTGCTCAATATGTTGCTGCTCACCCAGGTGAAGTATGTCCAGCTAAATGGAAAGAAGGCGAAGAAACACTAGCTCCTTCTCTAGACTTAGTAGGCAAAATCTAATTCAAATTAACCTATAAATAGGTTGAATAATTTGAAGTAAATAGACTTCAGTCTCGTTAGACGATGACTGAAGTCATTTAAAAATAGATTTTTGGCAAGGCTTTTTACCTCTTTATTTACATAAAGATCCGCTAGAAAGTCGATTTTTAAATTAACCCAATTGCTGGCTACGTTATTTATAAAACGTATTTCTTATCGCTACAAATAGAATTAAAAGGTGACACTATGTTAGACCAAAACATGAAAACGCAATTAAAAGCGTACTTAGAAAATTTAAAAACAGAAGTACAACTTGTTGTTAGTCTTGATGACAGTGAAACAGCAAATAAACTGCAAACCTTGGCAAATGATATTGCTTCATTGCATGACAAAGTGACGGTTGTTGAAGATCAAAGTGCAAGTGCCCGTAAGCCTATTATGCAAGTTATTAACCCTGTTAATAATACTGCAATTGGTTTCGCTGGTTTACCAATGGGGCATGAGTTTACATCATTAGTATTAGCTTTATTACATAGTGGCGGTCACCCTATGAAAATAGAAGCGGATGTTATCGAACAAATCAGAAACCTTGAAGGTGATTTTAATTTTGAAGTGTTTATTTCATTAAGTTGTCAGAATTGCCCTGATGTGGTGCAGGCATTAAACATGATGGCAGCAATTAATCCTAATATCAAAACCACCATGATAGATGGTGCAGCCTTCCAAGATGAAGTCGCTGAACGCAATATCATGGCTGTACCGAGTGTTTATTTAAATGGTGAAGTATTTACGCAGGGACGCATTTCATTAACAGAGATCTTGAGTAAAGTTGATACTGGTGCGGCTAAAAAACAAGCGTTGGCATTAAATGAAAAAGACCCTTATGAAGTACTTGTTGTGGGTGGTGGTCCTGCGGGGGCATCTGCTGCGATTTACGCTGCACGTAAAGGCATTCGTACTGGTGTGGTTGCAGAGCGTTTTGGTGGACAAGTTATGGATACCATGGCAATTGAAAACTTTATTTCAGTTAAAGAAACACAAGGTCCAAAACTAGCTGCAGCATTAGAAGAGCATGTAAAAGAATATAATGTGGACATTATGAGTGAGCAACGTGCTAGTTCGGTTATCAGTGCTGAAAAAACACAAGATGGTTATATTCATGTTGAATTAGATAGCGGTGCTACGCTAAAAAGCCGTAGTGTTATTTTATCTACAGGTGCTCGTTGGAGAGAAATGAATGTCCCTGGTGAGCAAGAATATCGCAATAAAGGCGTCGCTTACTGTCCGCACTGTGATGGACCTTTATTTAAAGGTAAAAAAGTCGCTGTTATTGGTGGTGGTAACTCAGGAATTGAAGCGGCGATTGACTTGGCTGGTTTAGTCGAACATGTCACTGTTTTAGAGTTTGCAGACACATTACGTGCCGACCAAGTATTAGTAAATAAAGCAAATAGTATCGCTAACATTACTATCATTAAGAATGCACAAACAACAGAAGTACTTGGAGATGGTACTCGAGTAACTGCGCTGAATTACATTGACCGTGCAACGGGTGATGCAAAACAAGTTGAATTAGCAGGCATTTTTGTACAAATAGGTTTAATACCAAATAGCGATTTCTTAAAAGGAAGTGGTGTTGAGTTATCACCTCGCGGCGAGATTGAAGTTAATGCAAAAGGTGAAACATCAATAACGGGTGTATTTGCAGCGGGGGATGTTACCACTGTTCCTTATAAGCAAATTATTATTGCCATGGGTGAAGGTTCAAAAGCGAGTTTAAGTGCATTTGATCACTTAATTCGAACTCCTGCTCCTGTTGCCAATAAAGTTGCTTAACTATTTGTCAGTTTCAACCAGAGTATTTATTTTTCCGTTCAAGTTTTTACTCTGGTTTTTCTATTTTGAAAAGTAATAGAAAGATATAAAAGCAATAAATTAACGACACTAATTTGCTAAAGGTTATTTTTTTACTTTAAAAGTACTTGCTTAATTTTTTGTTATTTATTGCTTAGTTGTGCTGTATTACCTTTCTAGATAGATAAATTTAAACTATGTTACGTTATAACATATGTGCTCTTTGAATATGTTTTAAATAGATCCCCCCCTAATAATAATGATAGAAGGAACTGGTTATGAGTAAAAAATTAACAACGGCCGCAGGTGCACCCGTTGCACACAATCAAAATGTACAAACTGCTGGCAAAAGAGGCCCACAATTATTACAAGATGTGTGGTTTCTTGAAAAATTAGCGCATTTTGACAGAGAAGTGATTCCTGAGCGCCGCATGCATGCAAAGGGCTCTGGTGCTTACGGTACTTTCACTGTGACACATGACATTACTCAATATACGAAAGCAAAAATATTCTCAGAGATTGGTAAAAAAACAGAGCTATTTACTCGTTTTACTACGGTTGCTGGTGAGCGTGGAGCAGCAGATGCCGAACGTGATATCCGCGGTTTTGCAATGAAGTTCTATACCGAAGAAGGTAACTGGGATCTTGTTGGTAATAATACCCCTGTTTTCTTCTTAAGAGATCCTCTCAAATTCCCTGATTTAAACCACGCCGTAAAACGTGACCCGCGTACTAATATGCGTAGTGCAACCAACAACTGGGATTTTTGGACTTCATTACCTGAAGCTTTACATCAAATTACGATTGTCATGAGTGACCGCGGTATACCTGCAACTTATCGTCATATGCATGGTTTTGGTAGCCATACGTTTAGTTTCATCAATAGCGATAATGAGCGTTTCTGGGTTAAGTTCCACTTTAAATCTCAACAAGGTATTAAAAACCTATCTGATGCTGAAGCAGAAGCGATTGTAGGTAAAGACAGAGAAAGTCATCACCGTGATTTATTTGAAAGTATTGAAACACAAGATTTTCCTAAATGGACAATGCAAATTCAAATTATGCCTGAAGATGATGCATCTAAAGTGCCTTATAACCCATTTGATTTAACTAAAATCTGGCCTCACAGTGATTATCCATTGATTGAAGTCGGTGAACTAGAGCTTAACCGTAACCCTGAAAACTTTTTTGCTGAAGTTGAACAATCTGCATTTAATCCAGCGGCAGTGGTACCTGGTATTAGTTTCTCTCCAGATAAAATGTTACAAGGCCGTTTATTCTCATACGGAGATGCACAACGTTACCGCTTAGGTGTTAATCACCATAGTATTCCTGTTAATGCACCTCGCTCACCTGTGCACAGCTATCACCGTGATGGCGCAATGCGTGTTGATGGTAACTACGGTGGCACTGTTGGTTATGAACCTAATATCCAGGGGGAATGGGCTGAACAACCAGACTTCTCTGAGCCTCCATTAAGCTTAGATGGCGCTGCAGCACATTGGGATCATCGTGAAGACGAAGATTACTTCTCACAACCTGGTGATCTGTTCCGTCTAATGACGCCGGAGAAGCAAGCTATTTTATTCGATAATACAGCGCGTAATATGGATGGTGTGCCTGAAGAGATTCAAGTAAGACATTTGAAACATTGTTTTAAAGCGGATCCTGCTTATGCCCATGGTATCGCAAAACTATTAGATATTGATGCCAGTAAATACCAAGATTAAAATCAAAGTTATTAACTATCATTAAATGAAATAGGCTGGTTTGATACAGCCTATTTTTTTGATTTTTATAATATTCTCTGAACGATAAAGATGAGCTAAGGGAACTAATAGAGTTTATTGATGGGTTAAAAAGTAGGTGCTATTAATTTCACCTACTTCTTTAATATTTTAAGTGGTGTTAAATATCTTCTTTTTCTATTGAGATAATAACTCGTCTATTTTGATCACGGCCAATGATTGTTCTGTTATCGGCTATATGGTGTTTCTCACCTAGACCCGACACTTTAATTTTCTCATCGCTAAAACCTAAAGTTGAGAGGTATTCTTTAACCGAATTAGCTCTTTGTTCTGATAATTGCTTATTCGTGAATTCACCACCATAACTATCGGAGTAACCAGAGATTAAGATTACATTAATGTTGTCATCGTGCTTTATATATTCACCAATCATTTTTAATCGTTTCTTAGAAAATGTGGTGAGTAACGAGCCATTCTTCTTATAACGTAAAATACTGTAAGAAATATCTTCAAAGTTATAAGGTAATAATTGAGAAATACAGTGATTAAATTCATCAAAGCTTTTATTAAAATTGATTGATGATAAACCTACACTAACAACTTGATCATTATTATACCAATCATGGTAATAAAACGTTGGGTACTGTCCGCGCTCTAATTCATTAAGCATACGCCAAGCACTTTGTTTCGTAACATAACCATCATACTGTTGGTAAAATTTAACGGTATCAATTAATTGAGGTGCTGAGCCTGGACGCCATTGTGGTGGTACTGACTTTAATTGTACTGATTCAGTGGTTGGCATTTCCCTAAAACTATCCAGCCTAAAATCTAAATTGATTTTTTTGCTCGCTTTCGCTTCAAAGTTTGCTTGACCGTAACGTGGAATAGGGTGCTCTAATGTGCATTGAATAGGTGAAGAGCTGCTTAAATACCACTGTGAATTATCCAAGCTAGCATTATACTGCTGAGTTGCAGATAGTGCTGGCACGGAAATGAGTAGGGTTGTAAGAGATAGTATTCTTTTCATAATAGCTCGGCTTATTTTAATCACTAAACATTATATCGACTTGAATTGAAATATCTTTAGTAATTTTATGCGATTTTTATGACTTTCTGGCATAATCTTCTGACTTTAGTAAGCAGTGAGATCAAATGGACAATAAATTAGCAGAACGTTTTCGTGGGTATTATCCCGTTATTATCGATATTGAAACATCAGGTTTAGATTCTCAGTGCCATGCAATTTTAGAAATAGCCGCCATTTTTCCTGAAATGGATGAACAAGGTTATTTAAAAACAGTTGATAAAATGCATTTTCACGTGATGCCCTTTGAAGGTGCTGAATTAGACCCTAAAGCGTTAAGCTTTACGGGAATTGACCCCTTTAATCCATTACGTGGCGCGGTTGATGAACGTGAAGCATTAACTGAAATCTTTAAAAAAGTGCGGAAGTATCAAAAACAAAATGATTGTAACCGTGCCATCTTAGTGGCTCATAATGCAGCTTTCGACCAAGGTTTTATTAACAAAGCGACAGAACGATGCAGTTTAAAGCGCGTGCCGTTTCATCCCTTTGCTTCTTTTGATACGGCGAGTATGGCTGGATTAACGTTAGGACAAACCGTATTGGCTAAAGCTTGTTTAAAAGCGGGCGTTGCTTATGATAATAAACAGGCCCACTCAGCTTTGTATGATACAGAAGTGACGGCTGAACTATTTTATTACATGATTAACCGTTATAAAGCATTAGGTGGTTGGCAAGGTTAATTTTAGCATTTGTAAAAAAAGCCCGTCTTAATTTAAGACGGGCTTTTTTAATGCTGGAAAACAAAGCTTATTTTGCGGCTTCTGCTTTTTCTGCAGCAGCTGTAATTAATGGCTGTAATTCACCTTGCTGAAACATTTCTAGAATAATGTCACAACCGCCGACTAATTCGCCATCAACCCATAACTGAGGGAATGTTGGCCAGTTAGCGTATTTTGGTAACTCAGCACGAATATCTGGGTTTTGTAGAATATCTACATAAGCAAAAGGATGGCCACATTGCATCAATGCTTGAGATGCCTGTGAAGAGAAACCACAACTTGGTAGTTTTGGTGAGCCTTTCATGTATAGCAGAATAGTGTTTTCACTTAATTGCTCTTTGATCTTGTCCAATGTTTCCATTATTTTTCCTTAACGAGAGAATATTTAGTATCTATTGCACATTATATCAGTACTAGACGTGCAATTTTAGTGTAAATTTGAGACTATTCTATCATAGATGTAAAATGATCTAGATCAATTTTTGTTGTGGATTTTTGTATGCAAAGAAAGTATAAATAGACTCAATAAAAAGAACATCCCCCCAGCCTTTATTAGGAGAATTAAAATGGCTTTTGAATTACCAGCATTACCATATGCAAAAGACGCATTAGAACCACATATTTCAGCTGAAACTTTAGACTTTCACCATGGTAAGCACCATGCAACATATGTTGCTAAACTGAATGGTTTAGTTGAAGGTACTCCTCTAGCTGAAAAATCTTTAGAAGAAATCATTAAAACTTCTGAAGGTGGTATTTTTAACAATGCTGCACAAATCTGGAACCACACATTTTACTGGAACTGTTTAGCGCCAAATGCTGGAGGCGAACCAACTGGTGAACTTGCTGCTGCAATCAATGCAACATTTGGTTCATTCGCTGAATTCCAAGCTGCATTAAACGATAAAGCAGTTAATAACTTCGGTTCTTCATGGACTTGGTTAGTTAAAAAAGCTGACGGTTCATTAGAAATCGTAAATACTTCAAATGCAGGAACGCCATTAACTGAAGCAGGTACTACACCACTTTTAACAGTTGATTTATGGGAACATGCATACTACATCGATTACCGTAACGTGCGTCCTAACTACCTTAACGGTTTTTGGGCATTAGTTAACTGGGAATTTGTTGCTAAAAACTTCGCTGCATAATTTAAGTTAATCTCGGTATTAAAAAAGCCCATCATGATGTAATCAGATGGGCTTTTTTTATGTGTGTTAAATGAGTTTTTAAGATTCAACCAATTTATACCAATCATACTAATTAACTGCTCTATTTTACTTGTTAAAATGACTTATTTCTTTGTTATAAGTTTCATAAAGGAAACAACCCTTTACCTCAACTTATGCCTTGAACTAAGTCATTTTTATTGCGCAAAATTTAGAACACATTATTTAATGTAATTGGTATTACTTGGATCGGGTAATGCTTGAGCTTTATAGATATCAACCCATGCTGCTGTTGCGCCACATACCGCGATTGGCATAATAATAAAATTGATAACAGGAATACTTGTACAAAAACTAACGATCATACCAAAGGTAATATTTTTGCCTAATTTAGTGGCCAAGACTTGTTTCATTTTAGCAAATGAGACTTTGTGATTATCAAAAGGGTAATCTGCATATTGAATTGCCATCATCCATCCTGCAAAAATAAACCAAATGATAGGTGCGATAGTTTGTCCAATTACAGGTATTAAAAATAACAATAAGCAACCTATTATACGTGGAATAAAATAAAGCCACTTTTGACATTCTCGTTTAAATATACGTGGTAAATCTTTAAATAAATCAGCAAAGCTATCATCGTTAATGGATGAGTTGGTTAATAAGTTTTCTGTTTTTTCTGCTAACAAACCGTTAAAAGGTGCGGCGATAAGGTTGGCTACGGTTGAAAAAATAAAGGAAAATGAGAACAAAATTGACACAATAATAATTGGCCACAAAATATAAGTAAGCCAACTTAAAAATGAAGGTACTTGATCCATATAGCTTTCAATCCAACCAGTAATACTAAAAAATAAAAAACTAAATGCGCTTGCAAATATCACTATATTAATAAGTAGTGGGATAATCACAAAAACGCGAAGCTTAGGATGGCTCAGCAATTTTGCACCTTTAAGTAAGTATCCAATGCCAGATAAAGGTTGATTGATAAAATTTTCAGAGTTCATATTCATGCCTTGTTATTGATCTATAAAGTAATATTACCTTGTAAAAAGGCTATATAGGGTAATTAATTGGCTCTTTTTTAAATTCTATAACAATTTTGTAAAAAATAGTGGGCAAATGATAGACGCAAAGCGCGATACAAGGTAATTTACTCATTATAAAATTGTTTATCATGACTCAAGAGAATCAATAATGCAGAATTTCCAACCTATTCTTATTGCAATTGGCATTTTAGCTATACTCGGAGTATTAATTCATGGTTTTTTAATTAGTAAAAAAGAGCAAGAATCAGTACTTCCAGAGGAATATGAAGATTTAGAAGAAGATCCAACAGAAAGTAACGAAGAGCCTTACGTTACTATGGTGGAAAGCGACGTTGATGCAATGGAGTTTTATGGGATTGCTAGTCAAGAAGACGACGAGGATCTAGAAAGTTTTGATATTTCAATTAATGACGATAATGTCATAGACGAAGATGATTCCAACATCGACGAGCAAGATATGCTTATCGATGCAGACACTTTATTAACTGATAGTGAAGTGGCTGATAAAGATTTTGATGAGGTTAGCACGAAAAGTAATACCATCGGCAGTGAATTAGAAGATGAAGTTGCAACAGAGGAAGAAGTCTTAAACGACCCTGAGCAAATGTCCTCAATTGAAGAGCCTACAGATATTTTTGTATTTAATGTGGTAGCACGTGATGGCTCTAAATTAGGTGGACATGAATTATTGCAATTCTTTTTAACTTCAGGTTTCCGTTACGGTCATATGAACATTTTCCATCGTCATGAAAACTCTGATGGTACTGGTGAAGTCTTATTTAGTATTGCTAATATGATGGCACCAGGAACCTTCGATTTAGACTCAATGGAACAATTTCAATCCCAAGGCATTTCATTTTTCCTAACGGCTCCCAATGACAAGATTGATATTAAAAAAGCATTTGATCTTATGTTACGTGCAGTGGTACAAATTGCAGATGAATTTCATTGTGATGTATTAAATGAACAACGCGGTACATTAACAGAAGCACAATTTATAGAATATCGCAGTCGTCTATTACAATATACCTAATACTCGTTTAGGTGATGTGAGACTGCCTCCTAAAAAAGCCTCGTTTACGAGGTTTTTTTATTAGTAGAATGAGATAAAAAAGTGAAAAAATATGACAGATAAACAATTAACAGCAGAACAACAAGTACAACAATTTAGCGAGTTATTAGAAGAGTATAATTATCAATATTACGTACTTGATGCGCCTTCTGTTCCTGATGCTGAATACGATCGTATTTTTAAACTGCTTAAGCAATTAGAGACAGAGCATCCCGAATTATTATCCGCCAACTCACCAACACAAAAAGTGGGTGGAGCGGCCTTATCTAAATTTGAGCAAGTGACGCATCAATTACCAATGTTGAGTCTAGATAATGTATTTGACTCTGCTTCGCTTGATGATTTTATGCAACGCGTGATCGACAAATCTTCATTAGCTGAAACTGCTTTTTGTATTGAACCTAAGCTAGATGGTTTAGCGGCAAGTATTATTTATGAGAATGGATTATTAGTGCAAGCGGCAACTCGTGGTGATGGTTTAACCGGTGAGAATGTTACTGAAAATGTAAAAACGATTGCCAATTTACCCTTGAAGCTTAGAGGCGACAATATTCCTGCTGTGTTAGAAGTTCGCGGTGAAGTCTTTATGCTTAAAGAAGGGTTTAATAAATTAAATGCAGGCTTAGTAGCTGCAGGTGAAAAACCATTTGTTAATCCTCGTAATGCTGCTGCTGGTAGTTTACGTCAACTAGATTCTAAAGTTGCAGCAAACCGGCCACTTGCTTTCTATTGTTACGCAGTTGGCGTGTTTGATGGGGATCTTGCTGATAGCCAATACCAACGTATCGAACAACTTAAATCATGGGGCTTACCTGTTTCAAGTGAAGTAAAACGTGTTGTTGGTGAAGCTGCTTGTCATGAATTTTACGATAGTATCTCTGAAAAAAGATCATCATTAGCCTATGAAATCGATGGAGTGGTTTATAAAGTCGATGATATTAGTTTACAAGAAGAGATGGGGTTTGTTTCTCGCGCGCCGCGATGGGCAACGGCTTATAAATTTCCAGCTGAAGAAGCGGTCACAACCGTTGAAAATGTTGAATTCCAAGTAGGGCGAACAGGTGCAATTACTCCAGTTGCTAAACTCAAACCTGTTTTTGTAGGTGGAGTAACGGTTTCTAATGCAACTTTGCATAATAAAGATGAAATCGAACGTTTAGGTATTTTAATTGGTGATGTCGTCGTAGTTCGTCGTGCTGGTGACGTGATCCCACAAGTTGCGCGTGTTGTTGTAGAGCAGCGTGATGCTAATAAAACGTCTGAAATTGTATTTCCTGAAACTTGTCCCGTTTGTGATAGTAAAGTCGAGCGCATAGAAGGAGAGGCTGTTACACGCTGTACAGGTGGGTTATATTGCGAAGCGCAACGTAAACAAGCGATTAAACATTTTGCATCGCGTAAAGCATTAGATATTGATGGGCTAGGTGACAAGCTAGTCGATTTATTGGTTGATCATAATATGATCAAAGACCCATCGCAGTTATTTTCCTTAACTACGCAGCAACTTTCTAGTTTGCCTCGTATGGGTGAAACCTCTGCGAAAAAACTAGTGAATAGTTTGCAGGTCAGCAAAAAAACAACACTAGCGCGTTTCTTATATTCTTTAGGTATTCGCGAAGTCGGTGAAACAACCGCTGCTAATTTAGCGAAACATTATAAAAAATTACCAGCGATACAAGAGGCAAGCATCGAGTCACTAAAAAGTGTTAGTGATGTAGGTGAAATTGTCGCCAAGCATTTATATTATTTTTTCCGTCAAGATCATAATTTAGAAGTGGTTAATCAATTATGCGATGCCGGCATTCATTGGCCTGTCATAGAAGAAGTTGATGATAGTGAATTAGTATTGCTAGGTAAAACCTTTGTGATAACCGGTAGCTTTGATGCGATGTCTCGTAATGATATTAAAGCCGCATTACAGGCGCTAGGCGCAAAAGTATCGGGAAGTGTCTCTAAGAATACCAATACGTTAGTTGCTGGATCGGCTGCAGGCTCTAAACTTGCTAAAGCAACCGAGTTAGGTATTGAAATACTAGATGAAAGTGGTGTACTCGCATTATTGGGTAAAACAGAATAATTAACTTATTAGTACATATTAAGGCGGTCATATGAAAAAGATTAAAAATGAATCTCAATTGTTACAGCATGCGACTAAGCTTGGCACAGCTTATGCCCTTAAAAGAGGATACGTTGGTATTGACAGCACGACTTCCGCTAAGGATAAACAAGAATGTATTTACCGTTTATTAGTACAAGATAAACTGATCAATCCATTGAATGAAGCAGATGAAAATACCGCTAATATTCGTCATAAATTGGTTGTGTGGATAATGAAAAACCTACCGGCTGATCATTCTCTTTTACAATAATCACTCGTTGTTAATTCTTCTTGTGAAGATTATGAGGCGGGGTAGTAGAAAATAGATAAAAGCCAATGCCGTTGGCTTTTATCGACTAAAGATGATTTATAAAATCGCTGAGTTAGATTTTTTAGGCAGCATGGCTGTGATAGCGACAACAACAAATAAAACTAGGTAGATTACAAAACATACAATTAACCATTGTGGCATTGAATAACCAAAAAATTGCCACACAATATCAGCACAATCGCCAGTTGGGTTAAATAACCAAGGCACCATTTCATGTAATGGTAACCAAGTAGGGAAGTTAGGGAAGAAGTCGCAGGTTGCAAAAGGAGAAGGATGCAGTTGATAGTGGACATGTTCGTTGGCTAACATTAATCCCCAAACTGCCCCGACTGCCCAAACCGCGAAAGCAATTAAACGAATAAATAGGTTTTGAGGAGCAATTGCTCCAATTAAACCCGCAGCAACAATGGCAAGCATGGTAAGACGCTCATAAATACACATAACACAAGGCTCTAAATTCATTACGTGTTGAAAGAAAAGGGCGCATAACTCTAAGACTAATGCACTACTTGCAAGTAATAACCAAGAAGAGCGTTGTAGCGATAACTGTTTTAAGTTTGAATAAATGGAAGAGTTCAAAATTGTTTCCTTAAGGAGTTTATTAATCTACTAATACTTTACCGCTTAAATGTTTAAAATAAAAAGACTATTAATGAGTTAACTGAAAATTAGTTGATATTGATTGTGAAGAAAGTCACATTTGTTTGTTTGCTTATACTGTTTTTACAAACAGCAAGCTTTGAATAGAACGAATATGATAATATAAGGTCATATGTTATTGGAAAGTCAAAATAAAATGATAATGAAAGCGAAAGGTCCTGCCGACGTTGCAGAACAATACCTTATTGAATCGATATGGAACGGAACGATCCCTATTCATTCTGATTTACCTGCAGAACGATTTCTAGCAGATAAAATAGGCGTAACGCGTACCACCTTGCGTGAAGTATTACAGAGATTATCAAAAGAAGGGTGGATAACCATTCGCCATGGTAAAGCAACCAAGGTAAATGATTTTTGGGAAACCTCTGGCTTAAACGTATTAAGTACATTAACGCGCTTAGACAATGAACGTCGTGGCGACTATATTGATCAATTAATGTCAGTACGTACTAACATTAGTACTATTATTTTACGTATGGCCGCTAAACATAACAGCAAAAGTGTTATAGAGTTTTTAGAAAACATTCCCTCAAGTGATGCAAGTAGTGCTGTATTTACTGAGTTCGATTATCGTTTTTACCATCATGTTGCAGTGTCATCTAACAACATGATTTATGTATTGATTTTAAATGGCTTACAAGATTTATATCGTAAAGTCGGTACATTTTATTTTTCTAACAGTGAAGCTAAATTAATTGCACTGTCATTCTATGCAGATATCAAAGCTGTATTTGAAAAAGGTGACGGGCAACAAATCATGCAAATAGTACGGGACTCCGCATTTGCAAGTGGGAAAATATGGTTACGTTTACGTGATCAATTACCTGAAAACTTTTTAGATTAAAATAGCTTCTTTTATTTACCAACATGCCATCGTGCATATTTATAGTTAGGGTACTTTTTTGTCAGATACCAAATTGTTAAACCACCTCTCTGGGGTGCAAAAATTATCAGAAGTAGGCATTATTGTTAGTGCGTTTGTTGCTATCTTTATTGTGTTATCACTCTCCACCTTTTCACCTGTTGACCCAAGTTGGTCACAGCAGCAATGGGTTGCCGATATTGAAAACTCAGGCGGTCGCGTGGGAGCATGGGTCGCCGATATCTTATTTTATGGGTTTGGTTTTTTAGCTTATTTAATTCCTGTGGTGATTGTCAGTGTTGCATGGGCCATTTTATGGAAGCCAAATTTTAGCTTCAATATCGATTTCCTTAATTTAAGCTTGCGAATTGTTGGCTTTATTTTCACCTTCTTTAGTTTAAGCGCACTCGCAGCTATTAATATTAGTGACTATCACTATTATCCGTCTGGCGGTTTAGTGGGAGATATTCTCGCACAAAGTATGTTAAGTTTTTTCAGCCTATTAGCAGTTAACTTAATTCTATTAACTTTCTTAGTGTCTGGTACCACATTATTGTTTGGTTTTTCATGGATCCGTTTAATTGATGGCCTTGGTGACTTCACGATAAGAGCGGTGACTTGGTTAATTAATTTACCCAAAAAATTGAAAAGCCATAAAGAAGAAAATGCTGAAATCAATGCAGAGAAAAACCAGCAACGTCAACTTGAGAAAGAACAACGCTTATTAGAAAAAGAGCAAATTAAACAAGAAAAACTGGATAAAAAATTAGAGAAGCAAGCGCTTAAAGAGCAAAAGAAATTAGATGCGTTAGCTAAAAAAGAAAACAAGAAAAACAAAGATGAAGAGCAAGACGAAACGCCAATGATCGACTTCTCAAGCCCATCTGAGCAAGATTCAGATATTTTCAGTGGTGATACCTTTATCGGTAAAGATGAAGTCTTACCTGAATTAAATGAAGATATTATTGATTGGGAAGGGGCGAGTGAAGAAGTCGAGGGCATTCAACAAAAAAAGTCAGTGACTAAAAATGACTTTTCGCATTTACCTGAACACGCGCGTCCAACGGAAAGGTTTGTTGCTGATCAAAATATAGATCCATTACCAAGTATTGAGTTATTAGATAGACCAGATAAGAAAATTAATCCTATTTCTCAAGAAGAATTAGATACGGCAGCGCGCTTAGTTGAAGCTAAACTACTTGAATTTAAAATCAAAGCTGATGTTGTGAATGTATTGCCGGGACCCGTGATTACTCGCTTTGAGTTGGATCTCGCACCAGGCATGAAAGTGAGTACAGTGAGCAGTCTAGAAAAAGACTTAGCTCGAGCATTGTCTGCAATGAGCGTGCGAGTGGTTGACCAAATACCAGGTAAGTCAGTGATTGCATTAGAGTTACCTAACAGGCATCGTGAAATAGTTTATATTTCAGAAGTACTTGATTGTAAAAAATTCAATGATAATAAATCGCCTTTAACCATGGTGCTAGGCGCTGATATTTCAGGTTTACCTGTGGTGGTTGATTTAGCCAAAATGCCACATCTTCTGGTTGCTGGTACAACGGGTTCAGGTAAGTCTGTGGGCGTAAACTGTATGATAGTCAGCCTATTATACAAATCTGCTCCAGAAGATTTACGTATGATCTTAATTGACCCCAAAATGCTTGAGTTAAGTGTTTACGAAGGTATTCCACATCTCTTAACAGAAGTGGTCACTGACATGAAAGATGCTGCTAATGCATTGCGTTGGTGTGTCGGAGAAATGGAACGTCGTTATAAATTATTAGCTGAAATAGGCGTTCGTAATTTAGCAGGTTATAACTCGGCAATTAAAAAAGCCAAAGCGGCTGGTGAACCGATTTTAGATCCGTTATGGAAACCAGGCGATAGCATGGCTGAAAGCGCTCCAGAATTGGAAAAATTACCAACTATCGTCGTAGTGGTTGATGAATTTGCCGATATGATGATGATTGTTGGTAAAAAATGTGAAGAGTTGATCACGCGTATTGCACAGAAAGCTCGTGCGGCGGGAATTCACTTAATTCTAGCCACACAGCGCCCATCGGTTGATGTCATTACAGGTTTAATTAAAGCCAATATTCCAACGCGTATTGCCTTTCAAGTATCAAGTAAAATTGATTCTCGCACCATTCTTGGTCAACAAGGTGCTGAAACCTTATTAGGTCATGGTGATATGTTATATATGCCTCCGGGTGTGGGGGTGCCAACGCGTGTTCATGGTGCCTTTGTTGACGATCATGAAGTCCATAAAGTGGTCGCTGATTGGAAAAAACGTGGTCAACCTAATTATGTAGAAGAAATTTTAGCCGGCGATGTGGATATGGACATGCTTTTACCTGGTGAACAGGCTGAAGGGGATGAAGAAATTGATCCATTATTCGACGAAGTAGTTGGTTTTATTACAGAAACCCGTAAAGTATCGATCTCAAGCATACAGCGTAAATTCCGTATTGGTTACAACCGCTCTGCACGTTTGGTTGATCAATTACAAGCTCAAGGCGTGATCACCGCACCATCGGGTGCAAATAGTAACCGTGAAGTACTTGCTCCACCTCCAATTAAGGATTAAAGAATGAAAAGAAGTGTTATCGCTTTCTTATGTATTTTAGTGTCATCAGTTCAAACTGTTATTGCACAAACTGATAGTGAACTTTTACAAAGTAAATTAGCTAAAGTAGACGTTATTCAAGCTGATTTTAAGCAACAAGTGATTAATCCTGAAGGGCGACTTATTCAAGAAAGTACTGGGCAATTAACTATTTCTCGCCCTGGTAATTTCTATTGGCAAGTTCAACAACCTGATGAAGAGCTTATTGTTTCTAATGGTAGCAATATTTGGCTATACAGCCCATTTATCGAGCAAGTAACGATCATGAACTTTGTGGATGCCGTTGATGGTACTCCTTTTGTTTTATTGTCTGGTGCAGATGCCTCACAGTGGAAAAACTTCGAAGTTACAAAATTTGATAATCAATTTATTGTTAGTAACAAAAACAATATTGATAATAAAACCAAATTTACTTTTATCTTTGATAAGAACGACAATATTAATGAATTTAGAGTAGAAGAAAGTCACGGACAAGTGAGCTTATTCAAGTTAACGCCTAACCAAAAAAGTAAAAAGCTAAGCAGCGACTTATTTGAATTCAAAATACCTGAGGGTGTTGAGATAGACGATCAACGCTAATGCAAGATTTATTCGCCGTTGATAATCAATTTAAACCTTTGGCTGCGCGCATGCGGCCAAAAAACTTTGACCAATATATCGGTCAATCACATCTTATTTCCAAAGAAAAACCACTACGTAAAGCGTTAGAGTCTGGCTTTGCACATTCAATGATTTTATGGGGCCCACCAGGAACCGGTAAAACAACGTTAGCAGAGTTAATTGCAGAATATTGTAATGCACACGTCGAACGTTTATCTGCTGTGACTTCTGGCATTAAAGAAATACGTGCCGCTATTGATGTTGCTAAACAAAATCAAGCTGCAGGGCGACGCACACTTTTGTTTGTTGACGAAGTACATCGCTTTAATAAAAGTCAGCAAGATGCATTTTTACCTTATATCGAAGATGGCACTTTTTTATTTATTGGTGCGACCACCGAAAACCCTTCCTTTGAACTAAACAACGCTTTGTTATCACGTGCGCGTGTATATTTATTAAAAAAACTGACTGAACAAGAAATTGTCGCGGTTATCAAACAAGCTTGTGAATCACAGGATGGATTAGCAGAGCACAATATTGAGTTTGAACAAGGAGTGTTAGATAAACTTGCGCAACTTGTACAAGGTGATGCACGTAAAGCCTTGAACTACCTAGAACTATTAACTGATATGGCGATCCCTAATCAGCAAAAATTGGTGATTGATACTTCATTGTTAATGGAAATTGCTGGTCGTGAAGGCGTGAGTTTTGATAAACAGGGCGATCTGTTTTATGACTACATTTCAGCCTTTCATAAGTCAGTACGTGGTTCAGATCCCGACGCAGCTTTATATTGGTATGCAAGAATGCTCGCTGGCGGTTGTGACCCTCTATATGTGGCTCGGCGCTTATTAGCCATTGCCTCTGAAGATATTGGCAATGCCGATCCTCGCGCAATGCAAGTCGCTATGTCTGCATGGGATTGTTTTACACGTATTGGACCTAAAGAGGGCGAGAGGGCGATTGCACAAGCTGCCGTTTATTGTGCTTGTGCTGCTAAAAGCAACGCGGTTTATAAAGCCTTTGCTAAAGCCAAACAAGCAGTTGAAGCTTATCCTGACCTTGAAGTGCCGTTGCATCTACGTAATGCGCCAACTGAATTAATGAAATCGTTAAATCATGGTGAAGGTTACCGTTATGCCCATGATGAAATTGGCGCCTACGCAGCTGGAGAAGTTTATTTACCTGAAGCCTTAGAGGGAATAGAATTCTATGAACCGACTGAGCGTGGATTAGAAAAACAGATTTCAGAGAAATTACAGTATTTAAAAAATTGTGACCAGCAGAGTCCTAATAAACGTTATTAATCAGATTAGCAGTTACGTTAATAAAAATAATAAAAGTTTAAGCTGCTGCAATCGCTAACATTTATAAATAGAGAATTATTATGAATAATATCATGCTCAATATTGGTTTAGTGGCTTGTGGGGGGGCATTTGGTGCAACTTTCCGTTATTTAATTGGGATTGGCATAGTTAGTCTCTTTGGAAAAGGTTTTCCTTTTGCTACACTTACGGTTAATGTAATTGGCTCGCTGATCATGGGTTATATTTTTCAGTTAGTTCAGCAAGGCACCTTGGGTAGTTCCAATTGGTGGCCATTAATTGGCGTGGGTTTTTTAGGTGCATTAACCACATTTTCATCATTCTCTCTGGATAGCTTATTGCTGATCCAACAGGGAGAATTATTTAAAGCGCTGTTAAATGTGGCATTAAATGTAGTGGTATGTCTGCTTGCAGTCTACCTAGGTACTTTATTAGTTTTGAAAAGTTAGGGAATAAAATGTTAGACGCAAAGTTTTTACGTAATGATATTGAACAAACTGCGGCGTTATTAAAAAAACGTGGTTATGAGTTAGATGTAAGTTTATTGAGTGGATTAGAAGAAAAAAGAAAATCGCTACAGATCTCTACTGAAAACTTACAATCAGAGCGTAATACTCGCTCCAAAGATATCGGTCTAGCGGCTAAACGCGGCGAAGATATCAAACCATTACGTGAAGCAATGAATGAACTTGGAGAGCAATTAGAAAGCTCAAAAGAAGAGTTAACATTGATTGCAGAACAAATTAAAACAATTTCAGATATGGTACCTAATTTACCACATGAATCTGCACCAATCGGTAAAGATGAAACTGAAAATGTAGAAATATTAACTTGGGGCACACCGAAAAAATTTGATTTTGAAGTTAAAGATCATGTTGAATTGGGTGAAGCCTTAGGCGGTTTAGATTTTAAATCAGCGGTTAAAATCAGCGGTTCGCGTTTTATCGTGATGCAAGGTCAAATTGCTAAATTACATCGCTCATTAGCGCAATACATGCTTAACCTTCACACTAACGAACATGGTTATACAGAAATGTATGTCCCTTATTTAGTGAATGCAGATAGTTTGTATGGAACCGGACAACTGCCTAAGTTTGGTGAAGATTTGTTTAACACTAATCCAGCAACGGAAGAAGGTGTTGGCATGTCATTAATTCCAACCGCAGAAGTGCCATTAACCAATATGAGTCGTGATGTGATTTACGATGAAGCTGATTTACCGATCAAAATGACTGCACATACTCCTTGTTTCCGTAGTGAAGCGGGCTCTTATGGTCGTGATACGCGTGGACTAATTCGTCAACATCAGTTTGATAAAGTTGAAATGGTACAATTAGTTCATCCAGATAAAAGCTTTGAAGCATTAGAAGAGCTAACAGGCCATGCAGAGCAAGTACTTAAGAATCTAGAATTACCTTACCGTAAAGTAGTTTTATGTACTGGTGATATGGGCTTTAGCGCAACCAAAACTTATGATTTAGAAGTGTGGTTACCAGCGCAAGATACTTATCGTGAAATCTCATCTTGTTCAAACGTGGGTGATTTCCAAGCTCGCCGTTTACAAGCTCGTTTCCGTCGTGCTGGCGCGAAGAAGCCTGAGTTACTACATACACTTAATGGCTCTGGTTTAGCGGTTGGCCGTACCTTAGTTGCTATTTTAGAAAATTATCAATGTGAAGATGGTCGTATTGAAGTACCTAAAGTATTACAACACTACATGGGCGGATTAACGCATATTGGTTAATCGTTTAAATTAACTTATACACATTAAAAAAGGAGCCTAGGCTCCTTTTTTAATGTCTGGGATTTACATGATTAGTACGAGCTAATCATTATCATTGTAATCGCTTAATACTAGGTTCGCTGCAGCAAAAGCTGCTGATTCTCTGGTCGCTTCTGGTAATGAAGGATCGTTAGCTATTTGATCTAATGTTTTAATGGCACAGGTTATTGCTTTAGGCACATAAGCAGCATCGCCACTACCAATCAAGTTAATTAATTGTTTTGTTTTATCACTGTATGGGTACATATTCACCTTCTATTATCCAAGTCTCAAATCCATTGCATTCATATTGATAGTAACCAGTAAAATGGTCTATGCCAATGAGTATCATTGAACAACATTAATAAACACTGATACGCATCAATTGATATTATGTTGTGACACTTATAAAAACTAAAAAGGCTTATTGCTTACAGTAAATAAAGCAGCTTGTGTTTGTTGATTTAGCATCAGCTTCAATGGTTAAACGCGTTTGTTCTGAGACTTCATTTAACCAAGTGACAACTGTACAGTAGTTATTACTTTTTAGGAGAGTAGAAAGGAGAGCAAGGTTATCATTTACTTTGCTTGAATCTATCATTAATACTCGGCTTTTATCGATCCCTGCTTGTTCAAAGAAAGCTGTATTTGGTTTACCAGGAGGAGCAAGAAACAATATCCAGCCCTGATCTTCGCCATTCTGTATATAATCTAACAAGGCTTTATAATCATTTTGTTGGTAATGCACATTAACTAATTTATTTGTCGCAATTGATTTTGCTTCGAAATCATTTAACAAACATGGACTAGCTTGTGTTGCTTTAATTACTGTAGATAACATATAAATAACCTGTATGAATAAACACTGTATAAACCAACAGTATTGGTATTTGGAGCAATAATCAAGCTAAATTTCAATTTTTTGTGCGTTTTTTGTGTTTTGTGCTTATTTGTTGAACTATTTTGGTTTTTTTTAGCTAAATAGAAAAGGATAAAAAGTTTTTTAATAAGAGGTATAAACAGAAAGTTAAACTCAAAAAGCTTTAAAGTAGACATAAAAAAAGCAGTACTGTTTTCACAATACTGCTTTTTAGTCTTTCTCATTCTTATAAAAAATTAAGTGATGAGAAGCTGAATGATGGAAATTGAATTAATTTGTTTAATAATTGATTTTAACAGCACGACTTACCGATTTTGCATTCTCGATCGCTTCTTCTATATTTTCACCACGAGCAATAGCAACGCCTAAACGACGGCCACCGTTAATATTCGGTTTTGCAAATAAACGTATTTGCGCACCAGCCACTTTACCTAACGCATTACCCACATTTTCAAATTGAATATCTTGAGAGCTGCCATTTCCTAAAATCACACTAGAAGCTGAAGGGCCGTATTGTGTGATTTTTCCAATAGGAAAACCTAAAATAGCGCGCACATGCAAAGCAAATTCAGATAAATCCTGTGAAATTAAAGTGACTAAGCCTGTGTCGTGTGGGCGAGGTGACACTTCGCTGAAATATACTTCATCACCTTGTACAAAAAACTCCATCCCGAATAAACCAAAACCACCTAATTCAGTCACTACCTTGGTCGCAATCTCCTGTGCTTTTTGTAATGCCGCTGCAGACATGACTTGTGGCTGCCATGACTCACGGTAATCGCCGTCTTCTTGACGATGTCCAATAGGTGCGCAGAAGTGAACACCATCGATGGCACTGACTGTTAATAGAGTAATTTCATAATCAAAAGGCACAAAACCTTCAATAATAATTCGGCCTTCGCCTGTACGGCCGCCTTCCTGTGAGTAAGTCCACGCCTTATCTAAATCAGCATCGTTTTTTACCACGCTTTGGCCCTTACCTGAACTGCTCATCACTGGCTTAATAACACAAGGTTGGCCGATTTCTTTTACTGCTTTTAAGTATTCTTCTTTAGTATCTGCGAAGATATAAGGAGACGTTTTTACAGCTAAAGTTTCAGCAGCTAAACGTCGAATACCTTCTCTGTCCATAGTCAATTTTGTAGCGCGAGCAGTGGGAACAATATTAAAACCCTGTTGCTCCAATTTTAATAACGTATCCGTAGCAATGGCTTCCACTTCTGGAATGATAAAATCAGGTTTCTCTAAGCGGATAATTTCATCTAAACGATCGCCGTCTAACATGCTCACTACATGAGAACGATGTGCAATTTGCATCGCAGGTGCGTTGGCATAGCTATCTGCTGCGATAACTTCGATACCAAACCGTTGTAGTTCAATGGCAACTTCTTTACCTAACTCGCCTGAGCCTAATAATAATGCTTTGGTTGCGCTTGCTGATGTTGCTGTGCCTAAAATTGAAAGTGTCATGACATTCACTCTTATATGGATGAAAGGAAGATAACTAAATAAATCATTAAATAACCGAATTCTACTAGATAATCAGATAGGCGTTCATTGATTAATTAAAATAAACCACCTTTTTATAAGCGCAAAAAAGCCTATAAAAAATCATTAATGGAAATACCTATGCCGATTGTATTGGTGTAAACATTGTATTCAATCAAACTATTACCGTAACCAGAAAAGACTTGAACATAGCCTCTCACATTTTCGAATAATGGAAAACTCAATGATGCTTGAACGGAACCTTTGCTAAATCCACTTTCTATATTATTACGACTGATAATAGCAAATACACGATCCGCATTTTTATAAACCAAGGTCATTTGCCCGTGGCCATAATAATCTAGCAAGTCAGGATTATCGTCATCTGCTTCTGATTCTTCAATACGATACCAAGGGATGATTGCTATCGCTACATTTTCTTTACCAAATACAAAGCTACTATTTAAACGATTCCAACTACGAGAAATGGGTTCTGAACGGCCATTTGATTGGTGTACAAACCCCATCGAGATCCCTTTCAAGTACCAGTTTGAATGGAGTTCTTTATTAACATTCCATCTCAAAAATAGCTCTGGCTCATAATTCGTTTCACGAAAAGGTGAAGATCCTTCAGTATTATAACCTTGCCAGAATGAGGTTTGTGTATATGCAACGTAACCTGAGATAGGTAAGTGTCCAATATGATGAATCAAAGGAACTTTAAAACTTATTTGATATTTAATTTCTGTTTGTTGTGTATTACTTAAATTTTCTGAATCTTGATAAAATGAATAACCTTTGAGCTTATCATTAAAATTAAATGGCAATAAATAAGTTGGCTTATGCGGTATTAATGAAAATTTAGACTCTTCAACCTTAGTTTCATCATCCAAACGTTGATCAATAGCACTCACAATAGGTTGTTCATTAAGTTTAGTTTCCTCTTCAGTTACTTCCTTGATGTGATTTATTTCAGAGAAAGCAAGGGGACTAAACATACAAATAAATAAAATTGAAATGTAAAAAATAACGCGCATGATAATGCCCTTAAAAACGAGAGTAAATAATAAGTTTGGATTCTAACAGATAATCAACCTGGTGAGGACTAAAAAGGATTGTTGAAAGTTTTGTATTAATTAATGACAAAACAAAATTATTTATGCAGTAGTACTTTAGGGTGTTACCGTTTAGCATTTATATAAAGCGTTTAAGAAGGATTTAGTCTTTTCTGCTTTAGAGTCTATATAATTTTAAAAACGTGTTCAGGTACTCAATAGACATCCGCTATGAAAATAGGAAAACTAAAATGACTCACACTATTCGTGCAGTTAAAAAGTCTGATGCACTACAAATAAACGAAGTTTCACAACATATTGGCTATTCTCAATTGTCAGACGATGAAGCTTATGAAAAACTTGATTTCTTAATTAACCCTTCTCAAAATCGTGTTCATATTGCAGAAGTCGATGGAAGAATTGTTGGTTGGATACACATTTTCTATGCGCCCAAGTTAGCATCAGAATCTTTCTATGAAATTGCTGGTTTAGTGGTTGCGCCTGAATATAGAAATGAAGGTGTCGGTCGAAGTCTGGTTGATTACGTTCTTAGACTCTTTAATGCCAAATTTCGTGTCCGCTGCAATGAAAACAGAATTGATGCTCGCCAGTTTTACGAGTCAATTGGCTTTAAAAATAATAAAATCCAGTACATATTTGATAGATAACAACAGCATCCTGTAAATAAAAAATAATTAGTGAGAATGTAATGCACCAAACTAAAAGCTCTGCAAGCCCTTATCTTTATGAGATTAAGATTGATAATGGATACAAATTAACTTCCCAAGATGTTAAAGAATTTATTAGAGAAGTCGCGCAAGGTGTCGCTGTTTATGGATATACGCCTAGTATATTGATGCTTTCAGCATCATCTTATGAGCACTGGGAATCCCTTTCATTGCTATTGAAAGTGATGGATACAGGTAAGTTAGCGATTTGTAGCGATGATGAAATAGATACGGTTATTGAAAATTTATCCGCTTTGTTTTCTGCGATTGAAATTAAAGCCTTTAGGAAATCAGCTTCAAAAGAAGCAAAAGAATGGATAATAGGGTAATTACAAAAAGCTCAGTAATTAACTGAGCTTTTAGATGTAAATAATAGATTAAAGAGTAAAGTTATATTACTTACTTAAGCTATCAATATTATTTTCTACTGTTGTTGATGAACCTAGGTTATCAACATTATTGCTTACTACTGGTGTTGCATCTTGAGGATTCAATGCTTGTTCTATTATATTGTGCTCACCATTTAGCAAATCGTTAAGAGATCCAGTTTCACTGTTTACAATACCTAATTCTTTCAACATGCTATCAACTAACGGGGCATTAGCTCGGTAATTTAAAGCTGCACTTGTTATTTGCTCTGCCATTCCTGCTTTACCGCCGCTGTGTGTTGATGTGCTACCCGTTGCTGCTGAACCACTTCCATATCCTTGTAGGATTTTAATACCTTCAATGTTTTCTAATGGCTTAACTGAATTTGCAACAATTTCAGGAAGCACTTCTAATATCGCCATTGATTTTTGTAATGATATTTGTTCATCACGTAGTGAATTTTCTGCTTCGTATAATGCGCGTTTACCTTCGGCTTCAACTGCAAATACTTTTTCATCAGCTTCTGCTTGTAGTACTTTAGCGTTTGCTGATGCTTTAGCTTCAATCAATACTGCATCAGCTTTATCTAGTGCTGCTGATTTTTCTGCTTGAGCTTGAACGGTGACACCAACTGCTTCTCGTTCTGCTTCTTTTTTAGCGTCAATCACTTCAATTTCTTTACTACGATTTGCTTGTGCAATTTCTTGCGCAGTAATAACGGATTCTTCTTTTTCTACTTTTATTTTTTCAGCTTCGGCGGCTTTAGCGCGTGCAGCAGATTCCTCTTCTGATTTCTCTGCTATTGCAATGCGTTTATCTTGCTCAGAGACTTCAATATCTTTTGCTTGCTGAATACGAGATTGTTCTAGCGTTTTGTTTTTATCAATTTCCTGCATTTCAATTTGCTTGGTTTTTTCAATTTCAGCTAATTGAACGGTACGCTCTTTAGATATTTCTGCTTGACGTTCTTCTTGCTCATTTTGCTCGCGTTGTTTAATGATTTCCGCTTGCTGTTGTGAGCGTTTAAATTCAAGAATTTGCTCTTGTGCTAATTGCGCTTCTTCTTTTTCTTGCTTAATTGTAAGAGATTGTTTTTCTGCTTGTAGGTTACGCTCTTCAATTAAGACCCTGTTTTCTTGTTCAATATCATTGGTTTCTTTTCGTTTTTGTTCAATGATTTTAGTTAAGCGGGCACGACCTTCGGCATCAAAGGCATTGTTTTCATTAAAAAATTGCAATTCTGTTTGGTCAAATCCAGTCAAAGAAACAGATTCTAATTCTAGTCCATTTTTCTCTAAATCGTTCATCACACTGTGTTGTACTTTTTGAACAAATTCAGCACGTTGCTCATGCATTTCTATCATGGTCATTTCAGCAGCAACCGCGCGCAACACATCAACAAACTTTGATTCCATTAATGATTTTACTTCTTGTACTCGCATGGTTCTTGTGCCTAATGTTTGAGCTGCCATTGAGATGCCTTCAAAATGAGGTGCGACACGTAGGTAGAAGTCTGCTTTAACATCAACTCGCATACGGTCTTTTGTAATCAAAGCATCTTTTTGTATTTTGCTGACTTCAATACGTAAAGTGTTCATGTTCACTGGAATGGTTTCATGAAGAACTGGTAAAACAATTGCTCCGCCATCTTTAACTACTTTTTCACCACCCATACCTGTACGTACAAAAGCCACTTCTTTTGTCGCTCTATGATAAAGTTTGGCAAATATAAGCCCAATAGTGATTAAGGCAACAATGAATATGCCTGAAATAATCATTATAAATTGCATGTTTTGTCCTAATAATTGTTCCATTTATAAATAACCTTATTTAAATAAATATGTAAAAACTAACCATGAAATTCAATGGCTAACCAAGTACTTTTTTGTTTTTGAATTAATACGACTTGCATTCCCTGTGTGAATATTTTCGATGACTCCTCTGGTTCAACTAATACATAGTGCTTTTGGTTGTAACTATCCTTTACAACCGCTTCTGTTGGGTGGCCTTTTGATGCCTTTCCTATCGTAATTGTTGCTACTTTTCCTACAAAACTACTAGAAGACGTTGCTGAGCTTTCATTCTTAGGAATAATTTTCGATAAATGTTTTGCTAAAAAGCGAGTAATAAAAACAGTTGCCACAATGGTAATAGGTAGAGTTAACCAAAGCGGTAATAGGACTAAATAATTTAATGTCACTCCCACTATCCCAAAACTAGAAAGCAGCAATAATAGCCAGACTAACATTGGTAAGCGATGTAAATATAACCAACCTAATGTTGCACTAATGCCTCCGCTAGGTAGCTCTGTATCATTAACAAAATCAATAGAAAATAAGTCTTCAAGGAAGTTAGATATACTTAATCCAATTAAAAGGCCAACGCCTTCTAAACATGCAATGGCAAAAACAATAGAAATAGAAATAGAGTAGGGTAGGTTAAAATCAGCAAGAAAAAAATCTAACAATTTAAGCTCCTCGAGGTAACTAAATAACACCTTTTGTAAAGATAGGTTTTATCTTTTAGAAGCATTAGCTTAGCGGGTGCGATATAAATTATTCAGAAGGTTATAATATTTTTTTGAAAATAAAAAGAATTATTTAACATACTAGTCAGAAACTTAACGCTGTGTTTACAAGTAATTAATGGTAGTTTAACGATTGTTTGTATAACAAGGTAATGATAAAAAGCCCAGGAATAACTGAGCTTTTAGAAGGGATTAATTAGTCGGGATTAAAGGTTTTGTTCACCACCAAATAAATCTATTAATGATGGAACCAGTTGTTTGATTTCACCTGTCATCAAGATAAAGTCTGCGTCGAAACGTGCTGCAAAATCATCTGATTCAATATGTTCATTTTGTTCTTGTAATACGTCTGAGAATTTAAGGCGTTTTAGTGCAAACTCTTCACCCATGATAAATGAAATGCTGTCAGCCCAGTTTAGCGCTAGTTTAGTCACAAATTTATCTGAGCTTAAATGGATCTTGATTTCTTCTGACAATAGATCTTGTTGCTTACATTTAATAATGCCGCCGCCTTCCAATGCAGAGCATAATTCAGCTTCATCTTCTAATTTAAAGTTTGTTGGAATATTGCCTTCTACTAACCAATCCGTCATTACCACATCGGTTTGATTTTGTAGCTGTACAGGAACAACAGGTAAGCTGCCGACTGTTTTACGTAACAATGAAATTAACTCTTCAGCTTTACGAGAGCTAGAACAATCTACGTATAACATGTCACTTTCAGTATCAATCCACGCATAGGTTTGAGAAGTACGACTAAATGCACGCGGCAACAATTGCATAATGATGTCGTCTTTTAAACTTTCTTTCTCTTTTTTCTTTAATGAACGACCTTGCTCTATTTCAATCGCTTCAACACGCTCATCAAGTTGATCTTTGATAACGCCTGCTGGTAGCATTTTTTCTTCTTTTTTAAGACAGATTAAAATCTGTTTTTGATTCACATGTGTATACATGCTGCCACTTTTGCCCATTGGGAAAACCCAACCTAGTTTTGAGATATCTTGGCTACCACAGGGTTTAAATTTAAATTCTTCTAGGCTTCTTTCTAATGCATTTTCATCTTGTTCCATTGGACGCGTGAAACGGTAAACTTGTAGATTTTTAAAAAACATGACAGACCCTTTTATTAAATGATCGGAGTGGAAAATATAATTCGATTGACGCAGTTTAAAGTATTTTTTATAAAATCGTAAAAAGAAGATCATATTTTTTTCTTAGATTCACATAATAGGCACAATACACAAGTTTTATGACACTTTATTTATATTTGTAATATAAGTGTCATAATGACAAGCAATAATGCATCTACTTAAAATAGCATCTACGGAATTAATACAATATGGCAAGCCGAATTTTAGTGGTAGAAGATGAAGTCGCAATCAGAGATATGCTGAGCTTTGTATTAGAGCAACACGGTTATGAAACCATTGAAGCTGATAATTATCAATCTGCATTAGACAATTTGCACGAACCTTATCCTGATCTTATTTTATTAGATTGGATGTTTCCGGGTGGCAGTGGTATTCAATTACTTAAATTTTTAAAACAAGATGAAATATTACGCCAAATCCCTGTGGTCATGTTAACTGCACGTGGTGAAGAAGAAGATAAAGTCAGAGGCCTTGAAAATGGTGCTGATGATTATGTCACTAAGCCTTTTTCGCCTAAAGAGTTAATGGCTCGCCTTAAAACAGTGATGCGTCGAGTTAATCCAACATCATTGGATGACACGTTAAAAGTAGGGGAGTTGAAGTTAGATCCTGTTTCACATCGCGCAACCTTAGGCGATACGCCATTAGAAATGGGACCGACTGAATTTAAATTATTACATTTCTTTATGACACACCCAGAGCGTGTATACAGCCGCGAACAATTGTTGAATAATGTGTGGGGTACTAATGTGTACGTTGAAGATCGTACTGTTGATGTGCATATCCGCCGTTTACGAAAAGCACTGTCTAATCATGACCACTTAGTACAAACTGTACGTGGAGCAGGATATCGCTTTTCAACACGTTCATAGGCTACGATTCCATTTATCGCATAATATAGAGTTCGTCATTTGAAAACATATACATGGAAACAACTGTTTTGGACAATGTGCTTAGTCTATTCCCCTATTTTCTTATTAGGGCTATTAACAGACTTAGTACTTGAGCTTTTATTAGCTACGACCACATTGCATATCCTATGGCACTATTATTTCTTAAAGAAGCTTAATGATTGGTTATGGGTGAGCAAAAGTACGGTATTACCTCCTGGTAAAGCTTTTTGGGAGCGTGCTTATATTGGTATTCACAATATGCAACAGCGTCATCGTAAACGCCGTAATAACCTTGCTAGCGTCATTAGTCGATTCCGTGAAGGCTCGGAAGCATTGCCTGATGCGGTTGTTGTATTCAAAAAAGATGGTGAGATTGTTTGGTGTAATCGCCTTGCTCAATTTCAATTAGGCTTTAAATGGCCTGAAGATGCTGGTGAAAACATTACCAATTTAATTCGTCATCCAGATTTTGTTGAGTACGTTTACAGTGATAGTTACAACGAACCCCTTGATCTTGTTTCTCCAATTAATAACGATAAAATTCTAGAGTTTAGGGTGATGCCTTATGCAAAGAGTCAGCGTTTATTGATTGTGCGTGATGTATCAAACTACCGTTTAATGGACGAAAATCGTCGTCATTTTGTCGCTAATGTTTCCCATGAGTTACGCACGCCGTTAACCGTGTTGCAAGGCTATATTGAAATATTAGAGATGAACGCAAAGGGCGATAAGTTACAGCTAAAAACAGTACAAGTACTAGAGCAACAAACTGCTAGAATGTGTGCCTTGGTTGATCAGCTGATGACCTTATCGAAAATTGAAGGTGCGGGGACTTTAGATTTTCAAGAAAGTATTAATGTACCAGCCTTGTTAACGCAAATTGAAAATGAAGCGGTGACATTAGGGCGTAAAAAGACACAATCAATCAACTTCAAAGTGGATCCTAAGCTCTCTGTGGTGGGATCTGAAATGCAACTACGTAGTGCGATGGCGAATCTTGTTTATAATGCCATTAATTACACACCTGAAAATGGCTCTATCAAAGTGATATGGAAACAACTGCCAGAAGGGGCTTACTTTTGTGTAATGGATACAGGCGACGGCATTGCGCCAGAGCATATTCTGCATTTAACTGAGCGTTTCTATCGCGTTGATTCTTCTCGCTCTCGTGATACTGGCGGCTCAGGATTAGGGTTGTCGATTGTTAAACATGCGTTAACGCATTATGACAGTGAGTTGCATATTGAAAGTCATGTGGGCGAGGGCAGCCAGTTCTCGTTTGTTATTCCAAATAGTTACCTTTGCTAAATAGCCTCATAGTAGCGTAAGCAACATGAGGCAATATCGCTGTTTTTGTGGTTTGCTCTCTACCTATGTGATACCAATTGTATTAAATAACTGATCTAAATTTTGCGCTGGAAAAATAGCTTAGTTTGAGGCGTAAGTTGATGTAAATGGTTGTTCCCTTTACGAAACTTACAACGAAAAAATAAGCCATTTTAACAAGTAAAATAGATCAGTTACTTACTATGATTGGTATGAAAGCCCATTAATATTAAACCTGCTTACAGAGTGAACAGGCTTAATAAAACAGTTTAAGAATCAGATAGCTTGCGTGGCTTTTCTTAACCATTCTAAATCGGACCCTGTTAATAAGGGAGCAATCTTTTCATTAACTTCAGCGTGATAAGTATTAATCCAATTAATTTCTTCCTTGGTCAATAAAGTGCGTTCAATGAGTCTCAAATCAAATGGCACTAACGTTAACGTTTCAAATTGATAGAATTTTTTGCCGTCATTAGCCAGACCTTTGTCAGCGACATAAATCAGGTTTTCACAGCGAATGCCATAACCATCTTGTTTATAATAACCAGGCTCATTTGAGACAACCATACCCACTTGCAATGGCACAGTGTTAGCATTTTTAGCAATTCGATGTGGGCCTTCATGCACATTTAAAAAACAACCGACGCCGTGACCCGTTCCATGATCATAATCATAACCTTGCTGCCATAAAAATTGGCGTGCAAGAGCGTCTAGCTGACTGCCACTTGTGCCTGCAGGGAACTTCATATTTGCGAGGGCAATGTGACCTTTTAATACCAGAGTGAACATCTTTTTGTGTTCAGCGGAAGGTGTGCCGATGGCAACCGTACGTGTAATATCTGTTGTACCATCTAAATATTGTGCGCCTGAATCAACCAAATAAAGGCTGTTCATGGGTAATACTGCAGGCGTACCATTGAGATGATTGTAATGACACATGGCTGCATTTGAACCTGCGGCTGAAATGGTATCAAAACTTAATTCCACATAATGTTCATTCGTTTCTCTAAAGGTGGTTAGCTTGTCCGATAAAAAACCTTCATCGTGCAAATGGCCTTGTGCCACTTCTGTTTCTAACCAGTGTAGAAACCTAACTTCTGAAGCGCCATCGCGTATATGTGCTTGTTGCATGCCATATAATTCAACATCATTTTTACAAGCTTTAGGCATCGCCACTGGGTCAAGCCCTGCAATTAAAGTTGCACCTGCCTTTTCTGCGGTTAATTGACTGAAAGCATTAGACGTTTCAGGATCGGCAAGTATCGTAAGCTTTTGTTCTCCTAAGGTTTGATATGTTGCTGCAGCGTCGGATTCTTGCGCTAATGTGACACCTTCACCAACATGTTCATGAAAACCGGTAGGTATTTTGGCGGGATCAGCAAAAAAGATCATTGAGCCATCTTTTTTGAGCACCGCGCTACCGAGAATGACACAAAAACAATGAATATCTTTACCGCGAATATTAAGTAGCCAAGCGATTGAGTCGAGAGCGCTAATTAAAGCTGCATCTGCGCCTTTTTTCGCAATATCCAATCCGATTTTTTGTCGCTTTGCTAAACTTGAAAGACCTGTATATTTTTGATCCAGTAACAATCCCTCATGTTGAGTCGGAGTCGGGCGATCGTTCCAACTCATATCAACAAGGTTATTTTTCACTGCAACTAATTGCATTTGTTTTTCTGATAACGTTTTAAGTGACGCTTTGTACCAGTTTAAGTTATGTACTTTTGCATCAAACCCGATCTTTGCACCTTGAGGAAGCTGCTCACTTAACCAAGCAATATGTGGTGTATCAATAAGATGATAAAATTCAAATAATTTAGCGTTTACCTGTTGTTTAACTTGGATAGTATAACGACCATCAACAAAAATAGCGGCGCGATCTTTTAAAATAATGACTGACCCTGCAGTGCCTGTAAATTCACTACACCAAAAAAGGCGTTGATTATGTGCTGGCACATATTCCCCTAAATATTCATCGGCGCGAGGAACGATAAAGGCATCTAAATTTTGTTTTTCCATTTGTTGGCGAATAGCGTTTAATTTTTGTGCTGTGCATTGGGTCATAACAATCTCATATCAAATTAAGATAAAATTAAAGCGTAAACAGTACCTTGTTAGCGTTATGTTTTGCAAGCGTGTTACAGTAAATAAAAGTCAAACTTATTAATGCTTTAATTATCTTCCTTTATGAGGTTGTTGATTAAATGACAGATGAATAATAAACAAATACCGAGAACACAATGAAATTAGAAATGATATGCACTGGCGAAGAAGTACTTGCAGGACAAATTGTCGATACTAATGCTGCATGGTTGGGCAACCAACTCATGGATAACGGTTTTGAGATGCACCGTCGAACCACCGTTGGTGATCGTTTAGCTGATTTAGTTGAAGTCTTTCAAGAGCGTAGCAGTGTTGCGGATATCGTGTTAGTGAATGGTGGATTAGGGCCAACGGCCGATGATCTTTCTGCTTTAGCCATGGCGAAAGCAATGGGTGTTGAGTTAGTAGAAAATAATGAGTGGAAAGCAACATTAATACAATGGGCAAAAGACCGTGGTGTGCCTTTGAATCCCAAAAACTTAAAGCAAGCACTGTTACCAGCAGGTGCCATTATGGTTGATAACCCAGTTGGCACGGCTTGTGGATTTAGAGTCAAGTTGAATCGTTGTTGGTTTTTCTTCACACCGGGCGTGCCGCATGAATATAAAAAAATGGTCTTAGAGCAGTTCATTCCTTTTGTAAAATCTCAAACTGGATTGCAGAGTCAGGTCGAAGTGACTAAATTATTGTGCTTAGGTATTGGAGAATCTGATATGGCGGAACGCTTAGAGCAACTCTCTTGGCCGACAGGTATTACGTTAGGTTATCGCTCTTATATGCCTTATTTAGAATTAAAGTTAATTGCGCGTGATGTGAATCAAGCTGATCAAGAGCGCGCGATAAAGCAAGCTGTTGCCTCGTTAGGTGATGGTATTGTTGCTCGCAATAAAAATACATTGGCCGCTGAAGTACATGATTTACTAACACAAAGAACAAACACTCTGAGTGTTGCAGAGTCATTAACGGGTGGTGACATTTGTAGTCAGTTAGTCGCTTTCGCTGGTAGCTCTCATTACCTTAAACAAGGTATTGTGAGTTACTGCAATGAAGCCAAAGTGGGGTTGTTAAAAGTATCGCAACAAACAATTGATGAAGAATCAGAGGTGTCATTGGCTAGTGTTGCGCAAATGGCGGCTGGCGTTGCGTGTGCTCATTCAAATTTACCAGAATCTGATTATGCCATTGCAACAAGTGGCATTGCTGGCCCTGGGGGCGGTACAGATGCAAATCCAGTTGGAACAGTTGTTATTAGTGTGAAAGCAAATAATAAAGTTTATTGTCAAAAAATAAAGTTTTCAGCCAAACGTCCTCGTCAGCATATCCGTGATTTAACTGTGGCAATTGCCTTTGATATGTTACGTCGGTCAATATTAAATTTACCACCGATTGCTGATTACAGTTATATCGAACGTGTTGATGCAGTGACTTATGACATGGATAAATGCATTTAAAAGAAATCTAAATGGAGTATAGGTAAAACATTTCATTAAGTTTTTAATTTTATCTATAATGCCTTTTTAGGCTAAATTCAGTCATTTCTTCTATTTTAAAAGTGAACAATATGAATAATCGCAAGCTTGCTAATAAACTCGACCAGTTTCTAGAAATACATCAATTTAAAGATTATTGCCCTAACGGATTACAAGTTGAAGGTCGTGAACAAGTAAAAAAAATTGTTACTGGTGTTACGGCTAATCAAGATTTAATTGATGCGGCAATAGCTGAAAATGCCGATGCGATTTTAGTTCATCACGGCTTTTTCTGGAAAGGGGAAGCGCAGCAGATCGTCGGTATGAAATATAATCGTATCAAAGCACTGATTGAAAACGGCATCAACCTTTATGCTTATCACTTACCATTAGATGTACATCCTGAATTAGGTAATAACACGCAACTTGCTAAGCTATTAGGGATCACCGACAGACGTCCATTAGAACCTTGGGATAAACGCAGCGTAGGTCGTGCAGGTAAGTTTGAAGAAGCAGTAACGCCAAACCAATTAATTGAAACGATTACAAAGCAGCTTAATAGAGCGCCATTATGGATTGACGGTGGCAAGCCAGAAATTAAAACCATTGCTTGGTGTACTGGTGGTGGACAAGATTATATTACCATTGCCGCAGAGCAGGGTATTGATGCTTTTATTAGTGGTGAAATTTCAGAGCGCACAACGCATATCGCCAAAGAAATGGGTATTCATTATTTTGCAGCAGGACATCACGCAACAGAACGTTATGGGGCAAAAGCATTAGGTGAATGGTTAAGCGATGAAATGGGCTTTGACGTCATCTTTATTGATATTGATAATCCCGTTTAACATTTTACTATTCATTAACATATTCATAAAAACTGCATAAATAATCACTTAAAGTGTAAAAAAGTGGCCCTCTCGTTTGAAACTAGGGGCGCTTTTCCTTATTATGCATGCAGAAATTTACACCCATTTAAAATAATCATTTAGGGAATTAAAATGACAACATATAACATTGCTTTACTAGCAGGCGACGGTATCGGTCCTGAAGTAATGAAAGAAGCTGTAAAAGTTTTAAAATTAGTTGAAGAGCGTAACGCTGATGTTAACTTCGAATTAAACGACGTACTATTTGGTGCTGCTGCTTATTTCGCTACTGGTAAATCTTTCCCTGAAGAAACTAAAGCCGCTTGTGATAAAGCAGATGCCATCTTAAAAGGCACTATTGGATTAAATCACGAAGACTCTCAAAAGATCCCTGTTGATGAACAGCCAGAACGTGGCGCATTATTACCATTACGTCGTCGTTACAATACTTACGCTAACTTCCGTCCAGTTTATTTACCAAAAGGTCTTGCACACTTTTCTCCATTGAAAGAGTCGGTAGTAGGCGAAGGCATCGACATCATGTTAATTCGTGAATTAGTGGGTGGGTTATACTTTGGTGAAAAAGAAACAGGCGTTGATGCTGAAGGCAAACGTTACGTTCGTGAAGTATTAGAATACGATGAAGACCAAATTCGTCAAATCGTCCGTGTTGGTTTTGAAGTATCTATGAAACGTAAAAAAATCATGCACAACATCCATAAATCAAACGTGCTAAAATCAAGCGTGTTATGGAATGAAATCGTAGAAGAAGAAAGCAAAAACTTCCCTGAAGTTGAAGTGGTTAACATTCTAGTTGATGCTGCAGCCACTTACCTATGTTTAAAACCAACTATGTTTGACGTAATGGTCATGGAAAACATGTTCGGTGATATCTTAAGTGACCAAGGCGGCGGTATCTTAGGTTCTTTAGGTCTTATGCCTTCTGCGTGTAAAGGTCCTGAAAAATCTTACTACGAACCATCGCACGGCTCTGCTCCTGATATTGCAGGTAAAGGGATTGCAAACCCATACTCAATGATTGGTTCAGTCGCATTAATGCTAGAAATGAGCTTTGGCATGGAAAAAGAAGCGAAAAACCTTTGGGCAGCAATGCAAGGCGTATTTGAAGACGGTTACTCAACTTCAGACCTGTCTAAAGAAGGCGAAGCTAACCTAGTTAGCACGGCTGAATTTGGTGATTTAGTGTGCGCTAAATTGGCGAAAATGCCTGTTTAATTCTTAGTTCCTTATACTAAGTTTTAAGTTCTAAGGTAATAACAAAAATAGATTTTTATTTAAACCACGTTTTACAACGTGGTTTTTTTTTGGAGAAACACCATGGCGTTAAAGCCGACTATTTTCAAAATGAACATTAATGTCTCTGATTTAGATAATGACGTTTATGAAACCATCGTACTCACGGTTGCACAACACCCATCAGAAACCACAGAACGTATGGTGACGCGTATCTTGGCGTACGTATTAAACAACCAAGAGTTTTTAAGTTTTACGACAGGTTTAAGTGAAGCCGATGATCCTGATATTTGGGCGAAGAATTACAGTGATGAATTTTTATTGTGGGTGGATGTGGGTGAACCCGCTTTCGATCGAATTAAAAAAGCAGCAAGACAAGCTAAGGTCGCTAAAGTTTATACGTTTAATACCAAGTCTGGTGTGTGGTGGAAACAATCTCAAAAAGACTTTGCAACCATTAAAGCCGAAGTGTACCAATTTGAGTTTGAACAAATTCAACAATTCGCCGCGTTAGTAGAGCGCACAATGGATTTTAGCATTACTATAACTGATGGTGTTTTCTATATCGCTGCCAATAAAGGTAGTTGTGAAGTGAACTTAACCACCTTACAAAGCTAACCTAAGCATAGTAAAGATTGCGCCTACCAACGTAGTGCGTATAATTCGCACTTCAAAATTAATACAGTCCAGAATTCAAGAGTGGTACCCATGAAATTTATCGTCAAACTTTTTCCAGAAATTATGATGAAAAGTAAACCCGTACGTAAACGTTTTAGTAAAATGTTGCAGGGCAATATACGTAACGTACTGACGCGTCATGACGAAGACATTAAAGTGATTCTTGAATGGGACAAAATTATTGTTCGTAGTGAAAACAACGACCCCGACAACAAAGCTAAAGTCATTCATTACCTACAAAGCACACCGGGTATTGCGCATTTCTTAGAAGTGAGCGAAAGTACCTTTACTGATATTCATGATATCTACGAGCAAACGAAAGCCAGTTTTGGCGAAAGCTTAGCCGGTAAAACATTCTGTGTACGTGCAAAACGCATTGGCACACATGACTTTGGCTCAAATGAAGTGGAGCGTTATGTTGGTGGTGGTTTAAACCAGCATACAGACGCGTTATCGGTTAAATTAAAAAATCCTGATGTGACCGTGAATATTGAGATCAATGAAAATAAATTATTCATGATCGACCAACGTCATCAAGGACTTGGTGGTTTCCCACTAGGGACACAAGAGTCTGTATTATCATTGATTTCTGGTGGATTCGATTCTGGCGTTTCAAGTTATCAATTATTAAAACGTGGATCGCGCGTTCATTACTGTTTCTTTAATCTTGGCGGCGCGGCACATGAAATCGGTGTGAAACAAGTGGCTTATCACTTATGGGAACGTTTTGGCGCTTCTCATCGTGTTAAGTTTATTTCTATACCTTTTGAACCTGTTGTGGCTGAAATCTTAGAGAAAGTCGATAACGGCCAAATGGGCGTTGTATTAAAACGTATGATGATGCGTGCTGCGGCTAAAGTAGCTGCAAATTTAGAGATTGAAGGGTTAGTCACAGGCGAAGCATTAGGCCAGGTTTCAAGCCAAACCTTACGTAATCTTTCAGTGATTGACCAAGTAACGGACACCTTGATCCTACGTCCATTAGTAGCAACGGATAAACAAGATATTATTGATTGTGCTCGCGATATTGGTACCGCAGAAATCTCTGAAACTATTCCTGAATACTGTGGCGTTATTTCACAGCGTCCAACGGTAAAAGCGGTAATGAGCAAAATCGAAAAAGAAGAAGCTAACTTCGATATGTCATTAATCGATAAAGTCGTGTTTGATGCAAAAATTCAAGATATTAAAGACATCGCCGCAGATGCTAAAGCGCAGCTGGTGGAAGTTGAGTCTGTTTCTGCCTTTGCAGACAATGAAGTGGTGTTAGATATCCGCTCCGCTGACGAAAGAGATGAAAAACCATTAGAAATTGAAGGCGTTGAAGTAGAGCACTTACCCTTCTTCAAACTAGGCAATCAATTTGAAACTTTAGCACAAGACAAAACTTATCTACTTTATTGCGACCGTGGTGTAATGAGTCAACTGCAAGCGCTTTACTTAAAAGAAGCTGGCTTTGAAAACGTAAAAGTTTATCGTCCATAAGCGTCGCGCGAAGAACAAAGATCAAAGGTAATTTGATTACCCATCAATCATTAACTAAACGGCGCTCAATGTGCCGTTTTTTTATGCATCCAATTGGTTGAATCACATTTTTGTTTATAGTTAATAGGTCTTTTAAATGAATCACCGTATGCTGATTTGAGTTTATAACGTATTCAAGGAGTTCAATATGCCAAATTCAATCCAGAATTACAGACTAATCACAGGCAAAGACGACAGTGAATTTTGTAGTCGTATTACTAAAGCATTAAGCGAAGGTTACGAGCTTTACGGATCACCGACCATGACCTTTAACGGAGAGCATGTTGTCGTCGGGCAAGCGGTCATTAAAAGACCTTCTCAACTGGTATAAATCACTAGAATGAATTCAATGAAAAAGCCCGTTAGGGCTTTTTTTATGAGATATTTTTATTGGCTAATGAAGTGGTTGTGTTTACTTATACCAATTACGTTAAATAAGTGATCTAAATTTTGCGCAGGAAAAATGGCTGATTTCAAGGCGTAATTTAAGTTAAATAGTTGTTCTATTTGCGAAAATTACAACGAAGAAATAAGTTATTTTAACAAGTAAAATAGATCAGTTAATTAACGTGATTGGTATTAAACTTAAAATTTATGATGAATGTTGTCAAATGGACTAACCGTTCCGGCATGCCTTTCACCAATGACGTGTGTGTAGATCTCAGTTGTTCTTAAGTCAGAATGCCCAAGTAGTGTTTGCACTGTTCTTATGTCAGTTCCATTAAGTAATAAAGCCGTTGCAAAGCTATGACGAAATGTGTGTGCTGATACTTTCTTAGGAATCTTTGCTTTTATAACTGCTTGTCGTAAATGTCGAGTTAGCGTTGATGGATGAAGATGGTGGCGACAAATATACCCATCGATAGGATGCTCACAACGAGTGGAGGAAGGGAAAATATATTGCCATGCAAAATCTTTCATTGCTGCTTTATATTTTCTATGTAATGACGCAGGTACTGAAGTTAAACCAAATCCATCAAGCAAATCTTGTTTGTGTATAACTTCAACATGATCTATTTGATCTGTAATTATTTCATTAAGCGCTTTAGGTAATATTGTTAATCTATCTTTTTGTCCTTTTCCTCTAAAAATAAATATAGTTTGATTTGAAAAGTCGATATCTTTTACTCGTAACCTCAACACTTCATTCAACCGTAAACCCGAACCATACAAAATAGAAATGATTAATTGATAGGGCATTTTTAAGTTAGTAATAATTGCAGCTACTTCATTTGGAGAAAGTACTGTTGGAATATTTTTAGGGCGTTTAGCGTATGAAAAAATTAAACCATCAAATTGTTGTTCTAACATGTGCTTATACATGAAAACTAAAGCGCACAAAGCTTGATTTTGTGTTGCAGCGCTAACGCCTCTATTAACAGCTAAATGAGTTAAAAAGTGGTTTATTTCTGCTGCGCCCAACTCTTTGGGGTGCCTTTTATCATTAAACATAATGAAAAACTTAACCCAATATAAATAACTTTTTTCTGTTTGTAGGCTATATCGTTTTGTTCGAATTACATCTCGAAGAGATTGTAAAAAAGGAGATTTGATAATCATAAAAACACCTTACTGCAACTGTTTATTTATACAGTTATAATGGGTTTTCCCAAAAAAGGCAATATTTTGTGTAGAAAGTAAGCACTAATATGCTCACTTTCTACATAGGTAAATTTCTAATTTATTGATTTATAGTATTTAATTTTTTAAGCACTGCGTCATACTCAGCACAAAATAGCTGAGTATGACGCAGTGCTTAGTTTCTACAAGGTTAATACTTCAAATAAGATCACTTCTTTGACTATAAAGCTTTGACTGTTAATGAATTAATTGTTATTTTTTATGTTAATTTTATAATCTATGATCCGTTACTATCGTGAATTATGGATAATATACTGTTAAGCATCACAAGTTATGAATATTGAGTATGGTTGGAGGGTAGATAAAAATCTGCCAATGTTAAACGAAGAGGAGTGGGAGCAACTGAGCCCACTCCTTACTGATACAATTAAGAAGATTAAGGCTTATCGGGCTGAACATGGATGTGATATTCCCACAGCAAGAGCCAATTGTTGCCCAGAGGCGGTAGAAAAGTTTGAGGAATTAACAGGCTATAAGAATATGGGTTACGACGTAATCTTTTATTTACGGCGTAGTAGTTATGGCCCAAAGTGCAACAAGTGTAGTAAGTTATTTCGCACACCAAAAGCCAAATTATGTGTAGCATGCGGCCAATCGTTAGAGAAAAATGCTTAACAAATTGCTCCAATTGACGCAGCGGTCTACGTTCCTTTTTGTGCACTCGCTTCGCTCATTATTGCACAAAAACTCTCTACACCGCTGCGCAATTGAGCAAGGCGTTA
>NZ_SNUB01000025.1 GCF_004378355.1 Psychromonas algicola
TGATGTGCGAGCGAGTGCTTCTGAAAGTTCCATAAAAAAATCCCATGACCTTTTGAGTCATAGGATTTTGATCTTCTTACGTTAAAAATCAACTAATTTTTCTTAACTGATCGGCATTAAGCAATTAGCTCGTTTTTTTATGTTTAAATTCTTACGTATAAGTATTAAGCGTCGTATTCGGTTTTCTCTTTAAACTCACATAAATCTTCAATTAAACATGAGCCACAACGAGGCTTTCTGGCTACACAAGTATAACGACCATGCAATATTAACCAATGATGTACATCTACTTTAAACTCTGCTGGTACCACTTTTAATAGCTTCTGCTCAACGTCATCTACATTTTTCCCCATGGCTAGTTTAGTACGGTTAGAAACTCGGAAAATATGTGTATCAACGGCAATGGTTGGCCAACCAAATGCTGTGTTTAAAACAACATTTGCGGTTTTTCTACCCACTCCCGGTAAAGCAACAAGTGCCTCTCTATTTTCAGGGACTTCACCGCCATGCAAATCAAGGATCATCTTACAAGCTTTAATGACATTTTCAGCTTTGGTGTTGTATAACCCAATGGTTTTAATATAAGTTTTTAAACCTTCAACGCCTAAGTCATAAATTGCTTGTGGTGTATTGGCAACGGGGAATAATTTGTCCGTTGCTTTATTGACACTCACATCGGTTGCTTGTGCTGATAATGTCACTGCTACTAATAATTCAAAAGGGGAGCTAAAATTTAACTCCGTTTCAGGATGCGGATTATCATCTCTTAAACGCGTTAATATTTGGATTCTTTTCTCTTTATTCATTTGCTTGTTATCTTATTATCAATTTGGTTTTTTAGTGCGATGATCAATCCCATTAAAATAAACGCACCTGGCGGAAGGGCTGCCAATAAAAAACTCGTTTCAGAATGATATAGGGTGATGGTCATAAAACTCGCCCAGTCTCCCAACAAGGTTTCAATCCCATCAAATAATGTACCTTGTGCAAGGATTTCTCTTGCTGCGCCTAGTACAACTAATACCGCCGCAAAACCTAATCCCATCATCAAACCATCATAAGCAGAATGTTTTACATTATTCTTTGAAGCAAAAGCTTCAGCACGTCCGATGATCATACAGTTAGTAACAATAAGCGGAATAAAAATACCTAAAGATAAATAAAGCTCATAAGTATAAGCATTCATTAATAATTGAATACAACTTACTAATGACGCAATGATCATCACAAAAATAGGAATACGAATCGCTTTCGCTACATTGTGTCTAATCAAAGAGATAAGTACATTCGATGCCACCACAACAAATAAAGTTGCTAAGCCCAAACCTAATGCATTGGTAACGGTATTGGTGACTGCCAATAAAGGACATAAACCCAATAGCTGAACAATGCCGGGATTATTTTTCCATAAGCCTTGTAAGCTTAACTCTTTGTAAATACTTGCTTCTGTTTGAGTTTTACTCTCTGCTAATTCAGCTTCTGATAACTCATTCTCTGCGATAGTTTCTAGTTCGTTTTCTGTTTGTTTGGTCATTATTGCTCTCCACAATTAGGCTGCGTAGAAAATAATTGCTGTTTATTTTTTTGAAAATAAATCAGTGCATCTTTGACTGAATGTATCACTGCGCGTGGTGTAATGGTGGCCCCTGTAAATGCATCAAAATTACCACCGTCTTTTTTAACATCCCAAATTTTGTCTTGTTCTGCTTGGTAAGTTTTTCCATCAAATGACAAAATCCAATCTGATTTATTCGTTTGTATCTTGTCACCTAAGCCTGGTGTTTCAGTGTGGCTATTAACACGTACTCCAGTAATTTCACCATGACTATCAATGCCTACTAATAATTTGATTTCACCAGAATAACCTTTAAGTGTGCTTGTTTGAATTAAGGCTGCGACTGGTTGATCATTTTTGGTTGCTACGTATACCTGCTTAGGTGTGTTGTTGCCTAAAAGGTTTTCGTCAACAACAAGAAAACAGGTATCAATAATATTGTTGTCATAGCGATCAATGGTAATCAACTCATTGATATTATTTTGTAGCGCGATCTGTTCTTGTTTTAAAATCAAAGGTTTTGTTACTAAATTAATCACCGCAATAGCACCTGTACAAATGACGGCAAATAGACCTAATAACATGGCATTACGGCTGATACTAAGACCCATCATTAGCGATTTCTCCCATAAACTTTCGGTTTACTATAATAATCAATTAATGGCACACACATGTTGGCAAGTAATACCGCAAAAGCGACAGCATCGGGATAGCCTCCTAAATTACGAATAACAATCACTAATAGGGCGCATAGTAAACCATAAACTATACGCCCTTTTACTGTGGTACTTGCAGTAACAGGATCCGTTAAAATGAAGAAAGCGCCAAGCATAGTCGCACCGGAAAACAAATGATAAAGCGGCGATGAATAAATATCAGGATCGCTTGCAAAAGCGAAAAATGAAAACACAGTAATACCGGCAATGAAAGCAACGGGTATATGCCATAAAATAACGCGTAGCTTAAGTAGGAATAGTCCACCTAATAAGAAAGCTAAGTTAACCCACTGACTACCCTGTAAAGAATCAAGGCTAAATAATGGTGTTGTCAGCGTTTCTGAAATAGTGTTACCAGCATGTAAGGCATTACGAATCATCTCTAATGGTGTTGCCATGGTAACACCATCAATAGAGCTTTTAATTTGCGTCACACTGTAACCGTCAATATTGGCTCCGGTTAAAATTAAACTAAAAGCATCGCTAATTTGCAAAGGAAACAGCTGCATTGATTGAATTGGTAACCAAGCTGTCATTTGTACTGGAAACGAAATAAGTAGCACCACATAACCAGCCATTGCAGGATTAAAAATATTTTGACCTAAACCACCGTAAAGGTGCTTAACAATAACAATGGAAAATGTAGTACCAATCACGATCACCCACCATGGGGCGAGAGAGGGGATTGATATTGCTAATAAAATAGCAGTGACAACGGCGCTGTAATCTTTAATGCTGATTAAGATTGGTTTATTACGTAGTTTTAAAAAACAAGCTTCCGTAATAATGGCTGTCGTGACAGCTAACAGTATTTGCACATAAATGGCAAAGCCAAATAAATAGCTGTGTACAAAAACACCTGGTATCAAAGCTAATACCACAAGCATCATGATTTCAGGTGTACGACGTTTAGTACGTTGATGCGGTGAAGAAAAATTAAAAAATGCCATGGTTTTATTGATCCTTCTGTGCCAGTTTCTTGGCTTTTGCTTTAGCAATGACAGCCGCTATTTTGGCTTTTTTATCGTCTACTGGTTCAGCCTCTGTGACTTTTTCTGTATTCGTCTGAACGGCTTTGTCTTGTGCTTCTGCTAATGCTTGTTTATGTAATCGAGCTTGCTCTTTGCGAAGTGCTCTTTGTTTGATCACTTCTGTATTATCAGGCTCAACGACTTCCAACTGCTCTTTTACACTTGCTGCTTTTTTAAGAGTAGATTGTTCAACCGTCTCAGATGTTTCAGTTGAGTTCGTATTGACTGCTGCTAATTTCTTCGCTTTAGCCTTAGCGATTGCTGCCACTGCCGCTTTTTTAGGATCGGACTTTTCAGCAACATCGTTTGTTGCCGTTTCACTGTCAGTTGTTTCTTCCGTTGCCTTCGCTGCGGCTAATTTTTTCGCTTTAGCCTTAGCGATTGCTGCTGCCACTGCCGCTTTTTTAGGATCAGGTTTTTCAGCAACATCGTTTGTTGCCGTTTCACTGTCAGTTGTTTCTTCCGTTGCCTTCGCTGCGGCTAATTTCTTCGCTTTTGCTCTAGCGATTGCTGCAGCCACTGCCGCTTTTTTAGGATCGGATTTTTGAGCAACATCGTTTGTTGCCGTTTCACTGTCAGTTGTTTCTTCCGTCGCCTTCGCTGCGGCTAATTTTTTCGCTTTTGCTCGTGCAATTGCTGCTGCAACTTGTGGGTTTGGCGTGCTCGGTTTTGGCTCTGCAGTTTCTGTATCTACAACACTGCTATTTGCTAGTTTCTTAGCTTTGGCTCTTGCTAATGCAGCAGCAACAAGGTCTTCGCCGTTATTATTTTCTTTCATCTGCTGTTTACGTTTTTTAGCTGCCAATTTATGTTTTAACTGACGTTGTTGTTTTTCTTTCTCTAAACGTAAATCTCTATCTTCATGCCGTTTTCGTGCAATCGCGGCTTTGTGGGCTTCTTCTTTTGCTGTTTTTATTTGTGCTTTGGCAACACGGTAATACTCCACAAGCGGAATATGACTTGGGCAAACATAAGCACAGGCACCGCATTCAATACAGGCGTTTAAATCATAGGCTTCTAACTTTTTATGATCTTCACTTTGTGCGTACCAAAGTAATTGCTGTGGTAATAACTCAACAGGACAAGCTTCAGCACATTCACTGCAGCGAATACAGCTCATTTCAGGCTCAGGCTCTGGTGACTCTTGAATGGTTGGCGCTAAGATACAGTTACAAATTTTAGTGACAGGCGTATTGTTATCGCTCACTGTAAATCCCATCATGGGGCCGCCAATGATCAATTTTTGGCCTTTCCCTTGATGTATTGCATTTAACCAATAAGTATCTAGTAGATGTTGAATTGGCGTACCAATACGTACACTTGCATTGCCTTTTCTTGCAAAGGCTTCACCTGTGATAGTCACAATACGTGAGACTAAAGGTTTTCCATTAATAATGGCTTCTTTAACAGCAAAAGCAGTACCGACATTATTCATAATGATGCCAAGTTCAGAAGAGTGTTTACCAATAGGTGTTTGCTCTCCTGTTAATATTTCCACTAACTGTTTTGCACTGCCTGACGGGTAACGCGTCGGTACAATTTTTAATAAAATCGTTGATCGCTGTTCAGCGGGTAATGCTTGCAAGGATTTAGTAAATGCTTCGATCCCTTCTGGCATATTATCTTCAATGGCAAAAATCGTCATTTTAGGTTTTAAAATATGCTGTAGGATTTGAATGCCTTCAATGATTTCGTCTGCATGCTCTTGAACAAGACGATCATCGGCAGTGATATAAGGCTCACATTCAATAGCATTAATAATTAATAAACGAGTGTCTTGATTAAGTAGCTTTAAGTGAGTCGCAAAACCTGCACCACCTAAACCAATAATACCTGCATCTTGAATCGCGTTAATGAGTGTTGCTGGTTGTTCTTGTTGGTAATCAGTAAAACCTTGGTAAGGATAAATTCTATCTAAACCATCGGTTTCAATCACAATGGACAGCACGGGTAAACCAGAAGGGTGGCAATCTGTTCTTGGCTCAATAGCTGTGACAACACCCGAACTACTTGCATGCTGCACCACAAAAGGCCCGTAAACTTTAGTTAATGGTTGTCCTTTTAAAACCGTATCACCGACTTTTACTAATAGTTCAGGTACATTACCTTTTTGCTCTATACCAATAATAAGGTGATCGGGAATACCCGCATCACAAATTGGAATTTGATTGCTTTGCAGTTTATTTTCAATGGGATAAACGCCACCATGAAAATCCCACATATTGCCGGCTGCAATTTGCTCTAATTTTTCGTCACTTAATAAATGCGATTTTGAATTCATATTACTGCTCCTCGTTGGGTTGAGGGGAAGTGGAGTCTGATGAAATAGTTTTTGTTGGGATCATATCTAAATTCCACTGCCAATTCTGAGGGGTAATTTGAATTGGTAACATATCAATACAATCCGTTGGACAAGGTGCAACACATAATTCGCAACCGGTACATTCATCGGTGATCACGGTATGCATCTGACGAGTCGCACCTAAAATGGCGTCCACAGGGCAAGCTTGAATACACTTAGTACAACCGATACATTCATCTTCACGAATAAAAGCAATTAGCTTAGGTTTTTCTTCACCATCTAATTGTTTGGGTTCAATACCCATGCGTTCAGCAAGTTGCAGCATCACTGCTTCACCACCGGGAGGACATTTATTAATATCATCGCCTTCTGCAATCGCTTTCGCATAAGGTTTACAACCCGGATAACCACATTGACCACATTGAGTCTGCGGTAAAAGCGCATCCAATTCTTCAACAATCGGATCTTCTTTAACTTTAAATTTGATCGACGAATAACCTAGCAAAGCACCGAAAATGAGTGCTAAAACGCCAAGGGTTAAGATCGCAATGAAAATATTCTCGCTCATTTAATTAACCCAGTAAAACCCATAAAGGCAAGTGACATTAAACCTGCTGTGATCATTGCAATAGAGGCGCCTTTAAAAGGGAGTGGCACATCAGAAGCCGCTAAACGTTCTCTTATTGAAGAAAATAAAACCAATACTAACGAGAAACCAACGCCTGCGCCTAAGCCGTAAATAACAGATTGAGCAAAATTATGTTGCTCCGTTAAGTTTAACAGCGCTAAACCAAGAATCGCACAGTTGGTTGTGATCAGAGGTAAAAAGATACCTAGCAAACGATACAAGGTCGGGCTGGTCTTGTGCATCACCATTTCAGTAAACTGTACCACCACGGCAATCACCAAAATAAAACTCAAGGTTTGTAGGTACTCTAGTGCTAACGGCGCTAACAAATACGTATTAACTATGTAAGAAAGTGCTGCTGTTAAGGTTAATACAAAAGTCGTTGCTAGTGACATCCCTACGGCTGTTTCAATTTTATTTGAAACTCCCATAAAAGGACATAAGCCTAGAAACTTAACTAGCACAAAGTTATTAACTAAGACAGTGCCGAAAAATAGTAAAAAATAGTCGCTCATAAATAATAATTCCACTACTTGAGTAGGTGTATTTTCATGTCAGAAAAAGGAACTTATTGTAACAATAAAAGCGCTCAAGTTCAGTGTATAAATGGTATCTATTTTCGAGATTAAGCGATTTTTTAGTTGAATAAATAAACAAATTCGAAATATTTACTTAATGAAGTGTGATTTCTTCAGTAATGATAATTAGTTGTATTTTTAACAAGCGTCGCTTTACCTCTTTTTATAACAAAATTTATTTTATATTTTCTAGCTAGTTTACATTTTTCAGTCACTAATTGAGCACGCTATTGTAAACTTGATTCACATCAATAATCTATATGTTGTGTTCTATATAGTCCTTGCTCACTAGATATTGTGTCTTATAGTGATTTTGGAGTGATGTATGAAACCTGTTGTTATTAAGCGAGATGGAAGCCAAGTTCCTTTTAGTACGTTACGTATTGCAGAGGCGATTTTAAAAGCCTCGGGCGCTGCACGTTGTAAAGGCGTTGATGCATTTGCCATTGCTGAAGAAGTTAAATCCCGCTTAAAAGGACAAGAAGAAGTCGATATTCACCATATTCAAGACGCAGTGGAAGCCTGTTTAATGAAAAGTGGCTATATCGAACTCGCTCGCGTTTACATTGAGTATCGTCATGACCGTGATATCGCGCGAGAACGTAAGAGCCATTTAAACAGTGAAATCGATGGCTTAATAGAGCAAAGTAACGCCTCGCTATTGAATGAAAATGCTAATAAAGATGGCAAAGTGATCCCCACGCAACGCGACTTATTAGCTGGGATCGTTGCTAAACATTACGCAAAATCACACATTTTGCCACGCGATATTGTACGTGCACATGAAAGGGGAGAAATCCATTATCACGATCTAGATTACGCACCATTCTTCCCTATGTTTAACTGTATGCTTATTGATATTAAAGGCATGTTTACCCAAGGTTTTAAAATGGGTAATGCTGAAATTGAAGAGCCAAAATCAATCTCAACAGCAACAGCCGTTACAGCACAAATTATTGCGCAAGTCGCCAGCCATATTTATGGTGGTACAACCATTAATGGTATCGATACCATACTTGCACCTTACGTCACTAAAAGCTTTGATAAACACTTAAAAACCGCGCAAGAGTGGGGCATCAAAGATGCACAAGCTTACGCTAATAAAGAAACTGAAAAAGAATGTTACAACGCATTCCAATCTCTTGAATATGAAGTCAATACCTTACATACAGCAAATGGCCAAACGCCATTTGTTACCTTCGGGTTTGGTTTAGGTACCGATTGGCAAGCGCGTTTAGTACAACAATCTATCCTGAAAAATCGTATCGCCGGACTAGGTAAAAACCGTAAAACCGCTATTTTTCCTAAACTGGTGTTTGCGATTAAAGATGGCTTAAACCATAAACCAGAAGATGCGAATTACGATATCAAACAGCTCGCTTTAAACTGTGCGTCAAAACGCATGTACCCTGATATTTTAAACTACCATAAAGTAGTGGAAGTCACTGGTTCCTTTAAAACCCCAATGGGATGTCGAAGCTTCTTAGACAAATACGAAGAAAACGGAGAATTAGTTCACGATGGCCGAAATAATCTAGGCGTTGTAAGTCTTAACTTACCTCGTATCGCTCTAGAAGCTGACGGTGATGAGGAACGTTTTCAACAATTACTTACACAACGTTTAGCGCTAGCGAAGCGAGCATTAGACACTCGTATCGAACGTTTAAGTGAAGTTAAAGCCAGCGTAGCTCCTATTTTATATATGGAAGGAGCCTGCGGAGTACGTTTAAAAGCTGATGATTGTGTGGCTGATATCTTCAAAAATGGGCGTGCTTCAATTTCATTGGGTTATATCGGCGTGCATGAAACCGTCAACGCATTATATGGCGCAGACGAACATATTTTTGATAATGAAATGAAGCAGCAAAAAGCCTTACAAATTATTGCTCGATTAAAACAAGCAACCCAAGAATGGACAGAGCAAACAGGTTACGCCTTTAGTTTATATTCAACGCCCTCGGAAAACCTATGTGACCGTTTCTGCCGTTTAGATGCAAAACAGTTTGGCGTATTGGAAGGCGTGACAGACAAGGGGTATTACACCAACTCTTTCCATTTAGATGTTGAGAAAGCGGTAAACCCTTACGACAAGTTAGATTTTGAAATGGCGTATCCACCTATCGCCAGTGGTGGCTTTATTTGTTACGGCGAATATCCAAACATGCAACACAACTTAAAAGCGTTGGAAGATGTGTGGGATTACAGTTACACCCGCGTTCCTTATTACGGCACCAACACGCCGATTGATGAATGTTATGAATGTGGTTTTACTGGGGAATTTGATTGTACGAGTAAAGGGTTTGTGTGTCCGAGTTGTGGGAATTCAGATCCAGATAAGGTGGCGGTAACACGACGTGTTTGTGGGTATTTGGGGAGTCCAGATGCGAGGCCGTTTAACGAAGGGAAACAAGAGGAAGTGAAACGCAGGGTTAAGCATTTGTAGTCTATAATTATTTTATTTAAAGTCGCCCTGTAAACCAATACAAGGACTTAAGTAATTATGCTCTATGATAAACCATGGTCTTCATGTGAGGATATGATTGTTAGGTTGCGTGCTCGCGGCTTAATAATCGTTGATGATGAAAAAGCGACTTCTTACCTTTCACGTATTGGTTATTACCGTTTAAGTGGTTATTGGTATTCATTTCGACAGTTAAAAGAAAAAGAGAGAATAGATCAATTTATTGCTGGTGCAACTTTTGAGCAAGCTGTTCAATTGTATGTTTTTGATAAAAAATTACGCCTGTTAGTTATGGATGCTTTAGAGCGTATCGAAATAGCTTTTAGAGTTGAAATTGCTAATTTGCTTGGTAAAAAAGATCCCTTTGCTTATCGTAATCCTGATTTATTTCATGACAAATTTGTTAATGCTCGCTCAGGTATTAGCCACAAAAGTTGGCTTACTAAACAGGAGGGTTTAATTCATCGTTCTAGAGAAAAATTTATAGATCATAATAAGAAAAAATACGGTTTATCTCTTCCTATATGGATAACATGTGAAGTTTGGGATTTTGGTTCATTATCTATCTTGTATGGTGGAATGGAAGAAAAAGATCAAGATGCAATTGCGAATAAGTTTGGGTTAAGCAATGGTCGCGTGTTGGCTACTTGGTTAAGATCTTTAAACTATATTCGCAATTTGTGCGCTCATCATAGTCGCCTTTGGAATCGAAATATTGTTGAAATACCAAGACTTCCTTCTAAAAATGAAGTGCCTTGGGTAGCGTCTTTTATTAAAGATCAAAGGTTAAAGTCACGCCCTTTTTTATTACTTTGTATTACTAAACATTTAATGGATTCAATCAACCCATCGTCAACGTGGTGGTCAAGGCTTAGTAATTTGATGCTGACAGAAATGCCAGATTTAAGAGATATTGGACTTGATTTAAAAAGTATGGGAGTGACTGAGAATTGGACACAATTATTTAGCTTAGAGGGTAATAAATCGTAGGCAATAAAAAACCCCTAAGCAGTTCATTAAAAATAAAACCGATAGGGGTCGTGTTGCTAAGAACTTTAATTCAGTTGGTTTAGATAAGCAACTTTTTTTTGCTTTTTTGAGTGGGTACAATGAATATTTTTTGCAAAGTATCTTGATTAAAAATGGTTCGTCTGCGCTCATTGTGGCAGTTTGGTGTTTATTAACTTGGTGTTTCGCCTTCGTAACGGTTTGACTATTAACTATTAATTAATTCCAATATAGATTTTAAATATATTTATTTTTTAAAAGTATTGTTTGTGAAGTATTTTGATTGAAAATGGTTCGTCTACGCTCATCGATGCTGTTTGATATTTCATTGCTTGGTGTTTCGCCCTGTCGGCGACTTTACTTTTTCTTGGTCAGAAGAAACTTTTTACCCACAACAGGCAAAAAGACTGACACCGAATCGCTTTCTGATCCAAATGATGAAGAACTTTCTAAACGCACCAGTTCATACGACGTCCATGTGCCGGATGAACTTACAGCAAACGTCCTGTTTGCTGTTGCTGAAAATTATCCATCATTTGGGAAAGCTCAACGGTGGCGTTGTCGTAGCGGGAGTGAGTTAGGCTTTATTATTTTTATTATGATATGTCTTTTATGTTTTTTCTTTGATTTAATGGTTCATTGCATTACTGTGAAATTTATTTCTTAAATTAAAATACGTCCACTTTTCATTATAAAAATGGAGCCTTAATGAGTTTTACTAAATCAAATAACCCGACAGTTGATAACTTAATAAATGCTTATAATGCATTTGATATATTAGGATTAATGAATGATGATCTTAGGAAAGACTCTGCATTAATAAATGTTGTAAAAAAATTTAACTCTACATTTAAAGGTGACGCTTGGGTATTAAATAACTATTTACCCTTTGATACGTGCAAGGATGCTTTATTATTAGCCGAAAAAGGGGATTTAGATAAGGCAAACCTTACTCTGATAAAAGGAGTCACTAAAGGAATTGAGTTATTCATGTTGCATTTACCTAGTGCAGAAGAGTTCAATGATAGGAGTGCTATTTTAGAAAATGCCCATGACTTATATTTACAAAATAATCACACAGCGGCTATTCCTCTCTTGTTAATTGCTATGGATGGTATATCAAACGATATAGCAAACTTAGGTCTATTTGCGCAAAACTCTGATCTTAAGGTATGGGATTCTATTACCCAATACGAAGAAACATTTACTTATATCCAAGAAAATTTTCTAACTAAAAGCCGTACTAAAACAAACTTAGAAGAGATCTATTTACCGTATCGTAATGGTATTTTACATGGTCGAGATGTTAATTTTTCAAATTCACATGTTTCCGCAAAATGCTGGAACATATTATTTACATTACGAACTTGGTACATTGATCAAAAAAATGAATTATATAAGAAAAAACAACTTGAAAATCAATCAGATCAAAAAAATAAAAATGAAATATTTGAACATTACTTAACAGCTTTTAAAGAACGTTCCAATGAAGCTAATTTCACCGATGATTTTGGAGTTATTAACGTAACTACAAAATTTTTTGATAGTTTTGGAAACAAAAAAGGTGGGGAGAAATTGTCCCACTAATGTATCACCTAGATGGCAAACATAAAGGTAAGGCTGCTGGTGAAGTGAAGGAAACGTACTTAAAATATGAGTTAATTGACTATAAAATTGTAAATTTTACGAATGAAAATTCGAGTAGTGCTTGTGTGCAATCTGTTTTGAGTATTTTAATTGATGGCGAAATAAAAGAGTTTCCTGTTAATTTAAGAGTTAATTATTCTTCTGATGAGCTCTCCCCATTACCGATAGGTCACCCTGAAGGAAAATGGGGTATTATTGAAAATTCTTTGTCTGCTATTCTATTTCGGTAAACATGGAAGATTTATAAAGAAGAGTCTTTGATAGTTATTCGTTGAATTTAACAATATCAGTAATGAATTAAAGGTTTGATGCTCAACACGGCTACGATAATTCCCCGTGGAGTTTTTCTGAATCAATCACTGCCTTTAGCAAGCTAAGGCATGGAGCGATTTATGCGACAGCATAGTTTCATGAGCGGGCTAAGCTCTGCGAGCCCTTCACCCGTTGCTAGCGAACTTTGCGGCATGGACGCCGCGTATGAGCGGTGCGTTAAGAAGGTAGTTATTTATTCAGATTAAAAAACGGTTCGGGGTCAGTCTTTTTCCATGTTGTGGGTAAAAAGTATTCTTCTGATAAGAAAAACTAGAGTCGCCGACAGGGCGAAAACACTGTTACTAAATATCAAGCTGCCTCGATGAGCGAAGACGAATTGTAATATAATAAATTTAAAAACTTAAAAGGAAAAAATATGGATTGGGCTCTCTTTAGTATCTTCATCACCGTTGCCATTGCACATTTTCTAGCGCTATTAAGCCCTGGGCCTGATTTTGTGCTGGTGGTTAAAAGTGCAATTAATAATGGACCTAAAAAATCAATTGGGGTTGCTGGAGGTATTGCTAGTGCCAATGCACTTTATATTACGCTTTGTCTAATTGGTGTGGGATCTTTATTGGCGACATCAGTGATGATCATGATTGCGTTAAAAATAGCGGGTGGTTTATTTCTGATTTATTTAGCGGTAATAGCTTTGCTTGCTAAGAAAGAAGATTATCAAAGTATTACAGCTACAGAGGTGGCAACTGGAAAAGAAACAACCTTTATCAAAGAATTCTTTACTGGCTTTATGTCTGGGATGTTGAATCCTAAAAATCTTTTATTCTACTTAAGTTTATTCACTGTGGTATTAACAAACGATGTGAGTTTAGGTTTTAAAATCGCATTGGGCATTTGGATGACGTCAGTTGTGTTTCTATGGGATCTATCAGTTATTTATGTTTTATCTCGTGAAAAAGTTCGCCGTAAATTTTCTAAATTAGCGTATTACATTGATAAATGTACTGGCGTTATCTTAGGTTTGATTGGTTTCACCATAGTAAAGTCCGCATTTAGTAAATAAAGTCTATTTTTGCTTTATATAAAGTTTATCGCATTAATAGAGCAGCCAAAGTGCCAATGATAAGCAATGTCTAAACTGGTCATGGCTAGTCAAAATAGTAATCAGGAAATAAAATGTATCAAACAATCAAATCAAACTATAAAGCTCTCGTAGTATCTTTGTTGTTAATTCCTATTGGTCAACTGTTTGCTTCTGAGACGAACCCCTACTTTAACGGAAAAAATCAATCAGATGCTTTTTTTGATAAGACGTTAGTTTTAACATCTGCAAGTGACTTCCAAAACGTGTTAACTAAAAAGTGGGATTACCCTGCGGAGCTTAAACATGAGACTTTGGGTAAGAAATCCGTTGCTAGCTGCCAACAGCTTCAAGCTTCCATTGCACAGGGATATAACGCAGCTCAACTTTACGAATATGCTTTGATCGCCGCGTTATCCAGCATTTGTTCAATGTGGGAACTACAAGGGCATTTTAAACCTTATAGTCAATACTATATTGACGCGTTTAAATTAGATAAAAGCTTTGCAAGTCAAGCGCCTGCACAATTTGGATTGGTGATTTCAAATGATGACGAAAGAAAAATGCAAACCGCATCTAATTGGGCGGACTTTAGTAAAATAAAAAAAGTGAATATGATATCTAACACTCAATCTATTTATTACGATTATTCTGGCAGTATTCAGCGTTTAAACCTTATGGCAAAGGGCGATTACAATAACGATGGCATAGAAGATTGGTTGTTGCTTGTTGAAAATAGTGTTGAAGGGGGAAGTTACTCTTCTACCAAAGTGTATGTTGTTACGCGAATATCAGCGGATGCTAATATCACACTACTTAAAATGCTTTAAAATGAGTTGTTGGTACATTAAAGGCTAACGGTATGTATTAGCTTATATGGAAAAGTTGTTATGTGTGACTGTAATGAACAAGAAAATGTAATTGATATTACAAATAACCATAAAGCTTTTCAAAATGGACTTATTGCATTAGATTTCGGTAATTGGGAAAAGTTAATGGAATGCTCTGAATGTGGTCAATTATGGAAAGTAAGTGAGTTTGAAAAATATCAAACACTATATGCTGTTAAAGTACCCGATTTAAATGACTGGGAAGATGTCGGCGACGCTTTAATAAAAGAAAAAATAGTACAAGATCGCGGTGGAATAACAGAGCAAGAGTGTATGTTTTCTGGCTGTGAACATAAACAAGTTAAAGATAGTGCCTACTGTATTGATCACCTTTATGAAACTGGCACTGGTCATTAACAAACTAATTATTAAGTCTTACTTATGAACTATTCAAAATATTACCCAATTGATGTCCTCAACGGCGAAGGGACACGTTGTACTTTATTCGTTTCTGGTTGCATTCATAACTGCAAGGGTTGCTACAACCAATCTACTTGGTCGCCGAGTGCGGGGGAGTTGTTTACTGATGCGCTTGCTGATCAAATTATTCAAGATCTTAATGATCAACGTATTAAAAAACAGGGGTTAACCTTGTCCGGTGGCGATCCGTTGCATCCTGCTAATGTGGCTGAAGTATTGAAATTAGTGAAGCGCGTTAAAAGCGAATGTGTTGATAAAGATATTTGGGTGTGGACGGGGTATTTATTGACTGAGTTGAATAATGAACAACAACAGATTGTTGATTTAATTGATGTGTTGATTGATGGTAAATTTGAACAAGCACTGGCTGATCCGGGGTTAGCTTGGCGAGGTAGTTCTAACCAAGTGATTCATTATTTCAATCATGGGGCTGTGGATGCGGGATAAACAAACAGTCCAACCTGCAATAAACCCTATTGGATTTGGCGATAGGCCATTCACAATTGCTGTTTATATCGCGAATCAACCTAACCTGCCAGAATACCAGTCATTAAATCAATTAACTTGCTTACAACAAGGTGAAATAACTCGCATTGGTCAAACTTGCGGTAACGGTTGGCGTAAAGTATTTAATGTTTATGCTAAGCTTTTGTATGCATTAGATAAAAAGCATTTTTCTTTTTCTAAATTAGCACCAACTTGGCAGCAATATCGCGACCAATATTTGTTGCAAGCGGGGAGTGGCACTGCACTTATTTTCAGTTCGCCAAATTTTAGTCTATTATCAAATGATGTTGAGGTTAAAACCTTGCATATTATTTGTGGTAGAACCTATGCTAAACAATTAGTTAACCTTGGGCTTGAGGTGCAATTGACTTGGTTAGACGAAGAGTTTGCTATTGATGTTGTAAAGGCTGTGATTGTTTGCCCTTATTTTGATTATAGGCAATTGTCTAACCATAAAATAAAACGTTTATCGGTTATGTTAACGGGAGTTTTAATGGGAAAAATTTCGGATTTAAATGAGTAATGCTTTGTATGATCCTATTATTTAAGCGAAATTTGTTTAAAAATAGGGTAGATTAGATTAAATTAAATTTTGTGTATTTTGTGTATTTTGTGTATTTTGTGCGTCTTTCTCAAACTTTCGATATTTTATTGAAAGCATTTTTATATTTTCTGTAAAGCGAGCTAGACTTACCATTCTTATAGTTTTTAAAGTTTAAAGGGATATCAATATGGCTAATTTAATGGATACGATTGATCAGCGTACTAATCTAGTTGGTGAGAACCGATTAGAATTATTACTCTTTCATCTATCTGGGCGCCAGCTTTTTGCACTTAATGTATTTAAAGTGAAGGAAGTAGTTAAATTGCCAAAACTTGCTAAGTTACCTAATTCTCATTTTAATATTGATGGTGTAGCAACGATTCGTGGTGAATCTATCCCTGTGATTAACTTAAAAGCCGCTATCGGTATGCAAGCGTTAGTACCTGATGAAGAATCTAACCTGATTATTACTGAATATAACCGTACGGTTCAGGGCTTTTTAGTGGGTAAGGTTGATCATATTGTTAATATGACTTGGGGTGAAATTATGGAGCCGCCAGCAACGGTAGGCCGCCATCATTATTTAACTGCTATTACTAAACTGAAGAGAAAGGGCGATGAAGAAGAGTTAATTGAAATCATTGACGTTGAAAAAGTATTGGCTGAAATTTTAGATTATAAAATTGAAATCTCAGAAGGTATTGTTGATGAAGAAATTAAAGCAGAATTTGTAGGCCGAAAAATTCTTCATGCCGATGATTCCTCAACCGCAAGAAATCAAGTAGCAAGAACATTAGAGCAACTTGGCGTAGAGATCATTCCTGCTAAAAACGGGCTCGAAGCTTTAAATATGCTTAAGAATTGGATCAATGAAGGTAAAAATGTAAAAGACGAGATCCTAATGTTGATCACCGATGCAGAAATGCCGCAAATGGATGGGTATAAGTTAACAGAGCAAATTCGCTCAGATCCTAAAATGTCTGATTTATTTGTTGTGTTAAATACTTCACTAAGTGGTGATTTTAATAAAGCCATGGTTAAGAAAGTAGGTTGCGATGATTTCTTATCTAAATTCCAACCTGATGCATTAGTAGAAGTGGTACAAAATCGTTTAAAAATGAAATTAGAAGAACAATAAAATTTAATTTTTTAAATTAAAACGATTATGTCAATCTATTCAGAAACCCTTTAATTAGGGTTTTTTACTCTTTAAAATTGAGCTTTTAATTAATCTAACCCCGATAACGTTTAATTATTAATCAAAATTATTATCACTTCACAGCATTTTTGCTTTTTACTCTCAGAATATTGCACATTTCAAGCTTAGGCTTTACTCTTATATTTATAGGAATTGAAATAATACCGATCTAAGTTTTAATTCAATTCGTATATTGATAGTACTTTGCTTTTGTGAATTGTTCTGAGAAAGTACTTATCTTGATTTATCTATTAGCACTGTTGATGTCAGTGGCTTTTATTATCAGTACTAAACTTTGAGAGGGATAATACCCAATCAAGTAAATGAAGATTAAATTAAAAAATGAGTGATCGTAATCCCCCACAATCAGAAAATGAGTCGACTACCATCGAGTCACAAGAAACAGAGATAGTGCCGCCGTCATTGTATAATGTACTGTTACACAATGATGATTATTCACCCATGGATTTTGTTATTGATGTATTACAACGTTTTTTCCGATTAGATAGTGAAGCCGCTACGGAAGTGATGTTAAATGTGCACTATAAAGGTATCGGAGTTTGCGGTACATTTACTGCTGAAGTTGCTGAAACAAAAGTAATGCAGGTAACTAATTACGCTAAAGAAAATGAACATCCCTTGAAATGTTCGATGGAAAAAGAGAGTTAGCCATCGCATTGTTGTATTTATAATCTCGTTCTCCTAAGGAGTCTCTATGCTTGATAAATCTTTAGAAAATAGTCTCGATTTAGCTTTCCGTATCGCTTATGAAAAATCTCATGAATTTATGACGCTGGAGCATTTGTTATTAGCTTTATTAGAGCATGAAGACATTAAAAAAATATTAGCCGCTTGCTCTGTTGATGTGGTGTCTTTGCATATTGAGTTAAGTGAATTTTTAAATTCTTATCCCCATGTTCCTGAAATCAAAACCCAAGCTTTAGATATTCAACCAACTATTGCTTTTGAACGTGTATTGCAACGCGCTATTTTCCATGTGCAATCTTCGGGTAATACTGAAGTCGGCGCTTCTAATGTGCTGGTGGCTATTTTTAGCGAACAAGAATCACAAGCCGTTTATTTCCTTAAAAAATCACATTTGTCGCGTTTAGATGTGGTGAACTACCTTTCTCATGGTGTTGAGAAACATTCTGACAGTATTTCATTTGAACAAATCGAAGATCATTCTCATGCTGAAGATGCTCAAGAGAGTGACGAAATGCCTTTCACTATCAATTTAAATGATCAAGTACAGGCTGGTTTTATTGATCCTTTAATTGGGCGTGAAAAAGAACTTGAACGTTGTGTTCAAATTCTATGTCGTCGCCGTAAAAACAATCCATTGTTAGTGGGTGAGTCTGGCGTTGGTAAAACGGCTATCGCGGAAGGCTTGGCATATCGTATCGTTAATGAAGATGTGCCTGAAGTGATTGCTGATAATATTATTTATTCATTAGATATGGGCGCTCTATTAGCGGGTACAAAATACCGTGGTGAATTTGAGCAACGTTTTAAAACGGTGTTGAATAAACTTCAAGAGCAAGAAAATGCGGTGTTGTTTATTGATGAAATTCATACCATTATCGGCGCTGGTGCTGCGACAGGTGGGCAGTTAGATGCAGCTAATTTATTAAAACCATTATTAACGGGTGGTAAATTACGTTGTATTGGTTCAACAACCTACAAAGAGTTTGCGCAAATATTTGAAAAAGAACATGCATTAGCACGTCGTTTCCAAAAAATTGATGTGCTTGAGCCATCAGTTCAAGAAACAGGGCAAATTCTATTGGGCTTACGTTCTCGTTATGAAGAGCATCATAATATTCGTTACACCAATAAAGCGTTAATTGCAGCTGCAGAGTTAAGTGCTAAATATATCAATGATCGTCATCTGCCAGATAAAGCCATTGATGTGATTGATGAAGCGGGATCGCAAATGCGTTTGTTACCTGTGAGTAAACGTAAAAAAACAATCGGTGTAACTGATATTGAAAACATTATTGCTAAGATTGCACGTATTCCACAAAAATCAGTTTCAAGCTCAGATAAAGAAGCGCTTGGTAAATTACATCAACGTTTAAAAATGACTGTTTTTGGTCAAGATACAGCTATCGATGCGTTAACCGATGCGATTCATTTAAATCGCTCTGGTTTATCCGATGAAAGTAAACCTGTCGGCTCTTTCTTATTTGCTGGCCCAACGGGGGTTGGTAAAACAGAGGTAACACAACAGTTAGCAAAAGCCTTAGGTATTGAGTTATTACGTTTTGATATGTCTGAATACATGGAAAAACATACTGTGTCTCGCTTAATCGGTGCTCCTCCTGGTTATGTTGGTTATGAGCAAGCAGGCTTATTAACTGATGCGGTAGTAAAAAATCCTTATGCTGTTGTGTTGTTAGATGAAATAGAAAAAGCGCATTCAGATGTGTACAACATTTTATTACAAGTGATGGACCATGCGACGTTAACTGATAGTAATGGCCGTAAAGTCGATTTCAGAAATGTGATTCTTGTGATGACAACAAATGCGGGTGTACAAGAAACGGTTAAACAAAGTATTGGTTTTAAAGAGCAGAAAGAGGGCGCTAAAGCCATGGATGAGATTAATAAAATTTTCTCTCCTGAGTTTAGAAACCGCTTAGATAATATTATTTGGTTTAATCATTTAGATCTTAAAGTGGTTAGCCAAGTGGTTGATAAGTTTATTGTTCAATTACAAGTTCAGTTAGATAAGAAACAAGTTTCTTTAGAAGTCGATAATAAAGCGCGTGATTGGTTATCTGAAAATGGTTATGACAAAGCGATGGGTGCTCGCCCAATGGGACGTTTGATCCAAGATAAACTGAAAAAACCATTAGCGAATGAAATCTTATTTGGTTGCCTACAAAATGGTGGGGTAGTTCATGTTAAGTTGAACAAAAAAGGCGATGAGATTGAATTTAAATATATGGATAATGACGGAAAAGATAACAAGAAGAATGAAAAGAAACTAGAAATGAGTAATTAGTTTTTACTAATGCCGATGGCATTAAATTTTAAATTTAAAAAAACCAGCATTAAGCTGGTTTTTTTATGACTTGATTAAAGTCAGGTAGTTTCCGGCGAATTAACGAGCTCGGAATACAATACGACCTTTTGATAAATCGTAAGGTGTAAGCTGAACTGTCACTTTATCGCCAGTTAGAATACGGATGTAGTTTTTACGCATTTTTCCTGAGATATGTGCAGTAACAACGTGACCGTTTTCTAATTCCACACGGAACATTGTATTAGGCAGTGTATCTAAGATAGTGCCTTGCATTTCAATACTGTCTTCTTTTGCCATTGGCGATGGATCCTTTGTATAGGTAAGTAGTGCTAATTTCTATCGGCGCATAATGCCAGAATTATCCTGACTGGTAAAGGATTGTTGTTTATTTATTGGACTGAATTTCTAATCAAAGGTCACCCATTGCTGGTTTATAAAGCGCTGATGTGGATTAAATTGGTTTTTATAATTCATTTTTTGGCAGTTATGAATGTAATAACCAAGATATAAAAAGGTAATATTTTGTTCTTTCGCGAGTTTTAATTGCTGCAAAACGGCATATTTACCTAATGAATGAATTGTATAGTCGGGATCATAAAAACAATAAAATGCACTCCATCCAATACTTGTTGCATTTTCTAATTGGTCTGTGACACTCACTGCAATTAACTTTTCTTCGTCATAGATCTCAATAAATTGAACATTTCCCCAAGCGCATGCCATAAAAGATTCAAATTGGTCTAAACTTGCAGGGTACATAACACCATCACGGTGAACTTTATTAATGTAACGTTCGTATAATTGAAAGTAATTGGATTTAATTTGGTTTGATTGCTTAACGTTAAAATGTTTGTTTTTGTTTAATAAACGCTTTTGGCTTTTGGATAGTACAAACTCTGCCGGCGAGATACGCAAGGACTCACAGGCGTTACAGTTTGGACAGTGAGGACGGTACACTTGGTCGCCACTGCGCCTAAATCCTATTGCCATTAATGAAAGGTAATGTTGGGGAGCATGAACTTCTGGATCAATAAGCATGATCAATTGTTCTTCTTGTTCATCTAAATAAGAACAAGGAAATGTGCCAGTAAGGCCTACACTAAGATCAGATGGTTCAGACACGGATTGTTTTTCACCTTTATAGTATTAAAGTGCTAATAGTTATTTACGTTAAAAGAGTCTATCGCATTATACTTGCCTTTGTTATTGTAAGGAAAATTTTCCACAATACTATTTTCTGAGGTTATATGATCGTCCAAAACACAATACAAGATAAATTGAATGCTCGCTTTAAAACGGATTATTTAAGTGTTGAAAATGAGAGCCACAACCACTCGGTTCCGGCTAACTCTGAGACTCATTTTAAAGTCACTATCGTATGTGAAGAATTTGAAGGTGTACGTTTAATTATGCGTCATCGTTTAGTTAATGAAGTGTTAGCTGAAGAATTAGCGGGTCCTGTTCATGCGTTAGCAATGCATACTTATACGCCTGTACAGTGGGCGGAAAAAAATAATATATCACCTGATTCAGCACAATGTATGGGTGGCAGTAAATAATTGAAAAACCACAAAAATACTTTGGTCTATAACGAATAATATTAAAGTATTGAAAAAATCAATTCGAGCATTTGTTAACGAGAGTTCCATATTTTGTTACATGATTTCAATAAAAGTTTGAACTAACTACCGTTCAATTATTATTTGAGATAGTAATCAACCCCTCTCTAATGTTAATATTTGCAAGAATTTATTAGTGTGCATGTTAATCGTTTGTTAACTTTAAATTATTACATGTAATATTTTTTGCCGAAAGGCATCTAACCTATCTTTCCGTAACATAGTGCAAGAGAATATGATTACTATAAAAAAAGGACTGGATCTCCCAATATCAGGGGCTCCAGAGCAAGTTATTCAAAATGGCCCAGCCATTTCTGAAGTTGCTATACTGGGTGAAGAATACGTTGGTATGCGTCCATCAATGGCTGTTAAAGTCGGCGATGTTGTAAAAAAAGGACAAATTCTTTTTTCTGATAAGAAAAATGAAGGTGTGCATTTTACCGCTCCTGCGTCTGGTGTAGTTAAAGAAATTAATCGTGGTGCTAAGCGAGTATTGCAGTCTGTTGTTATATCTGTGCAAGGTAATGATTCAGTTCAATTTACTAAGTACGAAAGTAACCAGCTAGCAAGTCTTGAGCGCAGTCAAGTTGTTGATACTCTAGTGGAATCTGGTGCGTGGACTGCATTGCGTACTCGTCCATTTAGTAAAGTACCTGCAATTGATGCACAACCCGCTTCGATTTTCGTTACTGCAATGGATACTAACCCATTAGCTGCTGATGCTCCGCTTATTATTAATAATAACCGACAGGCTTTCACAGATGGTTTAGCGTTATTATCTAAGTTAACTGCTGGTAAAGTGTATGTCTGTAAAGGCAAAATCGCATTACCTAAGTCTGAAGTGAGCAATGTTGAAGAGAAAGTCTTCACTGGTGTTCATCCAGCTGGTTTAGCAGGGACACATATCCATTTTATTGATCCTGTTTCGGCAACGAAGCAAGTTTGGTCAATTAATTACCAAGACGTGATTGCGTTTGGTCAGTTATTTACAACAGGTGAACTTTACAGTGAGAAGGTCATTTCTCTAGCTGGTCCTGCTGTTTCAACCCCCCGTTTAGTGCGTACTGTTATGGGCGCCTCTACTGTTGAATTAACTGCTGGTGAATTAGTTGAAGGTCAAGTGCGTGTGATCTCTGGCTCTGTATTATGTGGTGTTACGGCTGTCGGCCCGCACGCATACTTAGGCCGTTACCATAACCAAATTTCAGCGTTAGTTGAAGGTTATGAGAAAGAGTTATTTGGCTGGGGAGCTCCTGGTTTAAATAAACACTCTGTTGCACGCGTATTCTTATCTGCGTTAAATCGCGCTAAGAAGTTTGCATTTACTACCACTACTGGCGGTAGTAATCGTGCAATGGTACCAATCGGTCAATATGAGCGTGTGATGCCACTTGATATTCTACCAACAGTATTATTACGCGACTTGATCGTCGGTGATACTGACGGTGCACAAACGTTAGGTTGCTTAGAATTAGATGAAGAAGATTTAGCATTATGTACTTATGCTTGCCCTGGCAAATATGAATACGGCTCAATCTTACGTAATTGTCTAAGTAAAATTGAGAAGGAAGGCTAACAATGGGTCTTAAAAGCTTAATTGAAAAAATGGAACCGCATTTCGAAGCAGGGGGCCGTTATGAAAAATGGTACGCTCTGTATGAAGCTGCTGCGACATTTTTTTATACTCCTGGTTATGTGACCAAAGGAATTACTCACGTACGTGATGGTATTGACCTTAAACGCATGATGATTTTTGTATGGTTAGCAACTTTTCCAGCTATGTTTTATGGCATGTACAACACTGGTGTACAAGCAAATGAAGCAATCATAGCGGGTTATTCTGCTTTAGATGATTGGCGCGTTGCTTTATTAAATACGCTGGGAGTGACCTTAGGTTCAGGCGCAAGTATTTTTGATAGCTTCCTTTACGGTGCTGCTTACTTCTTACCTATTTATGCAGTGACTTTTGTTGTCGGTGGATTTTGGGAAGTGTTATTTGCAAGTGTGCGTAAACATGAAGTAAATGAAGGTTTCTTCGTTTCATCTGTTTTATTTGCATTGATCGTACCTGCAACGATTCCTTTATGGCAAGTCGCGTTAGGTATTACTTTCGGTGTGGTTGTTGCTAAAGAAATCTTTGGTGGAACTGGCCGTAACTTCTTAAATCCTGCTTTAGCTGGTCGTGCTTTCCTCTTCTTTGCTTACCCTACAGATATTTCTGGTGATGCGGTTTGGACTGCGGTAGATGGCTTCTCTGGTGCCACATCATTAAGTGTGATGTCTCAAGGTGGATTAGAAGCGGTACAAGCAAACTTATCTTGGTTTGATGCCTTCATTGGTAACATGCAAGGTAGTGTTGGTGAAGTGTCTACATTGGCTATCTTAATTGGTGGTGCCTTTATTGTGATCACTGGGATTGCTTCATGGAGAATTATCTCTGGTGTGATGCTCGGTATGATTGCAACCTCTTTGTTATTTAATGTGATTGGTAGTGATACTAACCATATGTTCCAGTTACCTTGGTACTGGCATTTGGTAATGGGTGGTTTTGCCTTTGGTATGATCTTTATGGCAACGGACCCGGTATCGGCTTCATTTACTAATAAAGCTAAATGGTACTACGGTGGTTTAATCGGCTTAATGGTTGTATTAATTCGTGTTGTAAACCCTGCCTTCCCTGAAGGTATGATGTTAGCTATTTTATTCGCTAACTTATTTGCACCGTTGTTCGACTACTTTGTTGTACAAGGGAATATCAAACGGAGGCTAGCTCGTAATGTCTAATCAACAGGAAACATTCGGTAAAACGATGATTGTTGTACTAGCAGTGTGTCTAGTTTGTTCAATTATCGTTGCAGGGGCAGCCGTTGGCTTGCGCCCAATGCAGATTGCTAATAAAGAAATCGATAAGCAAAGTAATATCCTTGCGGTAGCTGGTTTAAAGACAGATAAAAGCGTGAAAGAAATCTTTGCGTCTAATATCGAAACTAAATTAGTTGACTTAGCAACGGGGGAATTTGCGACAGATGTTGACGCAAGTGCTTACGACCAACGTAAAGCAGCAAAAGATCCTGCTACTAGTATTAAACTAACTGCGGATCAAAATATTGCTAAAATTGGTCGACGTGCAAACTTAGCGACTGTTTATTTAGTCTCTGATGATAATGGTCAATTGCAACGCATTATTTTACCTGTGCATGGCGCTGGTTTATGGTCAACAATGTATGCATTTGTTGCCATTAAAGCTGACGGCAATACCATTGATGCAATTACTTACTATGACCAAGGTGAAACACCTGGGTTAGGTGGTGAAGTTCAAAATCCTCGCTGGCGTGGACTCTTTGTTGGTAAAGAGTTATTTGATGCCAATGGAAACCCTGCTATTAAAATTGTTAAAGGACAAGCTGCTGCTGGTTCTAAGCATGAAGTTGATGGGCTATCTGGCGCAACACTAACTAGTGTTGGTGTTGAGCATACCTTTACTTTCTGGTTAGGTGAGCAAGGGTTTGGTCCATTTCTTAGCAAAGTTCGTGAAGGAGCGCTAAACAATGGCTAAATCAAGTGAATTAAAAGAAGTATTAACTTCTCCCGTAGTAAGCAATAACCCAATTGCACTGCAAATTCTAGGTGTGTGTTCTGCATTAGCGGTAACAGCAACGTTAGAAACGGCTGTTGTAATGACGTTAGCGGTATTGTTTGTAACAGCATTCTCTAACTTGTTCATTTCGATGATCCGTAACTATATTCCTAACAGTGTGCGTATCATCGTGCAAATGGCTATTATTGCTTCGTTAGTTATCTTAGTTGACCAAGTACTTCGTGCATATGCATATGGTTTATCTACGCAGTTATCTGTTTATGTTGGCCTAATCATTACAAACTGTATTGTAATGGGGCGTGCAGAAGCATTTGCAATGAAAAACAAACCATTTGCAAGCTTTATGGATGGTATCGGTAATGGTTTAGGTTACGGCCTTATCCTTGTGTTAGTAGGCGGTTTCCGTGAGCTATTTGGTTCAGGTGCATTATTTGGATTTGAAATCTTACCGTTAATTTCTAATGGCGGCTGGTATCAAGGCAATGGTCTATTATTATTACCTCCTAGTGCTTTCTTTATTATTGGTGGCATTATCTGGGCAATTCGAACAATTAAACCAGAGCAAGTTGAGCCAAAGGAGTAATTTGAATGGAACATTATCTTAGTTTATTTGTGCGTTCTATTTTCATGGAAAATATGGCACTCGCTTTCTTTTTAGGCATGTGTACTTTTCTTGCTGTATCAAAGAAAGTTAAAACATCTATGGGTCTTGGTATCGCGGTTATCGTGGTATTAGGTATTTCGGTACCTGTTAACCAAATTATCTACTTCAACTTATTAGCACCTGGTGCATTAGGTTGGGCTGGATTTCCTGAAGCGGACTTAAGCTTTTTAGGCTTTATCACTTTTATCGGTGTTATTGCTGCTTTAGTGCAAATCTTGGAAATGGTATTAGATAAGTACTTCCCATCTTTATACCAAGCGTTAGGTATCTTCTTACCGCTTATTACTGTTAACTGTGCCATCTTTGGTGGTGTATCGTTTATGGTTCAACGTGAGTATAACTTACTTGAGTCTGCGGTTTACGGTATTGGTAGTGGTGTGGGTTGGACACTTGCAATTGTTGCTCTCGCAGGTATTCGCGAAAAAATGAAATACTCTGACGTGCCTGATGGTTTACGTGGGTTAGGTATTACATTTGTAACTGCAGGTTTAATGGCGTTAGGTTTTATGTCATTTTCTGGTATCCAGCTGTAACTATTATTGTTTTAGCTTAGATGAATTCGGGGGAGTTGATTCCCCCTCAAAACAAGGAAAAGGTCGATGGAAATATTTCTCGGCGTTGCCATGTTTACAATTATCGTTTTAGCCTTGGTCGTTATTATTTTATCGGCAAAAGCAAAACTTGTAAGCACGGGTGATATTACAATTTCTATTAATGACGATGCTGATAAAAGCATTAAAACCCAAGCCGGTGGTAAGTTACTAGGTGCATTAGCGAATGCTGGCGTATTTGTTTCTTCTGCATGTGGTGGTGGTGGTACTTGTGGCCAGTGTCGTGTGAAAATTAAATCTGGTGGTGGTGATATTCTGCCTACTGAACTTGATCACATTACTAAACGTGAAGCAAATGATGGTGAACGTTTATCTTGTCAGGTTAATGTTAAAGAAGACATGGACATCGAGTTACCAGAAGAAATCTTTGGTGTTAAGAAGTGGGAATGTACTGTTATTTCTAATGGTAACGAAGCGACTTTCATTAAAGAGCTTAAATTGCAAATTCCTGATGGTGAATCAGTACCGTTTAAAGCGGGTGGTTACATTCAAATTGAAGCGCCTGCTCATCATATCAAATACAAAGATTTTGATATTGAAGAACAGTACCGTGGCGACTGGGAACACTTTAAATTCTTTGATTTAGAATCAAAAGTTGATGAAGAGACAATCCGTGCTTATTCAATGGCTAACTACCCTGGTGAAGAAGGGATTATCATGCTTAACGTGCGTATTGCTACGCCGCCACCGCGTGATCTGTCTTTACCATGTGGTAAAATGTCATCGTTCATCTTTAGTTTGAAGCCTGGTGATAAAGTGACAATTTCAGGTCCATTTGGTGAATTCTTCGCTAAAGAAACTGAAAATGAAATGGTATTTGTTGGTGGAGGTGCTGGTATGGCGCCAATGCGTTCACATATCTTCGACCAATTCCGTCGCTTAAAAACAAAACGTAAAGCAAGTTTCTGGTACGGTGCGCGTTCTAAACGTGAAATGTTCTATGTTGAAGATTTTGATGCAATCGCTGCTGAAAATGAAAACTTTGAATGGCATGTTGCATTGAGTGACCCACAACCTGAAGATAACTGGGATGGTTACACTGGCTTCATTCACAATGTTTTATTCGAGAACTATTTAAAAGATCATGAAGCTCCAGAAGATTGTGAGTTCTACATGTGTGGTCCTCCAGTAATGAATGCTGCTGTAATCGCTATGCTTAAAGATTTAGGCGTAGAAGACGAAAACATCTTACTTGATGACTTTGGCGGTTAACCCTGATGTTTAACTCATCAATTAAATGGCTAGCCTTAGTAGGGTTAGCCTTTTTTATTTCATCGTGTTCAAAACCTGAATCGCAGTTATTGCAATTTCAGGGTAAAACTATGGGCACTTACTATCATATTAAATATGTTTTATCAGATGAGCAGTTAGCGCAAAAAGCATTATTAGAGAAGCAATTACAAGTAGAGGTTGATAAGCAGTTAGAATTGGTTAATGACCAAATGTCGACCTATCGTCCTCAGTCAGAATTATCTTTATTTAATAAAAGCTCTGATTCTTATGAAGTTTCAGATGCAACCATCAAAGCCGTTAAAAAAGCATTGTCTCTCTATGAGCAAACTGGCGGTGCATTTGATGTAACTGTGGGGCCATTGGTCAATTTGTGGGGCTTTGGTCCAGATAAAAAACCATATAAAGTACCTAGTGATGCATTAATAGAAAGAACTAAACAAAAAGTGGGGAGTCAATACTTATCCATACAAGGTAATAAATTAATTAAGAGTAAACCAGAGCTCTATGTTGATTTGTCATCTATTGCTAAAGGTTATGGTGTCGATAGTGTCGCTGAGTTGCTTTCTGAAAAGGGCATTACCAATTACTTGGTTGATATTGGCGGAGAGCTTAGAGTTCAAGGTACTAAGTTAAATAATCAAGATTGGACTTTAGCTATCGAACGTCCAGGGTTAGGGCAGAATGTTCAGCGTTTATTGAACATAGGTGATAATGCGATTGCTACTTCTGGGGACTATCGTAATTATTTTGAATTTGATGGTATTCGTTATTCACATACTATTGACCCAAGCACTGGCAAGCCTATCAGTCATAAACTAGTTTCTGTTACTGTGATTGATAAAAGCAGTATGGTTGCAGATGGTTTAGCAACTGCAATTACTGTTTTAGGGCCTGAAAAAGGTTTTGCATTTGCGGCTAAGTTAAAGCAGCCTGTGTTTTTACTAGTTAAGCAAGGTGATAGCTTTAAAGAGTTATTTACTCCTGAATTTGAACCATTCTTTGTAGAGGAATAATATGATCTATTTTATGGCTACATTTATAGTATTTCTGTTAGTTATTGTCGGCATGTCTATTGGTTATATTATAAATCAAAAGACAATTGGCGGTAGTTGTGGGGGATTAGCGTCGGTTGGAATCGATAAAGAATGTGATTGCCCAGAACCATGCGATAACCGAAAAGAAAAAGAAGCAAAAGCATTACGCACACAAAAGTTACAAGCAGAGACTCGAATTATTTAAAGGTTTGGAACGCTTACTTTTGATGACAAAAGGTAGTGAAAACACTACCTTTTTGCTTTTTGTAACCAACGATCTAATGAGTTGGCGAAATTTTGTTTATCTCTGTCGGAAAATTTATTCGGCCCGCCACTAATCTGACCTACACTACGTAATTCTTCAGCTAAATTACGCATAGCTAAGCGTTGTCTTACATTATCTGCTGTATATAATTCACCTCGAGGGTTTAGCGCGATAATGCCTTTCTCCACAAGCTCTGCGGCAAGTGGGATATCCTGTGTTATAACAAGATCGTTTAATTCAACATGTTGGCTTATGTAATTATCTGCGACATCAAAACCCTGCGATACTTGTATTGTCTTTACTAGCGCTGTTCTTTTCACTGGCAAAGGGGAATTGGCAACAAAAACAAGTGCTGTTTGAGTTCTATCACTTGCCCTTAATACCATTTCTCTTACTGATACTGGACAAGCATCAGCATCTATCCAAATTGTCATATCACCCCCTGTTATGTTGTCTTGATCATATCATAAATTAAACAGTGAGAATTAATTTTAAAAATTTATTGTTAATAATGGTTTGATTAATAAAGAGTTTTTATGTTTACATGTAAATTTTTAATGTTTTTTTTATATTTTGACTAAATAGCTATTGACACGCTTTTAAACCTATATATAATATTTTTTAGCTTGAAAGTTCGTTTTATATTTATGTACTTTGTTCCGTATTAATGTACCGAATCCTATACATCATAAGTAATAGCAACACTTCTAGCCAACTGCCTTGATTTCAAGGTTAAAAATTACTCAAAAATTATTAGGATATACACATGTCTACTACTACTGGTACAGTTAAATGGTTCAACGAATCTAAAGGTTTTGGTTTCATCGAGCAAGAAAACGGCCCTGACGTTTTCGCACATTTCTCTGCTATCGCAAGCACTGGTTTTAAAACTCTTGCTGAAGGCCAAAAAGTACAGTTCACTGTAACTCAAGGTCAAAAAGGTCCTCAAGCAGAAAACATCGTAGCTCTTTAATATTGCTTCGATGAGCATTTAATGCTCATTCTGATTGAAAAAAAGGTGGGTTACTGACTTGCCTTTTTTTATGCCTAAAATAAAGTAAATCCCTACAGCTTCCAATCTTATAATTTCATCCTCATCTAATACCAATCACGATAAGTATCTTATCTATTTTACTGACTAAAACAGCCCACTTCTTCGTTATACTTTTATTTTGAAGATATCGTAAAGAGAACAGCCATTAAAGTATTAAAGTGTTTTACTTCATACTGTAGATAGAGGGTTAACCTTTGGAAGGCGTCAATTTACGCCTTGAATTGAACTGTTTTTTCTTCGTAAAATTTAAATAACATATTTAACGCAATCGGTATAACTAAAAGACTAATTAATAACATATTGAAATTGTTAACTAAGTTATGACCACATAGCTAATATGCGGTTTTTCTTTACATTCTCCGTAGTCTTTAGGTTTTATAAAAGTGGTAATCTAACTGTAAAGACTGTTCCTTTGCCTATTTCACTGGTTACTTTTATGTCGCCTTTATGCTGATGAATGATTGAATAACTTATCGATAACCCCAAGCCAGTTCCTTTACCTAATGGTTTAGTCGTATAAAAAGGAGTAAATATTTCATTGATCTTAGTAGGATCAATACCACAACCCGTATCCGATATTTGTATATATAAATTATTTTTTTGTACATGTGCTTTCATAAACACAATTTTATTTCTTGATGTTTCAACTGAGTCTTTTGCATTAATCAATAAATTGATTAGTACCTGTTCAATTTGTATTTTATTACAAAATAAAGCAGGAAGAGAGGGGGGAATAACTTGTCTAAGCTCTACACCATCTTGTTTATATTGGTTAATGATGATTGCCATAACATTATCAAAAATACTTGATGTTTTTTCTTCTTTATAATTATCAAGCTCTGTATCTCTACCAAAACTACCAACTTGTTTTACTATTTTTTCAATCCGATCTACTTGATTAACTATTGCTTTAAAACTTTTTTCCACTAAATGATAATTTTCATGTAACAAGTTGTTCTGACACATTTCTGTATGAATGCAAATGACTTGTAATGGTTGATTAATTTCATGGGCAACACCTGCCGCTATTTCACCCAGAGAAGCGAGTTTATTTGATTGGATTAACTTTGCTTCACTATGTTTAAATTCATCGTCTATACGCTTTAATTCTTCTTCTTTCTCTTTGATATTATTTTGCATTAGATAATAGAGACTTAGTAACTTCACCGTTAGTGCTGCTAAGAAAGAAATAAGCACTGTAAATATAAGGAAAAGCTCTTTATCTCTAGGGGTGATACTTGACCAAATTGTTAATTTCCATGTGCGATCATAAATAGTCAGATCAAATTTATCGAAAATATCGTCAATATGCATATTTTTAGGTAATGAACTAAAAATAGTCATGCCATCTTCAGATAGAGAAAAAGGTTTTGTTATTTGAAAGGTATCTATTTTGTGGCGTAATAATTTGTCTATATTCATCGAAACTTCAACGTAAGCCACTATTTTTGATTCTATTAACACTGGAAATTGTAAATTAAATGTTTTTTGAGTTGCATAAGTATGATTCATGCGGCCACTATAAACATGGCTTGAATTCAATTTTTCTGCGTCTAAAGGCAAATGGCTTCGGTTACGTAACTGCCTTTTTCTATCGCTTTCTAATTCTGAATTGATTATATCATTAGAGGGCAATTTGAATTTTTTATAGTCTGTAAGTGGAAAAAATTTTATACCCTCAATAAAAGGATTAATTTTTTTAAGCTTGTCTGTATCACTTAACCAATATTGGTTAATGTCATCAATGTTACGCCAGCGATTAATTGTGAGCAGAATTTGTGCAGCATCACCTTGTAGTTTGATTTGCAAATTATGTTTAATTGCCTGACTTTCAATTTTAAGGTTCTGGTGTTGGAACTGTTTTTCTTTTTGAGTTAATTGAAATGAAATTAGATACGCAAAACATAATCCAATTACAAAAACAAAAATACTGTATATATTTGATTTCAACATATTTCCTTAAGACGCATGATGCTATATGTAACTATATTAGGCATAATAGACAAATTGAAGTGATATTAACTCACAACAACTATATTAGGCATAGTACACAAATTGAAGTGATTTTAGATCAAAGAAATTATTATTTAGATTATAAGCAAGGAATTGAGATGTCAGCGTTAGGTTTTACTACAAAGGTCGTGCATTCAGATCATCAATTAGGTTTAGAAGCTGGAGCGGTGCATGCGCCTATTCATAATTCTGTGCCATACGGTTTTGAAGATGTTCAAGGATTGATTGATGTATTCCAAGGGCAGCCGGGTCATGCTTATGCTCGCTCTTCAACTCCTACCTTAGATGCGTTATGTAAAAAAATTCAAAAAATTGATAATGGTGTTGCCACTGCCGTTTTCTCTTCCGGTATGTCAGCGATTGTTGCTACTTTTTTAACGCTATTAAAAGCGGGCGACCATTTAATCTGTAGCCGTTTTCTATTTGGTAATACAACTTCATTATTAACAACACTTCAAGGTTACGATATTGAGGTGACCTTAGTTGATGCAACTGATATTCAAGCCGTGGAAACTGCCTTACAAGTAAATACAAAAATGGTATTTGTTGAAACCATTGCTAACCCTGTTACTCAAGTAAGTGCGTTAGTCGAAATCGGTGATTTCTGTGAACAAAAAGGCTTGGTTTATGTGATTGATAATACGATCACATCAAGCTACTTATTTAATGCAAGTAAAGTAAAAGCGAGCTTAATTACTACCTCATTGTCAAAATACGTTGCTGGACATGGTAACGCAATGGGGGGCTCAGTGACTGATACTGGCTTATTTAACTGGGAAAAGTATCCAAATATTTATGAAGGTTACCGTAAAGGTGACAGTAAATTGTGGGGTATTAGTCAAATTAAGAAAAAAGGGCTACGTGATATGGGGGCTTGTTTAAGCTCTCAAGGCGCACATCTTATTTCAGTTGGTAGTGAAACCATGGAACTTCGTATGGATCGCCAGGCTGTTAATACAATGGCACTTGCTGAATTACTACAAGCTCATCCCAAAATTGCGAAAGTTTATTACCCAGGATTGGTTGATCACCCTCAGCATCAAAGAGCAAAAGAATTATTCAATGGCTTTGGGGCTTTATTAAGCTTTGATCTCATTGATGGTATCGATTGCTGCGAGTTTTTAAATAAACTAAATCTTGTGATTAGTGCAACGCACTTAGGTGATAACCGCACATTAGCCTTGCCGGTTGCGCCTACTATTTATTTTGAGATGGGATTAAAGTTACGACAAGAGATGGGGATTAGTGAAAACATGATCCGTTGTTCTGTGGGTATTGAAAATACTGCTGATTTAATTGCAGACTTTGAACAAGCATTGGCTTAATACTTAAAATGTTTAGACAATAAAAAAAGAGGCATTACGCCTCTTTTTTTGTTTCTTTATTAACTAAAGTATTAATCCTTTACTGAACCCCATACGTCTTTAGTATCTACCATTTCAGACGCTGATTCTGGCTTTGCTATTGTTTGTTTCTTTTCTGCTTTTGGTGTCGCTTTTACTTCTGCCGTTGCGGCATCAACTTGCTCTTCACCTTTTTTCACTTCCGCTTTTTTTACTCGAATTAAATTACCCGCTAATTTATAACCGTTTAATTGTTTGATTGCCGCTTTCGCTTCGCCTACTTTGGGCATTTCTATAAATGCGAAGCCTTTTGATGCACCTGTTTCTTTGTCTAATACAAGGTTGCAGGATTGAATGCTACCGTGCTCTTTAAATAAGGTTAATAATTTTTCTTCTGTTGTTGCTTTAGCAAGGTTACGCACTAATAATTTCATTGGGAGCCTACTTATTGGAATAATTATTAGCATTTTAACAGGAACGCTCTAAAGCGTATTGTTTAAATGCATTATTTTAAGTGTTGAAATAAGTGACCATGATTAGTTTTTGTTTTTATCTGTCTATCGTATTAACTGTTAACCTGAATTTAACCTTTTTGATGTTATTCTATAGCCAGGTAAAAAGAACGTTTATTGTAATTCGCTATAGCGTTAAAATACTCATTTAAAAGATCATTAATATCATAAATTCTTAATTTTACTCTGTATCCTGTACAGCTTAAAAATTCTACTGGAGTCTCAACTTGAAGCAAAAACAACCTCTATTAGGGAAAACAGGCACCTTGTTTTTTTTAGTCATTATTAGTGCTTTTCCACCCCTTACCATTGATCTTTATTTACCTGCACTACCTACAATGGTTGAAATATTAAACACTAATCAGACCATGGTAAATCTGACATTAAGTGCTTATTTTGTAACTTATGCTATCGGGTTGCTTTTTTGGGGGCCGCTAAGTGAAAAATTTGGCCGTAAACCCGTTTTATTAACAGGTATTTCTGTTTATGTTATTGCGAGCTTATGTTGTGCTTTATCGAGTAATGTAGAGTCTTTGATTTTGTCTCGTATTCTGCAAGCTTTTGGTGGTAGTGCCGTGACTGTTGTGGCCACTGCAATTGTTAAAGATCTTTTTGATGGTAGAGAGCGTGAAAAAATCATGGCCACGATCATGTCATTAGTGATCATTGCTCCTATGATTGCACCTGTGCTGGGGGCATTCTTATTAAAGTTTTATTCTTGGCATATGATGTTTGTCGCGTTAGCTATTTTTGGCGGACTCACTGGGTTGTTTGCTTTGTGCTACAAAGAAACCTTGGTGTCTCGCTATTCTGGATCAATGTTGCGTTCATGGGGACGCTTAGCCGTAGTATTGAAAAATCCTAAATTTGTTTCTTTATTATGCATTTTTTCAATTGTACCTATGGTGTTAATGGCTTTCTTAGCTTCGGGCTCTTATATTTATATCAATGATTTTGGATTAACAGAGCAAGAATTTAGTTATGCTTTTGCCTTTAATGCTTTTTGTGCGTCTTTTGGGCCGACTATTTATATTCAGTTATCTAAGCTGGTTTCTGTTCAAAAAATAATTACATTGTGTTTTGTTCTGCTTATTGTTTGCGGTTTACTCACCTATAACATTGGATATTTATCACCTTGGTTTTTTGCTTTTATCGCAGGTCCAGCGACTCTGTGTGTTATTGCAATGCGTATTCCCGGAACGAATTTGATGTTAGACCAGCAGGACACAGATACTGGTTCAGTGGTTGCTATTATTCAATTTTCAAGCATGATTTGTGGAGCATTAGGGATGACGCTGGTTTCATTACGCCCTGAATCCTTGATTGAAAATCTTGCAACTATTCAATTCTCCATTGGTATTATCGGCGGCACTTTGTGGTTTCTTGCTAAAAATAAACCCCATGTTTCAGAGAAGCTTGTTAAAATGACCGATTAGAATTATTTAATGGCTAAGCTGTAATAGAAAATGAATTAATTGTCTCAATTTGTTATAGTTCAGCCAAATTTATAAACCACTCATTTTCGCAAAGCATAAAGAGACACATCATTTACAGATGCTTGTGTCGATATTAAGAGAAAACTAAAAATGGCAGACGCTAAGTTTCTAGAAGCCGTCAATTGTAGACGCACATTCGCAATCATTTCACATCCAGATGCGGGTAAAACAACAATTACTGAAAAAGTACTTTTATTCGGGAATGCGTTACAAAAAGCGGGGACTGTTAAAGGTAAAAAATCAGGTCAACATGCAAAATCTGATTGGATGGAAATGGAAAAAGATCGTGGTATTTCTATTACGACTTCGGTAATGCAATTTCCTTACAATAATGGTTTGGTTAATTTACTTGATACACCGGGACATGAAGATTTCTCGGAAGATACTTACCGTACTTTGACTGCAGTAGATTCTTGTTTGATGGTTATTGATGCTGCAAAAGGTGTAGAGCAACGTACTATCAAACTAATGGAAGTCACGCGTTTACGTGATACGCCTATTATAACTTTCATGAACAAATGTGACCGTGATACACGCGATCCAGTTGATTTAATGGATGAAGTTGAAGATGTACTTAATATTGCTTGTGCGCCGATCACTTGGCCAATTGGGATGGGTAAAGAGTTCAAAGGTGTTTATCATCTATTGCGCGATGAAGTGATTTTATATGAATCAGGTCAAGGCCATATGATTCAAGAAGTACGTATTATTAAAGGGCTAGATAACCCTGAGTTGGATAAAGTACTGCCAAATCACGCAGAAGATTTACGTGAAGAAATGGAACTTGTATTAGGTGCTTCTAATGAGTTTGATTTAGACATGTTTCTTGCTGGTGAATTAACACCTGTTTATTTTGGTACCGCATTAGGTAACTTTGGTGTTGACCATGTATTAGATGGATTAGTGGAATGGGCGCCAAAACCACTTCCTAGAGAAACGGTTCAGCGTATTGTTCAACCAACTGAAGAAACCTTTTCTGGTTTCATTTTTAAAATTCAAGCGAATATGGATCCAAAACATCGTGACCGTATTGCCTTTATGCGCGTTTGTTCCGGCAAGTACGAAAAAGGCATGAAAATGCATCATGTACGTACTGGTAAAATGGTCAGTATTTCTGATGCTGTTACTTTTATGGCTGGTGATCGAACCGCGTCTGAAGAATCATTTTCTGGTGATATTATTGGCTTACACAACCATGGCACGATTCAAATTGGTGACACATTTACGACAGGTGAAGAACTTAAGTTTACTGGTATTCCGAACTTTGCACCTGAAATGTTCCGTCGTATTCGTCTAAAAGACCCTTTAAAACAGAAACAATTATTAAAAGGTTTGATGCAATTATCAGAAGAGGGCGCAGTGCAAGTATTCCGTCCTCTACGCAGCAATGATTTAATTGTTGGTGCTGTTGGTGTGCTGCAGTTTGAAGTAGTTGTACAACGCTTAAAATCAGAATATAAAGTAGATGCGATCTACGAAGGGATCAGCGTAGCAACTGCGCTATGGGTTGATTGTGATGATCCTATTAAAATGGCTGAGTTTGAGAAAAAAGCGTACGATAATTTAGCATTAGATGGCAGTAATAATTTAACGTATGTTGCACCGACTATGGTGAACTTAAATCTAGCGATTGAGCGTTATCCTGATGTACGTTTCCGTAAAACACGCGAACATTAATATCAGCAAATAATGATATGATTAAAGCGTCTACGGGCGCTTTTTTTATACCTGTTGTATTAGTTTACTTTAAAAGGTGAGATATGTTTGTTGATAGCCATTGCCATCTGAATTTCGATTGTTTTAAAGCTGAGCGTGCTTCATTAATGCAGCAACTTGCCGAAGTGAAAATCAACCAAGTGATTGTTCCCGGGACAGATAAAAGTCGTTGGCCTGAGATCATTAAATTAGCGGCTGACTATAAGAATATCTATTTTGCATTAGGTATTCATCCTCATTTCTTAAACACTTTTGAGGACGCAGATCTATTATTGTTAACTTCTTTATTGGTTGAAACGCTGGCCAGTGAAAATAATAAGTGTGTCGCGTTAGGAGAAATTGGTTTAGATAAATTGATAGATACCGCGCCAGCGCTCCAAGAAAAAGTATTTTTAGCACAACTTGCCATTGCGGAGTCTTTGAAATTACCAGTTATTCTGCATGTAGTGAAAACTCAATCTCGAGTATTAGCTTTACTAAAACAAGCTAAGTTTAGTTACGGTGGTGTTTATCATGCATTTTCTGGTAGTGAAGAAATCGCTAAAGAGTTTATTAAGCTAGGCTTTAAACTAGGTATTGGTGGAGTGATCACTCATCCTAGCGCACAAAAAACAAAAGCGACATTAAGTCAATTACCGCTTAGTAGTTTAGTTTTAGAAACAGATGCGCCTGATATGCCTATTTATCAACAATCAAGCTCACATAACTCACCGTTAAATCTTATTTCAATCTATCAATCATTGTGTAATTTAAGGCGCGAAACGCCATTGGCTGTACAACGACAGCTATATCTCAATACACAAAGCATTTTTCCTATAATCAATGACTAACTTAGTTAATTAGCGTAAAATAGCTGCCTTTCTAAATACAGTTAATGAAAAACAGACAGAATAAGGTGATTGTTAATGACTCAATATCCAATGACAGCAAAAGGCGCTAATATTTTACGTGCTGAACTAGAAGAGCTAAAAACTGTCAAACGTCCAGAAATAGTACATGCTATTGCTGAAGCTCGTGAACATGGTGATTTAAAAGAGAATGCGGAATACCATGCTGCTCGTGAGCAACAAGGGTTTTGTGAAGGACGTATTCAAGACATTGAAGCTAAATTATCTAATGCTCAAATTATCGATGTAAGCAAAATAGCTAATAACGGCAAAGTTATTTTCGGATCGACAGTGACGATTCTTAATGTAGAAACAGACGAAGAAGTGACTTATCAAATTGTAGGCGATGATGAGTCTGATATTAAAAAGAATCTAATTTCAATTAACTCTCCTATTGCACGTGGTTTAATAGGTAAAAGTTTAGATGATGAAATTTCAATTACAACGCCGGGCGGTGTGATTGATTATGAAATCATTAAAGTTGAATATATTGCTTAGCAATAAATGACAGATAATAAAAAGCCCAGAGTTACTGGGCTTTTTATTATAATAGAGGTTAGCCGTTTATTTACGCGGTAATTCTATTTTCTTTTCTTCACTTTGACGATATAAAACAACGATATGGCCAATTTTTGCAAGTACTAGAGACTCAGTCTCACGTGCAATTGCATCAATAATAAGTTGCTTTGTTTCTCGGTCGTCAGTCGCTACTTTGACTTTAATGAGTTCATGGTGGCTGATAGCATTTTCTATTTCAGCTAAGACGCCTTCGGTTAAGCCATTTTGGCCTAATAGTACAACTGGGTTTAGTTTATGAGCTAAACCTTTTAAAAACTTTTTCTGTGTGTTTGATAAATTCATGCAAATTTCTTTCATTAAGGGTTGAAAACAGTTCATTCTACCCTTAAATATTAACCTTTACTATTTAGATTAGTATTTATCCTAATTATTCATTCGCTCAAGGAAGTAATTGTGGCAAAAGCAGACAGTACAAATCGTCTTAAAAAGAGTGCATCAGGCAGTTCAAAAAGATGGATGCATGAACATGTAAATGATTTTTATGTGAAAGAAGCGAATAAACAAGGCTTACGTTCACGCGCTGTTTTTAAATTAGACGAAATAAATGGCAAGGATAAATTGATCCGCTCTGGTATGACTGTTGTTGATTTAGGCGCTGCTCCTGGAAGTTGGTCACAATGGGCGGTTGATAAAGTAGGGCTTAAAGGTAAAGTAATAGCTTGTGATATTTTACCAATGGATTCTATTGCTGGTGTTGACTTTTTGCAGGGCGATTTCCGCGAAGAAGTGGTCTTAAATGCTTTGTTGGAACGTATTGGAGATAATAAGGTTGATGTTGTCTTATCAGATATGGCTCCAAATATGAGTGGTAACGCAGGAATTGATCAGCCTAAATCTATGTATTTAGTTGAGCTTGCATTAGAAATGTGTCGAGATGTTTTAGTCAAAGACGGCAGTTTTATTGTTAAAGTATTTATGGGGGCTGAATATGAGTCCTATATCAACGAAATACGAAAATTATTTAAATCTGTAAAAACACGGAAACCAGATTCTTCTAGAGCGAGATCTCGAGAAGTTTATTTAGTGGCGACGGGTTTTAAACTGTAGTAATCTGAATTACTATTATTATTCTTTTCATTTTTAACATGAGGTTTACATCTTGAACGATATGGCAAAAAACCTGATATTGTGGTTAGTCATCGCAGTAGTCTTAATGTCTTTATTCCAAGGATTTGGAACAGACGACAGTAAAAATTCACAAATTGACTACACGACTTTTAATAAAGAAGTAAGCCAAGGGCAAATTCAGCAAGTACAGATCAATGGCCAAGAAATTAAAGGGTTAAAAAGTAATCAAACTCCTTTCATTACTTATATTCCAGCTCCTGATCTTGATTTAATGAATTACCTTATTAAAAATGATGTAAAAGTTGAAGGAACACCACCAGAAGAAACAAGCTTCTTAGCTTCTATCTTTGTTTCATGGTTCCCAATGTTGCTCTTAATTGGTGTTTGGATCTTCTTTATGCGCAACATGCAAGGTGGCGGTAAAGGGGGCGCGATGTCGTTTGGTAAAAGTAAAGCCAAATTGATGAGCGAAGACCAAATTAAAACAATGTTTGCTGACGTTGCAGGTTGTGATGAAGCAAAAGAAGACGTTGTTGAACTTGTTGAATACTTAAAAGACTCAACAAAATTTCAAAAATTAGGTGGACGTATTCCTACTGGTGTTTTATTAGTAGGTCCTCCTGGAACAGGTAAAACGTTATTAGCAAAAGCGATTGCTGGTGAAGCTAAAGTACCTTTCTTTTCAATCTCTGGTTCTGATTTTGTTGAAATGTTCGTGGGGGTTGGTGCTTCTCGTGTGCGTGATATGTTTGAACAAGCTAAAAAATCAGCGCCTTGTATTATCTTTATCGATGAAATCGATGCTGTTGGTCGCCAACGTGGTGCAGGCATGGGCGGCGGTAATGATGAGCGCGAACAAACATTAAACCAAATGTTAGTTGAAATGGATGGTTTCGAAGGTAATGAAGGAATAATCGTTGTTGCCGCAACTAACCGTCCTGACGTGCTCGATGCTGCATTATTACGTCCTGGGCGTTTTGACCGTCAAGTAGTTGTTGGTTTACCAGACGTACGTGGTCGAGAGCAAATTTTAAAAGTACATATGCGTAAGATTCCTCTGGATGACAGTGTTAAAGCAAGTGTATTAGCGCGAGGAACACCTGGTTTTTCTGGTGCAGATTTAGCTAACCTTGTAAATGAAGCTGCTTTATTTGCTGCGCGTGGTAACAAACGTACGGTTTCTAAAGAAGATTTTGAGCAAGCGCGAGATAAAATCCTAATGGGCTCTGAACGCCGTAGCTTAGTGATGACGGATAAAGATAAAGAGTCAACGGCTTATCATGAAGCAGGTCATGCAATTGTTGCTAAATTAGTACCGCAGCATCATCCTATTCATAAAGTGACCATTATTCCACGCGGTCGAGCATTAGGTGTGACTCAATTTTTACCTGAAGGCGATCAAATTTCACAAAATAAAGATGAGTTAGAAAGTAGTATTTCTGTGGCTTACGGTGGTCGTATTGCTGAAGAACTTATTTATGGCGCACAAAAAGTGTCAACAGGTGCTTCTCAAGATATCAAACAAGCTTCTGCTATTGCACGTGCTATGGTAACAGAATGGGGATTCTCTGAAAAATTAGGCCCAATTCTATTAACTGGTGAGCAAGGTAGTTTACGTTCTAATGTCGTTTCTCATGAAACGGGTAAAATCATTGATGATGAAGTTAAAGCTTTCATTGATGCTAACTACAAACGTGCTTATAAGTTGCTAACAGATAATATTGATATTCTGCATGCGATGAAAGAAGCTTTAATGAAATACGAAACGATTGATTCTGACCAAGTAGATGATTTAATGGCGCGTGTTACTGTTCGTCCACCTGCAGATTGGGAAGATGAAAAAGAAACTGAATCAGTTAAAGCCGAAGTAAAAGAAGAAGCGACAGAGGCCGTTAAAGATGAAGCCCCTGAAAACGTTGATTCAGAAAGCGCAACTGAAGAAAAAAAAGATGATGTTGAAGAAAAGACTGATAGCGAAAAATAAAGCTTATTTCTATTCTTAACAATAAAAAAACCTAAGCTTGCTTAGGTTTTTTTTCAACATTAATAACAATTCTATAATAATGCGCTTAAGCCGTATTGTTATGATTAAATTTAAGCATTGCTCATGATTTTAACCAGTGGTAGTAAAACCCTCGATTTAACAACGCCTCATATTATGGGGATTTTAAACGTGACGCCTGATTCATTCTCTGATGGTGGTCATTTTGCAAATATTGACAATGCAGTCAAACATGCTCATAAAATGGTAGAGCAGGGCGCTTCTATTATTGATATTGGTGGTGAATCAACAAGACCGGGCGCATGCGATGTTTTGTTAGATGAAGAGCTCAATAGAGTCTTACCTGTTATTGAACGTCTGAAGCAGGAATTAGGTTGTTGGGTTTCTATTGATACAAGTAAAGCTAAAGTCATGACAGCAGCGGTTAAAGCGGGTGCTGATATTATTAACGATGTACGCGCTTTACAGGAAGAAGGGGCTTTGCAAGCTGCCGTTGATGCAAATGTGCCAGTTTGTTTGATGCATATGCAAGGTCAACCAAGAAGCATGCAAACCGCACCAGATTACAAAAATGTCATTGGTGAAGTTAGAGCTTTCTTAGAACAAAGAGCTGAACAATGTATAAAAGCGGGTATTAAACCAACTAATATTATTCTTGATTTAGGGTTTGGTTTTGGTAAATCTTTACAACATAATTTTGATTTGTTAAATGCCACTAAAGAATTTATGACTTTAGGTTATCCTGTACTAACAGGTGTTTCTAGAAAATCAATGTTTGGTCAATTGCTAAATCGTGATATAAATGATCGCCTAGCTGGAAGTCTTGCTGGCGCAATGATTGCCATGCAGCAAGGTTCTAAAATTATTCGTGTTCATGATGTCGCAGAAACAGTCGATGTGATGAAAGTATTACAGCAAGTAAATACCTTCAAATAACTATTGGTATTACTGATTATAAGAGTTCCCCATGATTAAAAAATATTTTGGTACTGATGGCATTCGCGGCAAAGTTGGTGCGTCATTAATTACTCCTGAATTTGCATTAAAATTAGGTTGGGCTGCCGGACGCGTATTAGCTAAAGCAGGTAAGAAAAAAGTATTAATTGGTAAAGATCCTCGTATTTCTGGTTATATGTTAGAGGCTGCACTTCAAGCAGGGTTAACTTCTGCTGGTGTCATTCCTGTATTAATGGGGCCAATGCCAACGCCTGCTATTGCATATTTAACACATACTTTCCGAGCTACGGCAGGTATTGTGATCAGTGCATCGCATAACCCATATGATGATAACGGCATTAAATTTTTCTCTGATGAAGGGGTTAAATTATCAGAAGAAGTTGAGTTATTGATTGAAGCTGAAATTGATAAAGAGTTGCAGTGTGTTGCTAGTAGTGAAATGGGGAAAGCTTATCGAATTAATGATGCTGCTGGTCGTTATATTGAATTTTGTAAAAGTACATTCCCATCAGATTATCATTTAAGCGGTTTAAAAATTGTAGTTGATTGTGCCAACGGCGCGACTTACCACATTGCTCCGCTCGTTATTAGTGAATTAGGTGCACAAGTTATTCCGATGGGAGTCTCTCCAAATGGGGTTAACATCAATTTAAATTGTGGAGCAACGAGTATGCAAGCCATTTCAGAACGAGTTGTGGCTGAAAAAGCAGATTTTGGTATTGCCTTCGATGGTGATGGCGACCGAGTAATGATGGTCGATCATACTGGTTATGTACTTGATGGCGATGAACTGCTGTATATTATTGCGCGTGACAGGTTACTTAAAGGTAAGTTACAAGGTGGTGCCGTGGGCACTAAAATGTCTAACCTGGGTTTAGAGCAAGCATTAAAAGAATTAGGCATCCCATTTGCTCGTTCTGATGTTGGTGACCGCCATGTCATGGAATTAATGAAAAAGAACGGTTGGTGTATTGGCGCTGAAAACTCAGGACATGTAATTTGTCGTGATTATCTAGAAACAGGTGATGGCATTGTTTCTGGTTTACAAGTAATGAGTGCGATGCAAAGTAGCCGTATGAATCTTTATGACCTACGACAAGGTATGCGTAAATACCCACAAATTCTTGAGAGTGTTCGATATAATAATCAAATTGATCCATTACAAGATAAAGATGTACTTGATGAACTTGCTAGAATTGAAGGTATTTTGGGCGATCGTGGTCGAGTGTTATTACGAAAATCTGGTACTGAACCAGTATTCCGAGTGATGGTTGAGGCTGATGAAAGTGAAGAAAAAGTAATTGCCTATGCAAAATCATTAGCGAGCAAAGTAAAAGTTTAATCGGTATTTTTAAAATAATTCAATTTGCATAATAGTTTCAGTTAGTTGATTGTTTTTTATTCAGTTTAATAGTGAACTTAGGTTCACTTTGAATTTGTATCAATATTTACTTGTGATCCGCACTAGCATTGGGTAGTATTCGTCCGCTTCTTTGTGGGAGCACAGGAAGTTTTATTAAGATAAATTAGGTATAAATATATGTATGAGATGCTGTTAGTTGTTTATTTAATTGTTTCAATTATTTTAGTTGGTTTTGTTTTAATCCAACAAGGTAAAGGAGCTGGTATGGGCGCTTCATTTGGCTCAGGTGCTTCTAACACTGTATTTGGTGCAGGTGGTTCTGGTAACTTCATGACACGTACTACAGGTATCTTAGCAACATTGTTTTTTGTATTAAGCCTAGTGTTAGGTAATCTTTCTACTAAACATGTTTCAGTAAATGAAGAGTTTTCTGACTTGTCTATTGAGCAAGTTACTGAACAACCTGTTGAAGTGGATACCTCTACACAAATTCCTGAGTAATATTTTTAGCGGATATGGTGGAATTGGTAGACACGCAGCCTTGAGGGGGCTGTGGCTTAGGCCGTGAGAGTTCAAGTCTCTCTATCCGCACCAAATTTTAGTTTTTTGATTGCGAAAATATTACAGTTTATATATAATATGCGCGTTCTTAAGATGGTGAACAAAGATTTTAGTTTTAATGTTAGTTATTAACTTAACATTGAAACAAAGCAGTACAGTCGCGAGATGGAGCAGCTTGATAAAGTAAATCGTCGGGCTCTTTCTTGTAAATAAAAGGCGAAGGTCGTAGGTTCAAATCCTGCCTTCGCAACAAGTGCTTAGCACTTAGAATAAAAATTTTAGTTTTAATGTTAGTTATTAACTTAACATTGAAACAATGTAGTACAGTCGCGAGATGGAGCTGCTTGATAAAGTAAATCGTCGGGCTCTTTCTTGTAAATAAAAGGCGAAGTTCGTAGGTTTAAATCCTGCTCTCGCAACAAGTGCTTTGCACTTAACAATAAAAATTTAGTTTTAATGTTAGTTATTAATTTAACATTGAAACAAAGCAGTACAGTCGCGAGATGGAGCCGCTTGGTAAAGTAAATCGTTGGGCTCTTTCTTGTAAATAAAAGGCGAAGGTCGTAGGTTCAAATCCTGCTTTCGCAAGAAGTGCTTGGCACTTAGGAATAAAGTTTTTAGTTTTAATGTTAGTTATTAACTTAACATTGAAATAATGCAGTACAGTCGCGAGATGGAGCAGCTTGGTAGCTCGTCGGGCTCATAACCCGAAGGTCGTAGGTTCAAATCCTGCTCTCGCAACCACATTATGTTTATTGATGGAGCCTTTAGCTCATCGGACTCAGCCCTTAATAAACAGGCGAAGGTCGGAAGTTTTTTAATCCTGATCTCGCAACCACTTTTATAAAGCAATGATTAATTGTTTTATAGGTAAGTTTAAGAGATAGAAGTTTATCTCCTTACCACATTCGATATTGTAGTTTCCAATCGCAATATCTTGTTTGATTTGATCAAGCAAAACGAATGAAGCTCCAATTTATTGGGGCTTTTTTGTTTTTTGCGTATTTGAATTTGTAATCCAAATACGTTTACTGACTACTTATTTTTATGAAAAATAAACATAAGTGGTTAAATAAATAGGGCTATATGCCCTTTTTTTGTTTCTGAAAGGGGATAGATTTGGCAAGTTTAGAAGAGCGTTTAACGGAAATGTTAGCGCCAAGTGTGGAAGATCTTGGCTATGAATTAGTGGGTGTCGAATACGTGAGAGCAGGTAAACATTCTACCTTACGTGTTTATATCGACCAAGAAGCGGGTATTCTCGTTGAAGATTGTGCAGCGGTAAGCCGCCAAGTTAGTGCAATCATGGATGTTGAAGATCCTATTACTAATGAGTACACACTTGAAGTGTCATCGCCAGGTTTAGAAAGACCATTATTTAATGCAGCACAATACGCAGCATTTATAGGCGAAGAAGTAAAAGTACAGTTGCGTATGCCGATTCAAAATCGACGCAGATGGAAAGGTGTCATCAGCAGTGTTGATGGTGAAATTATCTCTATTGCTGTAGAGGGTAAAGAAGAGCGCTTTGCGCTGAGTAATATCCAAAAAGCGAACATAGTTCCAAAATTTGATTAATTAAGGCGATTAAAATGAATAATAAAGAAATTTTATTGGTTGTTGAAGCTGTTTCAAATGAGAAAGGCTTACCGAGAGAAGCGATTTTTGAAGCATTAGAAAGTGCATTAGCGATTGCAACTAAGAAAAAATATGAATTAGAAATTGAAGTTCGTGTTGATATTGACCGTGAAACTGGTGATTTCGATACTTTCCGTCGTTGGTTAGTACTAGAAAGTGAAGCAGAGATGGAAAATCCTGCAAAAGAAATGACATTTGAAGCTGCGCAATACGATAGCCCTGAAATCCAAGTGGGTGAATATATTGAAGACGAAATTGACTCTGTTACTTTTGACCGTATTACGACACAAACTGCAAAACAAGTTATCGTACAAAAAGTACGTGAAGCTGAGCGTGCACAAGTTGTTGCACAATATGCAGAAAAAGAAGGCGAGTTAATTACTGGTGTGGTTAAACGCATGACGCGCGATAGTATTTTATTAGATCTTGGTAATAATGCTGAAGCGGTTATTTTTCGTGATGAAATGTTACCACGTGAAAACTTCCGTCCAGGTGACCGTTTACGTGGTTTATTGTTTGCTGTTCGTCCTGAAGCGCGCGGTGCACAATTATTTATGACACGTACACAACCAGAAGTATTAATTGAATTATTCAGATTAGAAGTGCCAGAAATCGCTGAAGAAATGATTGATTTAATGGGCGCAGCTCGCGATCCTGGTTCACGTGCAAAAATTGCAGTGAAAACTAACGACCAACGTATCGATCCAATTGGTGCTTGTGTTGGTATGCGTGGTGCACGTGTTCAAGCCGTATCTAATGAATTAGGCGGTGAGCGTGTAGATATCATTCTATGGGATGAAAACCCTGCGCAATTTGCAATTAATGCGATGGCGCCAGCTGAAGTTGCTTCAATTGTTGTTGATGAAGACACACACAGCATGGATATCGCAGTAGAAGAAGAAAACTTAGCACAAGCAATTGGCCGTAATGGTCAAAACATTCGCTTAGCATCTCAACTAACTGGTTGGGAACTAAATGTGATGACTGTTGCCGAGTTACAGAGTAAGCATCAAGCTGAAGCTGAAAATGTTATTTCAACATTTACCGCAGCTTTAGATATTGATGAAGACTTTGCTGGTGTATTAGTTGATGAAGGATTTACTTCATTAGAAGAGATTGCTTATGTTCCTGCTGAGGAATTATTAGCAATAGAAGGCTTCGATGAAGAAATGGTCGAAGAGTTACGTACTCGCGCGAAAGATGTATTAGCAACTAAAGCGCTTGCAGAAGAAGAGAGCTTAGAAGGTGCGAAACCAGCTGATGATTTATTAGCACTTGAAGGCTTAGAAACACACCTTGCATTTGTACTTGCAAGTAAAGGTGTTGTTACTTTAGAAGATTTAGCTGAACAAGCTGTTGATGATCTACTAGAGATTGAGAAGTTAGACGCAGATAAAGCGGCAGAGTTAATCATGGCTGCACGTAATATTTGTTGGTTTAGCGAAGAAGCTTAATATCGTCAGTATGGAGAAATAAATAATGTCAGAAATTCTATTAAAAGACCTCGCTAAAGATTTAAATAAATCTGAAGAAGCGTTAGTAAAACAGTTTGCCGATGCCGGTATTACTAAAAAAGCAGACGATAAAGTAAGTGTTGAAGAAAAAGAAAAATTAACTACTTATTTGCAAAAACAGCACGGTGGTGCGCAGAAAAAGAAAATGACTTTACAACGTAAAACTAAAACAACGTTGAATGTAAAAGGTCAATCAAACGCAGTCAATGTTGAAGTACGTAAAAAACGTACTTTCGTTAAACGCAGCGATGAAGAGCTTCAAGCTGAAAAAGAAGCAGAGCAAGCGCTTAAAGCTGCTGAAGAAGCTAAAATTCAAGCCGAATTAGATGCTAAAAAAGCACAAGCTGAAAAAGTACTAGCAGAGAAACTAGCTGCTAAGAAAGAAGCTGAAAGCAAAGCAAAAGCAGCGGCTGCAGCAAATAAACAAAAGCAAGCGGCAACTAAGTCGGTTAAAACTGAAGAACAGCTTCAGTTAGAAAAAGAACAAGCTGACCTACTTAAGAAAGCTGAAGCAGAAGCATTAGCGAAAGCAGAAAAAGATGCCGCAGAGCAAGCAGAACTGGCTAAAAAATTAGCTGAAGAAAATGCAGCTCGTTGGGCAAAAGAAGAAGCTGACCGTAAAGCATTAGAAGGTGCAGATTACCATGTAACTACATCGACAGAAGCGCGTGCAGCGGAAGATGCAGTTGATACAAAAGCTGAAGGCCCATCACATCGTAAGAAAAAGAAAAAAGCGCCAGCAGCAAAACCGCTTGAAACGGTTTATAACCGCCGTGGTAACAACCGTCGTGGTAAAAAAGGGGCTACAGCAACACCTTCAGCATTACAGCAAGCATTTGAAAAACCTGCGGCTAAAGTTGAGCGTGATGTTAAAATTGGCGAAACAATTTCAGTAGCAGAACTAGCGAACAAAATGGCTGTTAAAGCAACTGAAGTAATCAAAGTGATGATGAAAATGGGTGCTATGGCAACCATTAACCAAGTTATCGACCAAGAAACTGCTTCTATCGTTGCAGAAGAAATGGGCCACAAAGTTATTCTAACTAAAGAAAATGAGTTAGAAGAGTCAGTAATGGCAGAAGCACAACAAGGTGGTCAAAAAACATCTCGTGCACCTGTTGTAACTATCATGGGTCACGTTGACCACGGTAAAACATCATTACTTGATTACATTCGTCGTGCAAAAGTTGCAGATGGTGAAGCCGGTGGTATTACACAGCATATCGGTGCTTACCATGTTGAAACTGACAAAGGTATGATCTCGTTCTTAGATACACCGGGACATGCTGCGTTTACATCAATGCGTTCACGTGGTGCTAAAGCAACGGATATCGTTGTACTCGTTGTTGCTGCAGACGATGGCGTTATGCCACAAACAATTGAAGCGATTCAGCATGCTAAAGCGGCTGGCGTACCTTTAATGGTAGCAATCAATAAAATTGATAAAGAAGGTGCAGATTTTGACCGCGTTAAAACTGAGCTTTCACAGCATGACGTTATCTCAGAAGAATGGGGTGGTGAAAACATCTTCTCAATGGTATCTGCAAAAGTAGGTACAGGTGTTGATGAATTATTAGATAGCATTCTATTACAAGCTGAAATGTTAGATTTAGAAGCGGTATCAACAGGTCCTGCATCAGGTGTTGTTATTGAATCTCGTCTTGATAAAGGTCGTGGTCCAGTTGCTTCTATCCTAGTTCAGCAAGGTGAATTGAAACAAGGTGATATCGTACTTTGTGGCCTTGAATACGGACGTGTTCGTGCAATGCGCGATGAAAATGGTAAGCCAATTGAACTTGCTGGCCCATCTATTCCAGTAGAAGTGTTAGGTTTATCTGGTGTTCCACAAGCCGGTGATGAAGCGACTGTTGTTAAAGATGAGAAAAAAGCACGTGAAGTAGCATTATACCGTCAAGGTAAATTCCGTGATATTAAACTAGCTCGTCAACAGAAAGCGAAACTTGAAAACATGTTCTCTAACATGGAATCAGGCGATGTTTCTGAACTTAACTTAGTACTTAAAGCTGATGTTCAAGGTTCACTTGAAGCAATTTGTGAATCATTAAACAAACTATCTACAGATGAAGTTAAAGTTAACATCATTGGTCGTGGTGTTGGTGGTATTACTGAAACTGACGCATCATTAGCTTCTGCTTCTGGCGCAATCGTTATCGGCTTTAATGTTCGTGCAGACGCAACAGCACGTAAATTAATCGATAACGAAGCAGTTGAATTACGTTACTACAGCATCATATATGATCTAATTGACGAAGTTCGTGCCGCAATGAGTGGTTTATTAGCACCTGAGTTTAAACAAGAAATTACAGGTATTGCTGATGTACGTGAAGTATTTAAATCTCCTAAGATTGGCTTAATTGCTGGTTGTATGGTGACTGAAGGTACGATTAAACGTAATAACCCAATTCGTGTATTACGTGAAAACGTAGTGATTTACGAAGGTGTACTTGAGTCTCTACGTCGATTCAAAGATGATGCAAACGAAGTACGTAACGGTACAGAATGTGGTATCGGGGTTAAGAACTACAACGATGTGCGCGTAGGCGACCAAATCGAAGTATTTGAAACAATTGAAGTAAAACGTACTTTATAATTTCAAATTATAAATAATGATTAGAATGGGGGCTTTTGCCTCCATTCTTATTTGAAACAACACTTAAACGGTGTTGATTTAGGAGTGTCAAATGGCAAAAGAATATAGCCGTGCTTCTCGAGTTTCTCAGCAAGTACAAAAAGAACTTGCTCGAATCTTACAACAAGAAGTAAAAGATCCACGTATTGGTATGGTAACCATATCTGGTGTTGATATTACACGTGACCTTGCATATGCAACGGTTTACGTTACTTTCTTCACTGTGGGTGAGCAAACAAACGATGAATCATTAGAAGGCTTAAATGCTGCTTCTGGTTACATTCGTCGTTTATTGGGCAAAGCAATGAAATTACGCATTGTACCTGAAGTACGTTTCTGTTTTGATGAAACCTTAACAGAAGGTTTACGTATTTCAGAATTAGTAAGCGGTGCAGTAAAGAACGATAAAGTTAAACTTAAAGAAGCTGGTCGTGAAGAAGACGAACTAGAAGAAAGTGATGGAGAAGAAAAGTAATGGCAAAACGTGGAAAGGGTCGCCCGATCAATGGCATCGTACTATTAGATAAACCTACGGACATCAGTTCCAATCATGCATTACAACGTGTTAAACGTATTTTCTTCGCTAACAAAGCAGGTCATACCGGCGCTTTAGATCCACTGGCAACAGGTATGCTGCCAGTGTGTTTAGGAGAAGCAACTAAGTTTTCTCAATTTCTTTTAGATTCTGATAAGCGTTATACAGTGACAGCTACTCTTGGAGTGCGCACTGATACTAGCGATTCACAAGGCGATATTGTTTGTGAAAAGCCTGTTGCTGTAACACAAGAACAACTCGATGCTGCTTTAGATACTTTCCGTGGCGACATCATGCAAGTTCCTTCGATGTATTCAGCATTAAAATTTGAAGGAAAACCGCTTTACAAATATGCTCGAGAAGGCATCACGATTGATCGCCCTGCAAGGCCTATTACCGTGTATGAAATTAATCAATTACGCTTTGAAGGCAATGAAGTTGATTTAGATATTCATGTAAGCAAAGGCACTTATATCCGCACCATAGTCGATGATCTTGGCGAGTTATTAGGTTGCGGTGCACATGTTTCAATGCTTCGTCGTACTCAGGTTGCTGACTACCCTTATCAAAGAATGGTCACGATTGAAGATCTTGAAACGCTTATTGAACAAGCTAAAAGAGAAGACATTAGCCCTTACGATTTATTAGACCCTCTTTTACTAGACATGGATACAGCCGTTAAGAACTATCCTGAAGTCAATATCTCAGAAGAAATGGGCTCTTATGTGTTACACGGACAACCGGTTCAAGTGTTTGGCGCGCCAGATGATACGATTGTTAGAATAACAGTTGGAGACCAACGAACCTTTATTGGTGTAGGGCAAATGAATGATGATGGCTTAATCGCGCCTAAGCGGTTAGCTAATTTAGAGCCATCAGTTGTTTAACGCGACTTAATCCTATTCAATTAAAGATGTTGACCTATTAAAAATGACTAAAATAGATTTTTCTCAAATAAATAAAAGCACTGCAAAGTCCTTTAATCAGCAGCGCAATGTGATTAAGCTCCTTGCCAAAGGCAAAACGGTATTGTGTGAAGCATGTCAAGAACCGTTAACATTAACGGTAAAAAATGAAGATGAAAGCGGTGTGCAATGCCTAAAAGGGTGCACCCAAATTAATTTAGAACTCGATATATAAAGTATTGATAAGGTAAGTTTTATGAGCTCAGAATTATATTTTATTTACGACTCTCATTGCCCGTGGAGTTATGCTGCAACACCATTAGTGGTCGCATTAGATGAAGCCTTCCCTGAAATGGAAGTGAATGCTTGGCATTGCGCAAATTACGATGGTGGCAATAGTGTCGGCTTTAATACCATTAAAACGGTTGAAAAAATCAGTGGTGTTACTTTTTCACAGGAATACATTCGTTTTGCTGATAGCCCTAAAAACAGCATCATAAGTGCAAACCTTCTCACTTGGATTGCCACTAAACAGTCAGATAAATTATTACCTGTGTTGCAAGCAATACAATATGCTCACTTTGTTGAAGGCAATTCATTAGGTAAGAAAATTGATTTCAATGAATTGGCTGAAGATCTTAAGTTATCCATTCCAAACAAGGTCTTTAAAGAAGAACTAAGCAAAGATGCCACATTTACGCTTTCAGATATCAGTGATTTGCAAGAATTCATGGGGACTGCGGCTTTCCCGGCTTTATTGCTCGTACATAACGATAATGCAGTCTTATTGAATCATGCTGAGTATTTAAATGATGTAGAAGCACTCATTGCTGATGTAAATAAGCAATTAAAAGCTTAGCCTATTGTTCAGCTAAAGTGTTTTTTGCATTTTTCTTAAAAAGTAAACATAACCATACTGCTATTATTTAAGCTTTTAAAGGCTCTTTAATAGTGAGCCTTAATTATTAGGAAAGTAGAAAGTAGCGGACACCCATCAACTTTGAATTACTTTAAAACGTAAACTGCCTTTTAGAAATGCTTATTTTTTGCATTTAGGGGGTAGTTTGTTATGACTCAATCTCGCCAATCGTTAGCTGATACGCCATATTATCATTGTATTTCTCGTTGTGTTCGCCGCGCTTATTTATGTGGTGAAGATAAATATACAGAAAAATCATTTGAACATAGACGTCAGTGGGTCGTTGAGCGTGTGCATTACCTTGCTTCGCTGTTTAGCATTGATATTTGCGCTTATGCCATTATGTCTAATCACTATCATCTAGTGTTACATGTTAATGAAGCATTAAATGAAAATTTAAGTCATGAAGAAGTGTGCGAGCGCTGGTGTAAGCTCTATTCAAAACCTGTATTAGTTGAACGTTGGCAAGCAGAGCAAACAATATCAGAAGCAGAGAATAAAGCTGCATTGGCTATTATCGACAATTGGAGAAGTCGATTAGCGGATATATCATGGTTTATGCGCTGTTTAAACGAGTTCATAGCACGTAAAGCCAATAAAGAAGATGAGTGTTCAGGACGTTTATATTCGCCGCCATCCATGGCGCTCACCCTTCGGGCCAGCTAAAGCTGTTCTAATTTGTTCCCTGCAAATTAGTGGGAAGGTCGGTTTAAATCTCAAGCGCTATTAGACGAAGATGCTTTACTCACTTGTATGGCTTACGTCGATTTGAATCCAGTGCGTGCGAAAATGGCTGATAGTGTGGAAACGTCAGAATATACATCGGTTTATGAGCGTCTTCATGGTGTTGCTCAGCGAAAAGAAAAGCCACTAGAATATCATTTTACTAAAAAACCTTTATTTGGTTTCGTTGGTGATGAAAGTGAACAATCAACACAAGGCATTCCCTTTTCATTATTAGATTACATAGAGTTAGTTGATTGGAGTGGTCGCATAATTAGAGAAGATAAACGTGGTGCAATTTCAAGTCAGCGGCCTAGATTACTTTCCACGCTTGGATTAGACGATGATACTTGGTTATCACTAGCCAGTAGTTTTGGTAAAGATTATCACGGAGCAGTGGGCTCATTGGAAGCGTTAGCGACTTATGCAAGCAATACTGGTAAACGGTGGATAGCGAGTAAGAATCAATTACGACTGCATTAATTCGTGTGCTTTCCTATTCACAGCATCATCAATACAATCATTAGCTACCGCTAATATTTATCACATCTGAAAAAGCTATTATTTACCTGAAACTCCCACAAATTTATATTTTGCAAGGCCAAGTAAAGCTATTACCGTTATTACTTTTATTTTTCACTAACGAAAATAGCTTTTTTTTGGAGGTTTAAATTAATGGATGTCCAAGTTTACTTGATGGATGCTGAGATGGTCACTCCAAAACGGCATCGCAATGTGCCAAGATAGATAAGTATTCAGCAAATCAATCTAAATATGGAGTGACCAACATGAAATGTAGCGTAATTAGTATCGACTTA
>NZ_SNUB01000026.1 GCF_004378355.1 Psychromonas algicola
TGTGTATTTTAGTTTTTATCGATTAGGTTGTATTGACCTTGAATCAAGTAAAGACTATTGGACGGTAAAAGTGTAACCCATGTATGTTTAATAAAGTGTTACCTATGAACTTGACTGTACACATCCAACTAAAGAGGGGAAATTAATTAAGCTATTATTTTATTTATTAAGTCCTCCAAAACAGAGGGTTATTTTAAGAAGTCAATTAGGCCAGTTACCAGTGTAATTGACGTAACCCTTTTATCAAAAATAAAAGGGTTACTAAGGAGTGACTAAAAATTATTTATGCTTTTGCATAATTGTACGTTCTACATCCTCCAATTAAGTTACGAGCTTTATAACCATTATTAACCAATTGGCGATAAGCAACATTGCCACGTAAACCAACCTGACAGTAGATGATTACTTCTTTGTCTTTTGGTAGTTCATGCATTCTTTGGCGTAATTGGTCCACAGGAATATTTAACGCTTCACCAATACAACCTGTCGCTTCTAATTCACTTGGATTACGTACATCAAGTAAAATTTGTTGATCGGTTAAATGATCTATTTCATCAAAATGAATAGGTTTCACATCACCAATAATGATGTTCTGAGCTACAAAAGCCGCTTGATTGATCACGTCCTTTGCGCTACCAAAAGGAGGCGCATAAGTTAATTCTAGATGTTGCAGTTGCTCGACTGTCATTCCCGCTCGTTGTGCTACGGCCATAATATCAATACGTTTATCAATACCATCTTTACCCGCCGCTTGAGCACCTAATATTTTCCCCGTACTAGGATCAAACAACATTTTAAAAGAAACAATTTCAGCACCAGGATAATAACTTGCATGACTTGCGGTATGCACATACACCTTTTCGTAATTGATGCCATCACGTTTTAATTGCTTTTCATTTTTACCCGTTGATGCAATCGCCATATCAAAAATCTTACAAATAGCCGTTCCCTGAGTACCTTGATAGCTTTGATGGCGACCTAACATATTGTCTGCAGCGAGTCGGCCTTGGCGATTTGCAGGCCCAGCTAATGGCACAACCGTTTGCGCGCCAGTGACAAAATCTTGCTCTTCAATTGCATCACCAACGGCATAAATAGCAGGATCATTAGTTTGCATTTGAGCATTTACTTTAATGCCTCCTAACTCGCCAATTTCCAAACCAGCTTGTTTTACTAAAGCCGTTTCAGGGCGAACACCAATGGCCATAATTAATAATTCAGTATTAAGCTTTTCACCGTTATTTAAACTCAAGGTTAAATGGCCATATAGGTGTTGATGAGTCATTTTTTCACCGGCATTTATATTAGCGACAGATTCGGAAGGAACAAACTCAACACCTTCAAGTGCCACACCTAAACGTAAATCAATTCCTTTATTACGAATTTCTTCATGTGCAAACCCTGCTATTTCTTTATCCACAGGAGTCATCACTTGGTCTGCCAATTCAATGAGGGTGGTTTTAATCCCTAATGCATGAAAGGCTTCCATCATCTCTAAACCAATAAAGCCACCACCTACAACGGTTGCATGCTCTACTTTATTTTCACTCAATGCATGCAGGATTTTATCCATATCAGGAATATTGCGTAGAGAAAAAGTCAATGGATTTTGGATGCCAGGAATAGGCGGCACAATGGGGCCAGCCCCCGGGCTTAACAATAAAAAGTCATAGCTTTCAGTATATTCACTATTATCAACAAGTAAGCGAATGGTAACTTGTTTATTAACACGATCGATACTGACGACCTCACTTAATGGGCGAACATCAACGTTAAAACGCGATAGAAAACTTTCAGGTGTTTGTAATAATAAATTACTTCTTTCCTTTATCTCGCCACCGATATGATATGGCAATCCACAGTTAGCAAAAGAAACAAACGGACCACGCTCAAACATAATAATTTGTGCATCTTCACTTAATCGACGAGCTCGAGCGGCTGCTGATGCCCCACCAGCAACACCACCGATAATCACTATCTTAGTCATAAACTATTTACTCCAATTTTAAAAAATATTTTAAATTCGATCTATTTAAACCCCATTTTTTTCAGAACGATCACGGCTGGGCAAAAATGTGTAAAAGCACTTTGGAATAAATTCAAACCAACAAAAACAGTTAACCAAACAAAGTTAGGATGAACAAACTGAGTTAATAAGACTGAAAGTAACACCATACTTCCTGCAAGCGCTCTAATCCCATTGTCAATTTTCATGATATTTTCCTTTACGTATAAATGAGAATTCAATTACTAAAAACATTAATTAAGCAAATACTAATACAATAAAACCTAATAAACAATTAACTAATTTAATTTAATCTAATTAAAACTTTACTAATTTAGTCTTACCAGTAAAATAAAATAAAATGATGCAACCATGATGAGAGAACATAATGGAATTAAATAAAATGAGAGAAACCGCAACAGAGGTTGCTGAGATATTAAAAACAATGGCACATTCAGAGAGATTAATGGTGCTTTGTCAATTAGTTGATGGAGAAGTTGGAGCGGGACAACTTCAAGAAAATTCAACTTTAAGCCAATCAGCTTTCTCGCAACACTTGAGTGTATTGAAAAAAAATAACCTAGTAAGAATACGAAAAGAGTCTCAATCCGTATTTTATAGCTTAGCGGATAAACGCATTGAATCGCTGATCGCTAGTTTTTATACCATTTTTTGTGACCAATAATTTAAAGAGAAATATATGGAATTTACAATCCCTTGGGCATCCCTATTTGGGGGCATGTTACTCGGTTTATCTGCTGCATTACTAATGTTATTTAGCGGAAAAGTTGCAGGTATCAGTGGCGTAATAGGTGGTTTATTAAACCCACAAAAACATGAATCTAGTTGGCGAGCGGCTTTTTTAACTGGCATGATTTTAAGCTTACTGATTGTGACTCCCTTAGGTTTTGCCTTACCGGATATTAGTGATAAAAACATTTTGCTGGTTTCATTTGCAGGTTTATTAGTTGGGTTTGGAACTCGCTTAGGTAATGGCTGTACCAGTGGTCATGGGATTGTAGGAATGGGACGTTTTTCTAAACGCTCTATTTATGCGACCAGTGCCTTTATGGTCACTGCAATTACAGTGGTATTAATTCGCCGCTTGTTAGGAGAGCTATGATGAACCACTCTAAAGCAAAGATAATTCGTATTATCACAGGTTGGGTATCAGGTGCATTATTTGGTAGTGGAATGATCATCTCAGGTATGGTGGATCCCAATAAAGTCATTGCTTTTTTAGATATATTCGGAGATTGGGATCCTAGCCTTGCTTTTGTGATGGGAGGAGCATTATTAGTCTTCACTCCTATCTATCATCTTATTATTAAAAAGCGAAAGAAAGCGGTGAATGGCGATCTATTTACATGGACAAGTAATACAAGCGTAGACGGTACACTTATTTCTGGCGCTGTTATTTTTGGTGCAGGTTGGGGATTAGCTGGTTTTTGTCCTGGCCCTGCGATGGCAAGTATTGGCGGTGGAAGTAATATTATTTTAGCTTTCACCTTAAGTATGATTGTTGGAATGGTACATGCAAATCAATATCTTGCTGGGCGTCTTCCATTACCCATTGTCGGTTACCGTAAAAATATTTGTGCAATTACATCAGAAGTAGCAGCAGGCTCAACAACCACACCAAGTACAAGCAAATAAGAGGGTATTATGCAAAACCAACCAGCAAAAGGTTTAGTTTCTAAGGTAATGAATAGTTTTTTTCCACCTATTCTCATTTTACTTACTTTATTGGTTGGTGCAGCCTCTTTATGGTTAACCCCTAAAGAAGAAGATCCTCAAATCGTTGTGCCGATGGCCGATGTGCTAATTGCAGCCCCAGGACTAAGTGCAAAACAAATTGAAAAACAAGTCACAGAGCCTTTAGAAAAACTAGTCAGCCAAATCGATGGCGTTGAATATGTTTACTCATCATCAATGGAAGGTAGCGCACAAATTATAGTGCGTTACTTTGTAGGCGAAGATCGTGAAGGTGCGTTGGTTAAGTTGTACAACAAACTTTATTCCAACCAAGATAATATTCCAGCTTCGATTACCAACTGGATCATCAAACCTGTTGAGATTGACGATGTTCCAATCGTTGTAGCCTCACTTTATTCTACATCACCCGATACAATAGGGAGTTATGAGCTACGTCGTTTAGCAGAGCAGACCACACAAAGATTAAAAGCTTTAGATGATACCAATATAGTTAATGTACTGGGCGGGTCTCCTCGTCAGGTAGAAATAATATTAGATAGCAATGCCATGGCAAGCCGCCAAACCACGATTGAAGATCTACAAAATGCAATACAACTCACCAATGCAAAACAAGATGCAGGTATAACGCATCAAAATGGCAAGGTATTTAAACTCGAATCAGGACAGTTCTTTCAATCAGCTAACGAGCTTAATAAGTTAATCGTTAATGTTATTAATGGTAAGCCAGTTTATCTGCAAGACATTGCGACTATCAACGATGGCGAGCCAGAAGCAGAATCTGATACTTGGATGCAATACGGCAGTGCAGAAAGAGAAGTGAGTCAAGTCTATCCAGCAGTATTCATCTCAATAGCCAAACAAAAAGGTGCCAATGCAGTTACCGTTGCACAGGATGTATTGGATGAACTTAAGCTTATCCAAAAAACACAATTTCCTGATAGCGTAGAAGTTAATATTATTCGTAACTACGGCCAAACAGCCGACAGTAAAGTCAGTAACCTTATTTCAAGTTTAGGTATCTCAATTTTGACTGTAGTTGTGTTTATTGGTTTATTCCTAAATTGGCGCAGCGCGATTGTCGTTGGCATTGCCATTCCGATTAGCTATGGCGCAGCATTGGGATTAGATTTAATGTTGGGCTATTCAATTAATCGAGTCACTTTATTTGCTTTGATCTTAGCACTGGGTTTAATTGTTGATGATCCAATCGCTTCGATTGATAACATAGAGCGTTTCCTAAAACGTAAAGATTTAACTCGTTCAAACGCCATAGTATTAGCAATGGCTGAAATCCGTAGTGCTTTATTGATGTCTACGGTCGCGATCGTTATTGTATTCACCCCTATGTTTTTTATTACTGGGATGATGGGCCCTTACATGGCACCACTTGCATTCAATGTTCCTATTAGTGTGATATTCAGTACTTTTGTTGCTTTTATGATCACCCCTTGGTTAGCTAAAAAAATCTTAAACCAAGCACAAGATAGCGGTCATTATCAGATCGAAAACTCTTTGTTATTTAAATGGTATGAGAAATTATTAGCCCCATTATTGAACAATAAAAAATACAGTTGGGCCTTCCTTGCTGTGGTTGCTTTCCTGTTTTTAGCAGCAGCGCTATTGCCAGCATTGCGCTTGGTACCGCTAAAACTATTACCTTACGATAATAAAGACGAATTTCAACTTGTGTTAAATATGCCAGAACAAACTAGCTTTGTGGATACATCTAATGTTTTACGTGAGTTTTCAGATCACTTAGTGACAGTGCCTGAAGTTGCTTCTGTTTCTGCATTTTCTGGCATTGCTTCGCCAATGGATTTCAATGGCATGGTGCGCCATTACTTTATGCGTAGTCAACCTAATCAAGGTGAACTGAGAGTTGTATTAGCAGCAAAGAATCGTAGACAGCATCAATCCCATGAAATCGTCACCCGTTTAAGAGATGAGTTACAAGCCATTGCAGATAAACACTCAGCTCATATCGAATTGGTGGAAGTACCACCTGGGCCACCTGTTGTTGCGACGATAACGGCAGAGCTTTATGGCAAGGAAACAACAAGTTATGAATATCTTCAAACTCAAGCATTAGTGGTTGCAGAACGTTTAAAACGTGAAGATTCAGTACGAGAAGTCGATACGAGTATTCAAGGTCAATATGAAAGATGGCAATTTGTTGTTGATCGTGAGAAAGCGGCTCTTTCAGGTATTTCAGTAAATGATATTAACCAAACGATCAGTGCCGCTAACCAAGGTTTAACGCTAGGTTATATGGAAGCGGAACGAGAAGTAAATCCGCTTCCAATTAGCGTGCGTTTAGCAAGTTCAGATAGAGATCAACTTGATAAGTTATTATCACTTTATGTACGTGGGCAAGCTGGCATTAATAAATATGAGATACAAGGTTCTTTAATTGATGCTCCACAACCTTTAGTCCAGTTATCTGAGCTAGGAAAGTTTGTAAAAAGCCAAGTACAACAACCCATTTTTCATAAAAACCTTAAACCTGTTGTTTATGTTTACGCTGAACCTGTAGGGCGAGTACCCGGTGAAATTGTCGCAGATATGTTCGCAGATCAAGATGCGCCTGTTACAGATAATCGAACTCCCGTAGAAGATCGTAACTACTTTAATAATGGAGCAAACGATAGTTGGTCATTAGACAAAGACATTCACATTGTTTGGAGTGGCGAAGGTGAATGGAAAATCACTATTGATGTATTTCGTGACTTAGGGATTGCCTTTGGCGTGGCATTGGTGGGAGTGTTTATTGTGATGTTAATTCAAACAGGATTACCTATGGTGTCAGGGATCATTATGCTCGCAATACCATTAAGTGTAATTGGTATCATGCCAGGATTCTGGATATTAAATAGCCTTGGTGAAAATATCTCAGGTTACAGTAATCCCGCTTTATTCACGGCAACGGCCATGATTGGCATGATCGCACTTGCTGGTATCGTCGTGCGAAACTCACTGGTATTGGTTGAATTTATTCAACAATCCTTAAAAGAAGGTATGCCATTACAAGAAGCGTTAATTAAATCAGGAGCCGTACGAATGCGCCCTATTTTGCTAACCGCTGGAACGACCTTATTAGGCAATATAGTGATCACGCTAGATCCAATATTTAACGGTTTAGCTTGGGCTGTCATATTTGGTATTACAGCCTCCACTGTCTTTACACTATTAGTGATTCCAATTGTTTACAACCTTGCTTACAAAAATGTCGAAGGACACGGTCTCCCACAAATTAAGGAAGAAAAATAATGAAAGCATTTAAAGGCCTATCCATACAGAAAATGCCCAAACCTGTTTTAGGCGTTATTCTATTTTCAGCATTAGCTGTATTATTTTTATTTATGGCAGGTGTATTTACGCCTAAATTATCAGAGAAAAAAATACACAGTAACCATCAATTTAACAACCTTAAAACACAGGTTTTATTGCAACAAAAAGTACAAAAACAACGTGAATTTACAGCAACGGTTGTAGCCGATCAAAAAGCAATCTTAGCTGCACGTTTAACTGCAAAAATAGCAGAAGTATTAGTGGATGTTGGCGCGCAAGTTAAGCAAGGAGATATCCTCATTCGTTTAGAAAGCACAGATCTTGATGCGCGTGTTAATCAAACAGAACAAGCTTTATCTTCTGCGCAGTCACAACTTAATATTGCACGCAAGCAATACGATAGAGCGCAAGCCCTATTAGTAAAAAAATTGATTTCTCAAGCAGATTTTGACCAAGCAGAATCACAACTTAAAACAGCCAATGCAAACTTTAAACAAGCTAAAGCAACGGTGAAAGAAGCTGAAACAACCTATGGCTTTAGTATTATTACCGCGCCCTTTGATGGCATTGTAAACAGTCGCTCGATCAACGTTGGCGATACTGCAACCCCGGGCATGAACTTACTGGGTTTATATAATCCAAAAACACTTCAACTTGAAGTAAACATATCAGAATCGTTACTGAGCAAAGCAAACTTGGGCAGTATTTTAAATTACCAAATACCAAGCTTTGATATTAAATCACAGGGTAATGTCGTCGAAGTTTCTCCAGCGACAGATAGCACTTCTCGTAGCTTTTTATTAAAAATAGCATTACAACCTACAGAGAAGTTATACCCTGGAAGTTATGCACGCGTGTGGGTCGATTCTGACACCGCTGAACAACTTATCGTTCCAAGTGAAGCAGTTTATCAAGTTGGTCAACTAGATTATGTAAAAGTACTAGAATCAGGTGAAATTAAAACGAAACTTGTACAACTTGCTGATAATTTTCAAGTACGCAAAGGATTAAACAACGGAGATGTGGTTTTATTAAATCCATTAAGTTATCAGTAAATAAAAAGCCTCTATTTATAATAGAGGCAATTTTTTAGACATTCATTTAAGACCAAAGAAGCTCGATAGACTCCCGGCGAGCAAACAAAGCTATGTGATGATTGATAATGGCTTTTTGCTGTTCAAGAGCATGCTCACTTGCTGCTTTGCATTCAAAATTAAGTTCGTCTCCTTGTGAGTTAACTTTCATCTTCGTCATCCCCACATCAAAATAAACAATACCTTGAAAATCATCCCATTCTGCCTCAACTTTTCGAGAAAAGTGTCGACACAGCACAGTTAGGTATTTCACTGCATGTTCGGATTTAATAACGGAGTAAGTGATGTAAGGTAACTCTTCTTTTGGTAAATGATTAACTTCTGCTGTTTCCAGTTTTATATTCATTATTATTTCTTATTAAATTTTAGTTTAAAAATTATCGTAATATGAGGCGTACAAAAAAGAATAAAACGATAAGTGATCAAAGTTTGAAAATGCAAAAGCCCACTTAGCTAAGCGGGCTTTTATTTCATAAATTGAATGGTTTAGAATTGATAAGCAACTGACAGTTTTACATTGCGACCAGGCTCATAATCGTCAGTTGTAATTCCTCTAGCAAGCCCTGTTCTTGATGCATGAGAGACATATTCTTCGTCGAAGATATTATCAATGCCAAAGGTTACAGAAAGCGCTTCCATATCAGCAGGTAGCCATTGAGCATAAAAGTTATGAACATTGTATGCAGCTTTATTTGATGCCCCATCCAAAACATTGTCTTCTTCAAGTACAAAAGTTGAATTCCAGCCAAATAAAGTATCTATTGAATCAAGATAATAATTAACAGTTAATGCGATACTATCTCCCATATCCGTACTAACATTATCACCATCATTAACAGCTAAACCAGAATCACTGTATTCACTATCAGATTTTGCATAAGCCAATTTACCAGAGAACTGTTCATAGCTATAAGTAGAACTTAATTCAAAGCCTTTAGTTTCTACATCACCGCTATTTTCAATAGTAAGGTAACTATAATCGGAAGCATAGGTCTCTACGATATAGTCATCTATATCGGTTTTAAATACAGTAAAGTTAACACCATAGCGATGTGCTCCACTTAGCTCATTGTAGCTAAACCCTACTTGAGTATTCATCCCTGTTTCTGCTTTGATATCATCAGCTAGATAAGCTGTATATTGATCCTGAACGAAAGTCTCTATTAACTCAGGTCCTTTAAATAAACTTCTAGTATTGGCAAAGATTGACCAATTATTGTTGATTTTCCAGTCACTACCTAATGACCAGGTTACATCGTTATAATCCGTTTTACTAGTTTCGGCATAACGACGATAATCATCGTATCTAAGTCCCGTTGTAATGGATAATGCATCCGTTATATAGATTTTATTTTCAATAAATATTCCCGTTGATTTAGTTGATTCTTCCATATAATCAATGCCATCATAGGCACTGCTACTTGTTTGATTAATATAATCAAGACCGTAAGTTAATTGATTATTCAAATTTGCAACTGAAAGCTCAGATTGAAAGGTTGCATTCAAACCAGTGTTATTATTTGTTGCTGTATTAACAGAGTCACGCCCCGTCCAACCAGTTTCTGTTTCATCACGTTCAATTTCAGTTTCTGTTGAATACAAGGATACTTTTCCGCTATGTTTTTCTGTATTTAACTCATAGTTTAAGGTGATCGTATTACGATCATAAACAGTCGGTAATAAAACATCAGTAAAGTATTCGCTTGCTTCACCATTCATATCAGGGCGGGCGCTATAATCACCTTCATCATGATAAAAATCATAAGCAAATTCAAAGCGATGTATTGGCGATAGATCAAAACCGACTTTAACCATAGTATTTTTAATATCACCTTCAGCACCAAAGTTTTCAGTGCCCGCACCGTCCGTTGTATTTCCATTACTGACATAATTGCTATACAACATAGTATCAACTTGTTCTGTTAATTGACCATAAGCAGTAACAGAACCTTGCTGACTTGCATTAGTTGCATAACCCGCATGAAGACGAACACCAAATTTTTCATCAAGGTTAAGTAGATCTTTGCCGTCTTTAGTTTCAAAATAAACAGCACCCGCTAAACCATTTTGTGCAACAGAGTTATTACCCACTTGTATATCCGCTGATTTTAAAATATCAGGGTTTAATGTGAGGTTACCAATATGATGGAACATATTGGCATGTTGAGAAGCGCCGTCTAAACGAATATCGATATCAGTTTCATCGAAACCACGGATATTAATGCGTTGATTTAATGAATGCGTTCCCCCTACATCGACACCTGGAATATCGCGTAACAAATCAGACATATGATCGGCTTGTTTAATTGCTAAATCATCTGTCCCAATAGATTCTGAGCTACTAGATACTTTAGTGCCCCAAACGACAACCTCTTCTGTCGATATTTCATCGGCAAAAGCACCATTTGATAACGCTAAACCTATTGCTAAGCAAATTAATGATTTTTTTTGATTATTGATATTAACTCTTTTCATGTTACTCTCTTTCAATGCAAATGATAATGATTCGCAAGAATAGTAAAGTTTATACTGGGAAAGAGGAAGATTAATAACCTATGCAAAATCGCATACTTATTATGAGAAATCGCACATGAGCAAAAAAACACTAAGTTCAATACAAGCAGAAAAAACAAATAAAATCACGCTGACACAACGCATTGAAAGCACAGAAAAACAATGGATTATGAGCCGAGGTCTGAAACAGAATGCTCCATTGATCGAAGGGTGTTTTTTATCCTCTAGTTTCAATAATGGCTTTTCTATTTGTGGTGGTAATAGTGATGAATTAACAGACACAACGGTTGTTTCTGTGGCACCCACAGCTTTGATTGTAACTATCTTATTACAAGGAAAATTAAGCTTTGGTTACGACGATCTAATTTTTGACCTAGACTCTTCTACACAAGCATTAGGCGTGGCAGTTAACCTTACAAAACCAGCTAATTTTAGACGCGATATAAGGCAGAGTAACCACGTAAAAAAACTTCATCTAATGTTTACTCCTGAATGGATACGGACCAGATTAGGCAATCACTGTAGTATGACTGAGTTTACTCAACTGCATAAAAACAATACAACATTTGCAATTACACCTTCAATATTTGAAATGGCAGCAAAAATACTATCATCACCCTCTCCAAGTGAATTTTCTGAATCAGTTAAGCTAGAAGCTATGTCATACGGGCTTTTTTCTGAAATAATTGAAGTGTTAATACAGAGTACAAAGTTACAGTCGAATTTAATTAACGCTCAAAAATATGCAGTTAATGCAAGTAGACTCAAAGCCCCCAAACACACAAATAAAAAAACATATAGAACAATTGAAGATATCGTGGGCTATATTGAAGCAAATTTAGATCAAACGTTATCACTTGAAAAAATAGCAGAAAATTTTTCAATGAGTGCTTCTAATTTACAGCGAATATTTAAGCAAGAATTAGATTTAACGGTAAATAGTTATATCCGTTACCGTCGCCTAGAAATTGCTAAATATCATCTAGAGCAAGGATTAATGGGCGTTACCGAAGCTGCATATGAAGCAGGCTACCATCACCCAGCGAATTTCACTCATGCCTTTAAAAAAGAATTTGGTCACCCACCAACCCTTTTTGTAAAAAACTAACATTTTCGTATCAAAATGATTTTAATGTTTAATAAAAAAGATTTAATAATCACTAAAACGAATCGTTTTATATCAAGTCAATTTACTCGCTCCATTTCTTAAAAAGAGTTTTTTTAAAGTAACTCAATAAAAATAGCTAGTTGATATCTTAATCTAAATTGAGTTATATTCGCCGAACTAAATGATAACCATTTATATTAAGGGTAAATATGAATATCAAAACAAGCCTCTTTTTTATTAGTCTTATTGCTTCTGCTTCTTGTTTTTCCGCAGAAATAAAAATATCTCATCAATTAGGTACAGTGACATTAGAATCCACACCTCAACGAGTTGTTGTGATTGGTTTAGGTGCTTTAGATGCATTAGATGCTTTTGGTATTGAGCCAGTGGCGTTAACCAAAGCAACTCAATTACCTAGTTACTTATCCAAATATAAAGATAAAAAATACGCATCTTCGGGTAGCTTGTTTGAACCTGACTTTGAAAGTATCTATAACCAAAAACCAGATATTATTATTGTAGGAGCTCGCGGAGCTTCTAGTTACAAAGAGTTAAGTAAAATAGCGCCAACTCTTGTTTTCACGACTAATGAAAAAATGGGCTATTGGGAAAGTACTCAACAGCAATGGCGAAACTTAGGCAAAGCGTTCAATATTGAAAACAAAGTAGAACAAAAAATTAATGCACTAGAAAAAGAGTTTTCAAAAATACGCCAATATAATAAAACCCATGATCTTGATGCGCTAACCGTTATGAGTTCAGCAAGCAACGTAACAGCTTTTGGTAACCAATCACGATTCTCAGCTATTTACCAAGATTTTGGATTTAAACAAACCGTTAAAAATATTAAATCTTCAAGACATGGTGATCTTATTTCCTATGAGTTTATTAGTAAATCGAACCCGTCTATCTTGTTTATAATTGATAGAGATAAATTGGTTAATAAAGGTAAAAGCACAACCAAAGAAGACTTTAATAATGCACTTATTAAAACAACTCAAGCTTATCAAAACGACAAAATCACCTTCCTAGATCTAAATGCATGGTATTTATCCATTGCAGGTGTGACTGCTACAGAGCAAATGATCAAAGATATTAAGAACACAATCAACCTTGATTAATTTTACTGTTAAGCGGAGATTTAAACGTTGAAGATATGGCTACCTATTGCGCTTGTAGTGAGCTTGTTTACATTAAGCTTGTCTTCGCTTTTTGTTGGTGTCGCTAATTTAACTTTAGTATCACTAATGAATGGTAATTCCGAGTATTGGGAACTTTTATTTTTAAGCCGAGTACCAAGATTATTTGCCATTTTACTAGCAGGCTCAGGGTTAAGCATTGCAGGTTTGATCATGCAGCAAATCAGCCAAAATAGATTTGCAGCACCTTCTACATCAGGCACGATCGAGTGCGCTATGCTCGGTTATGTATTGAGCTTAGTTATTTTTGGTGATGGTAATAATATTTGGTTTATATTCGCAAGCGCGATGTTAGGTACTTTAATTTTTGTTCAATTCATTCAGCGTATTCAATTCAAAAATGTTATTTTTGTTCCTTTAATCGGTATTATTTTTGGTAATGTAGTGCAATCTGCTGCAAGCTTTATCGCCTATAAATATGATGCGATACAGAGCATGTCTGGCTGGGGAGTGGCGAACTTTGCCAATATTCTACAGGGTGACTTTGAGTTACTTTACATTGCTATGCCTGTCGCTCTTTGTGGTTACTTATATGCAACACGCATTTCAGCGGTCGGTATGGGTAAAGACTTTGCAACCAACTTAGGGTTAAATTATCAGCAGGTTCTTATACTCGGTGTCATACTCGTTTCAGTCATGTCAGCTTCAGTGGTTATGATTGTTGGGGAATTGCCTTTTTTAGGTTTAATTGTACCTAATTTAATCAGTCACTATTTTGGTGATAACCTAAGAAAAAACATTCCATTAACGGCATTATTAGGCGCATTAGTTGTATTGGTCTGTGATGTTGCAAGTCGCTTAATCATCTTTCCTTACGAAATCCCAATTTCAATGATCATTAGTATTGTTGGCGGTAGTATTTTTATCTTGTTAATTTTACGAGGTCAAAAGCATGCGCGATAATTCAAAACTCATTGTGCTATTAATAATTAGCTTCATTTTTATAGGTTTGTTTATTGGACTTGGTTTAACTGCTGATAACTATCAATACTTTCTATCAAGACGCATTCCAAAAGTATTAGCAATTGTGCTCGCAGGCATTGCTATTGCTCAGTCGTCACTCGCCTTCCAAACTATTACGAACAATCGAATTTTAACGCCTAGCATTATGGGATTTGATTCACTTTATCTTTTAATTCAAGTTATTATTGTTGTTGCCTTTGGTCGTTTCAGTGCACTGATTTTAAATGACTATATAAACTTTGCCCTGTCAGTCGTTATTATGATGGGGTTCTCTCTGCTTTTATTTGCTTTTTACTTTAGAGGAGAAAAACAAAACCTCATTGGTTTATTGTTATTAGGTGTGATCCTTGGGCAGCTATTTTCTAATGTGTCTTCATTTTTTATAATGCTGATGGATCCTAATAACTTTGCTGTCGTGCAATCAAACATGTTCGCTAGCTTTAATAATATCAATGTAGATTTGGTTTACCTATCCACGCCTTTGCTCATTTTAGTAGTGCTTGACTTATATCGAATGCATCGCCAACTCGATGTTTTTTGGCTAGATAAAGATAACGCTATCAGTCTTGGGGTTGATGTTCAGAAAGTAACAATGCGTGTACTTGTTTTATCAGCCACCTTAATCGCAATCTCAACGGCTTTAATTGGCCCAATTATGTTCTTTGGCTTATTAGTCACCAACCTCACCAGAGAGTTATTTAGCACCTACCAACATAAAGTGTTATTGATTGCTTGCTCATTATTGTCCATTGCTGCGCTATTAAGTGGTGAGTGGATTGTGGAGAATCTATTTAATTTTTCCACAACACTTAGCATTGTCATTAATTTTATAGGCGGAGTGTATTTCCTTTCCATGCTACTTAGAAACAAAGTGAATTAGCGCCATGATAAAATTAGAGAAGTTAAGTAAAGTTTTTTCAGAAAATAAAGTTATTAATAATGTCACTACTGAATTTGAAAAAGGCAAAGTGACTTCCATTATTGGACCAAACGGCGCAGGAAAAAGTACCCTTTTGTCCATGGCCAGCCGTTTAGTTAATAAAGATAATGGCTTCGTTTATATTAATGGCAAAGAAATATCAGATTGGGACAATAAAGATCTTGCTAAGAAGTTAGCTGTTTTAAGGCAATCAAACAATGTCACTATGCGTTTTACAGTTCGAGAAATGGTTTCATTTGGCCGTTTCCCTTACTCACAAGGCAAACTAACAAAAGATGATTTAGCAGTGATTAATAATGCACTTAAATATTTAGACCTCATTAAAATTCAAAACAAATATCTTGATCAGCTCAGTGGCGGGCAAAGACAGTTAGCTTACATCGCGATGGTTATCGCACAAGACACCGACTCAATTTTCCTTGATGAGCCCTTAAACAACCTTGATATAAAGCATTCATTACAGATCATGCGCAATATTCAAAAATTAGCGCATGAAATGAATAAAGCGGTTGTTGTAGTGATCCATGATATTAACTTTGCAGCTTGTTATTCCGATGTCATTATCGCTTTAAAAAAAGGAGAAATAATTGCGAGTGGTAAAGTAAAAGACGTTATTCAAGCAGATGTGCTAGAAAGTATTTATGAAACACCATTTAACATCGTTGAAGTTAATGGAAAACGTATGTGTACTTATTATTAACACCTTACCGTTTATCTAAAACCTTTAAATAAACGATAAGACTTGATTATTCGTAACATTAAAGTCCGTCAGTTTATTCGACTTTAAACTTTAAAGTTAAAGAATTTAATGCCCCAGCAATATCATCAATTTCTTCAGTTGTTTTAGAAACATCTTTAACAGAAATTAAGTTTTCAGCAGAACTATCATGAATAACGGTAATGCTCTTACTTATTTCTTTAGATACGTTGGATTGCTCATTAACAGATGAAGCAATAAGCATACTCATTTCTAGAATATGGCTCATTTCATCATTCATTAAAGTAATTAAATTTTCAGTGTCTTTTGCATCATTGACTGTTTTATCACATATAGTTCGACTTTCTGACATTGCTTGTACGGCGCCCTTTGAAGCTTCTTGCAAGCGCGTAATCATATTATCAATATTAGTTGTAGACTCTTGAGTCTTTGAAGCCAAACTTCGTACTTCGTCAGCAACAACAGCAAAACCACGCCCATGGTCTCCAGCTCTAGCAGCTTCAATTGCCGCATTTAAAGCGAGTAAATTGGTTTGCTCAGCAACACTTCGAATAACATCTAATACGGTACCAATATCATATGACTCTTTTTCTAACGTTTCTATCACTTTTCCTGCATCGGAAAGCTGTCTATCTAGCGTGCCCAACTCAACAATGGTTTCGCTTAATTTATTTTTGGCATCATCTGAAGATTTCTGTGCAGCTTTTGCTGAAGCTTCAGTTTCTGATGCGCTTTGAGAAACTTCATTAATACTTGCAGACATTTCCTCTGCTGCAGCTACCACCATTTCGATACTGTCTTGTTGTTCCTCAAGATTTATTAATGTTTGAGAGCTTAGAGAATTTGTTTTTTGGGCGACTTGAACTAAGTCATGGCATCGGCCAACCACTTCCTTCATTAAACTTAATAAGTTATTAGACATCTTCCGCATCGAACTATAAATACTATTAGAGTTTACAGTCGTTGCAAAATTAACGGTTAAATCACCCTCAGCGATAGATTCAGAAATAAGCTGCATTTCGCTAGGTTCACCACCTAAAGGTTTTAATATTGAATTTGAAACCCAAATAGCAACTCCCAAAATCAATAATGTACATACTGATAACTCAATCAGCATTTTCAAATACAAACTATCAGTTACTGCAAGCGCTTCCGCATAATCCATTTCACTAATTAACGCCCAATTCAAACCATAAATACTCAATGGCATATAAGCTGAGAGTACTTTGTGATTATTAAAATCCATAATAGTTTTTGTGCCAGTTTCTCCATTTAAAGCAAGATTAGATGATTCAGTATTAACGCCATTATTTTCAACATTGCCGGCAAAAGAGGCATTAATTGAATGAGTTTCAGGATCTAGATAGGAATCTGAGCGCATTAAATGATCTGGCCCAACTAAATAACTCTCGCCACTTTCACCTAGCCCTTCTCGATGATGCATTACTTGATTAATTTTATCTACTGACAACTGAAGTGCTAAAACAATTTGTCCTTGAGGAGTATTGATAGGTAAACCAATAAAGCCAGCAGGGGCGTCATTACTTGGAGCATAAGGAGCAAAATCTGACATAGCAAAACTCCCTTTATTTACAACCGCTTTAAATAAATCGGCTAGATTAGATGTTTTAAATGCCCCTGTTAATAAATTGGTTTGATAATCACTTTCTTTAAAGGCGCTATAAAATATCATTCCTTGCTGGTCAATTAAGAAGAAATCATAATAACCAATAGTTTCAATCATTTGATTAAAGTACGGGTTAAATTGATGAGCGCTATCAATTAATCCTTTCTTAGAACTGAAATCAAGTAAATTAAACACCGTTCCAGCTAAAACATTAATATCGGCCTCTCTAGCTTGAAAGTACTCTTCAATTTGGACTTTTTTAATATCTCGAATAGTAACTAACTTAGTAAGCACTTCTGTTTCTATCATAGATTTTGACATGAAGGTGCTAATTATTCCAATCGCTAAGGTAGGAATTAAGGACACACATAAAAACGTAATAAGTAACTTTTTCTTTAAATTCATAATAATTCGCCTCTGAGACTTTATTGCTTATTTAAAGCTAGGCTAATAATTAAATTTTTTAGAAAACACCTTTAGATATTTAACAAAAGTGTAACAGGGTTCAAAGAAACCAAGCTAATTCAGTTTAAGTTTACAATTCAACTACTTATTATATAGATATAGGTAATAGTAATCAGTTTCAATACAGAGTGTTGACATAACAAAGTAAAGGCAAGTGGAAAAAGTTAAGAATTTAATAGAGGTATTAATATTGCAGCTATTCCAACCCCCCGCCTTCATAGCTGCAATATTAACTATAACGATTTTTGTATCACATTCCTTCTAACTCTTCGTGTGCGTCCCAAGCAGAAAGAATGGTAGGTGCAAGCTAGATACAAAAATAACTACGTGAAGTTATATACTCACGTTTATCGCCAACAAATTAATGATAATGGATATCATTAAGATCTGTCAACAATTAAATGCAATTTATTTTCAATAAATGAATAAAAAAGCATCCCACTTTCTTAAGAAAAACAAAAAAACACTTAAATTCAACAAGCTAGGAAAAAACTAAATAGTTAAATTTCCTTAAAATAATAAATATAAATAAGCTTCAATTCGATAAGAATCCATTTATTTAAATTATTTCGGTCATAAATAACAAAACTGACATTAAATGTAATGAATAAGAAAATTAAAAGTAAATTAAACGTGATAAACACTCAAAATGAACTAGTCTAATAATGATTATAATTATTACTGGCTTTTCTGGGGAAATAAATGGAGGTAAACAAAAAACAAACATTGGCGCCTACCGGTAAAATACATGCGATACATTGGCTCATTATTTTTCTTTCAGTTCTACTCACATTCAGTGCTTGGTATTATTCTCAGTATCAAGTAAAACAAAAACTTGAAATTAAATTTGAACGAGAAGCTGAGCAGGTTGTAAGCCTAGTAAAAGAAAGAATGGCGCTTTATGAAAATGCACTGAAAAGCGGCGTTGCCTATATGGATGCTCTGGATACAGATGTAAACTTAAAGCAATGGAAAGCTTATGCAAACAGTCTGCAAATTGAAGTCAACTATCCAGGTATAAATGGCCTTGGCGTTATTTATAATATTCAACCAGAACAACTGGCAACGTATCTCAAACAACAAAGAATATTGAGACCTAATTATAATATTCACCCTTACCACACTAGAATCGAATATTGGCCAATAACTTATGTCGAGCCGGTAGCATTAAATGAACAAGCAATTGGATTAGATGTTGCCTTTGAACAAAAACGTTACGCTTCAATCACGGAAGCGCGAGATACAGGAGAGAGTCGACTCACCGCCCCTATTACATTAGTTCAAGATCAAAAAAAGACTGCTGGATTTTTGTTGTACACTCCCTTTTATAAAAATGGCATGAAACCTAACAACGCGGAAGAACGTCGAGAAAATATAATAGGCGTTATTTATGCACCTTTTATTATGAAAAACTTAATGGAAGGAACCTTGGCAGAAAAAAACAGACACGTCAGTCTAAAAATAAGCGATAAAGAAAACTTATTGTTTGATGATGCTGCAGATAACAATTCCATAGAAATAGATAAAACCCCTCTTTTTAGCAAAGATATTAATATGGTTTCATATGGTCGAATTTGGACATTTTCAATTCAATCAAATATAAGCTTCGAAAAAGATACGACTTTAGATCAGTCTTCAATTATTCTTATTGGAGGACTCATCATTGACGCATTATTACTTCTCTTGTTTTTATTCCTTTCCAAAGCAAATAGACAAGCTTTAACCTATGCGAATCAAGTAACGCTTGCTTTAGAAAGTAAAGCAGAACATTTAGAGAAATCCAATAAAGACCTAGAACAATTTTCCTATGTTGCGTCTCATGATTTAAAGTCTCCATTGAATGCAATTAACCAACTCGTTAGTTGGATAGAAGAAGATTGTGAAGAATTATTACCAATAGCCTCAAAAAAACATTTAGCTTTATTACGACAACGTAGTAGACGCATGATGAGATTACTTGATGATCTCTTAGATTACTCGCGCTTAAACCTTAAGCCTGTCGCTAATGACATAGTTAACTTACACCATACAACACAAGATATTATGTTGTTATTAGAAAAAAGTAATAACTTTCGTTGTATAGCACCACTTATCGAAATCAGTATCCCATTAGCTCCTTTTGAAATTGTATTAAGAAACTTAATATCAAACTCTATTAAACATCACGATAGAGAGTCTGGATATATAACAATTACCTATCAAGACAATGATGAATTTCATGTCATCGCGGTTGAAGATGATGGTCCAGGTATTCCAGAAGCGCTACATGAAAAGGCAATGGAGATGTTTCAAACACTAAAACCTCGAGACCAAGTTGAAGGCAGTGGAATGGGGTTAGCAATGATCAAACGTATCGTAGAGAACTACGAAGGTAATGTAAAAATAACATCAGATGGGCAAAGAGGTACAAAAATAACAGTACAATGGCCTAAAGAAATCAAAATCATAATAGATTAAAACTAATGGAATAGAGGCAATAACATGGATAAAAAATCTGAAGATGTCACTTTATTATTGATTGAAGATGATGACATTGATGCAATGACAGTCGAGCGTAGCTTCATCAAACAGCGTATCGCCAATAAGGTCATGCGAGCTTACGACGGGATAGAAGCTTTAGAAATGTTAAGAAATGGAATGGTGTCTCGGCCATTAGTCATTTTACTGGATCTACAAATGCCTAGAATGGGCGGCATAGAATTTTTAAAAATATTAAGAGCAGACAAAGAGTTAGCCGACTTAGTTGTCTTTGTTTTAACAACATCAAAATCGGAGTCGGATATGTTATCAAGCTACAGCCAACATATTGCAGGCTATTTTGTTAAAGGCGAAGTCGGCGAAAAGTTTTTAGGGATTGTTGATGTATTAGAAAGTTATTGGAAAATCGTACATTTACCAAAATAATCGAGCCCCTTATTTTTAACGTCATTATTAAGGAAAAAATGACTCTATGAATATATTGATTGTTGACGATGATATCGTCGATAGAGAAATGATTTTAAGAATATTAAAACGTAGTAAAATTCTGTGTAATATAACGGAAGTAGAAACTGTGGATGCGGCACTTGAGATATTAAATAAAACTATCTTCGATATCATTTTGCTTGATTATAACTTACCTCAGCGTAATGGCATCGACCTTCTACTCGAGCTAAAAGTCATGCCAAATCATAAAGATTTAGCCGTTATCATGATGAGTACTTCAAAAGCCGATGATTTAGCCTTAAATAGTATCAATGCTGGTGCTCAGGATTTTTTAGTTAAAACTGAAATCAACGTTTTCCGCTTACAAAGAGCGATTTTAAGCGCTCAAGCGAGATCATGCTTAGAGAATGAATTAATACAAAGTCATCAACGCACTAAAGAGCTTGCCGAACACGATAGCTTAACCGGACTTTCCAATCGTTATTTTTTTGATAATCACTTAAACAGAGAAATTCAATGTCACAAAGAAAGTAATAATAAAATAGCTTTATTATTGATCGATTTGGATCATTTTAAATATGTTAATGATAACTATGGCCATGATGTAGGTGACCAGTTATTAATTGAAGTCGCGAAACGTATTAAAGGCGTTTTACGCAAAAATGAACTCCTAGCTCGATTAGGTGGCGATGAATTTTCTGTTACATTAACGAATTTGCACGACATTGCTGATGCAAATAGAATCGGTGAGCGTATTAATGAGGCCTTACTCGCCCCTTTTGAAATAAATAATAAAAGCTTCATTTCCGCTGCAAGTATAGGCATTTCCGTTTACCCCAATGATAGTGCCAATGCAAAAGAACTATTTAAATATGCAGATATTGCCATGTATCGCTCTAAACATAATGGCCGCAATCAAGTTTCATTTTTTGATATGAAAATGAAAGAGGCATTTCTAGAAAGTTTTGTTATTGAAAATACATTGCGTACAGCAATTGATAATCAGGATTTTTATTTGCATTACCAACCTGTTATTGATTCTAATACTGGAAAACTATCAGGCGTTGAAGCATTAATAAGATATGACATCGATAATATTCGACAAAATCCAGATTCTTTTATTCCAGTGGCAGAAAAGTCGCGATTAATTATTGAAATAGGACAATGGGTAATATTACAAGCAACCAAGCAATTAAGTCTTTGGAATGCACATTACTCACCGCAATTAACCATGGCGATCAACTTATCTTCTGCACAGTTAAATGACGAACAATTAATTGCACATATTAAATATTGTTTAAATTTATTCAACGTACCTGCTAGCCAAATTGAATTTGAGTTAACTGAAACTGCTTTAATTGTTGAACAAGAGAATAGCAATAAAATAATACAGGGCATTAGTGACTTAGGGTGCAAAATTTCTTTGGATGATTTTGGGACAGGCTTCTCTTCTATTTCACACTTACATCGCTTCCCTATTGATATAGTAAAAATAGATAAATCTTTAATGCCGAGTGCTTCAACGGAATATAATATTAAAAAGTTATTAACAGGTTTAGTCGCTATGATTCAATCGCTTGATTTAAAAATTATAGCCGAAGGAGTTGAAACCAAAGATGATTTAGACTTTTGCACACAACTCAACGTAGATAAAATTCAAGGCTATTATTACGATAAACCACTTACTATCAATGAACTTGAAGAAAAATACTTACTACGAAAAGAATCATTTAAAAGCAAGCTATAGTGGTTCTAGCTTGCTTTTATGGAATCAAGTAAACGTTCAGAGAAAACATCCTTAGAAAGAGGCTTATCAAACAGGTAACCTTGAGCTTCATGGCAGCCTAATTCCTTTAATATTATCCTTTGTTCTTCTGTTTCAAGGCCTTCTGCAATGACTTTTACATTTAACGCTTTCGCCAAAGAAATAATGGCAGTTACTATGTCCAAAGTTCGTTCATTCGCACAAATTTGATTGATAAAAGCACGATCTACTTTTAATGTTGAAATTGGAAAGTTTGCAATATGTGCAAGCGATGAATATCCCGTACCAAAATCATCAAGACTAATCACAAAGCCTTGCTCAACCAATTTTTGACAGAGCATTAATGGTATTTCTGAGTCAGTAACTAAGGTTCTTTCGGTTATTTCAAGCTCAAGCAAATGCGGAGATACTTTATATTTTATTAGTAAAAACATAATCTTATGAAATAGATTTTCATCTGCAAATAAAATAGGAGATAAATTAACAGCCACTGGCTTAGCATCTTCTCCCCATAGACTAATTTGTTTACAAACTTCTTCTAGAACAAAGAAATCGATCAGATGCACCGCTTTAACTTCTTCAGCAATATAAATAAATTGATCCGGAGCGATCAGTCCATGTTCAGGATGACGCCAACGCACAAGTGCTTCAGATCCCACCAGCGTATTACTCGCCAAACTCACTTTAGGCTGATATTCAACATATAACTGATGATTATCTAACGCATCTTTTAAACCGTGTTGAATAATAAAACGCATTTTCATAACTTGAGTGAAATTGCCATCCTTGAAATTATTCCTTCTATGCCCAGAGTTTTTCCCCATACTCATTGCAATGTGTGCGGTTTGCAATAAAGCTTCATAGGATGTGCCATCTTCAGGGTAACGGCTAATACCAACTGTTTGAGAAATATATAATTTATGAGTATCGATGGTAAATGGCACCATCACGGCTTTATTAAGTTGTGTACATAAATCTAAACATTGTTGGTCATTTAAATAACCACGGATTGCCATACAAAATTCATCACCACCAATACGCGCTAATATAGAATTCGTAATACCTATGTTAGCAAGACGCTTAGTGATGGCGATTAGGACTTTATCTCCAACTGTATGACCAAGCGTATCGTTAATATATTTAAAGCTATCGATATCAATATAAAATAGTGTGAAATAACTTTCTGATTTTTCAGATTCAGAAATAAGATCTCGCACTTTTTTCTCAAAGGCTCTTCGGTTAGGCAAGCCAGTGAGATGATCATAGGACACTTCATATTCAAGTGATTCAGCTAGTTTATAAATACGAGTATTATCTTTCCTTACATAAATAAGCAAACGATAAGTAAAAAAGAGTAAGCCAATAAAAAAGCCAGGTATTAAACCAATTGCTTCATCTAATTCATGAATTTCATACAAGCGAGTAAAATTAAACCAGCGATCAACAAGGTCAAAAAAAATAAAAATATAAAACACAGAAAAAGTAAGAAGGCATGCGATACATGTATCTCGAAATAGTCTATTTTTTTTATATAACATTAAACCAACTTCAGTGAATAATTACATTTAAATATAAATTTAATATCTTTATTAACAATGAAAACTGGAAAACCTCATTAAAACAATATTTAACAAAATCTAACTATCACATTGAAAAATTTAATAAAAACAAAGTCGCAACTTAACAAGAGCAAATCAAAACATATTCCAAAAAGCTTGGACAGTTTCTTCTACAAATAAAAACAATAAAATATTACTCAATAAGTAGTAATTATAATTTGATTTTTACATAAATAAAACAGCTTAAATTATTATATGAGAGTTAAAACGATAAGTGGCTCACTTCTTACAATAATACTTACTAACGACGGCTCTATATACTAACCAAGTGAACTGCTTTCAGCATCAAAGTGATAAGTAGAATAAGGATAAAGATGCATAGCTTAAAAACTAGCGAGATGAGCAAAGGTTTATTATTTTTAATGACAAGTGCTGTATCTGCTACAGCAGCAAATCTTTATTTTAATCAACCCGTTTTACCTCAAATCGGGATGGAATTAAATCTATCAGGAGATGCCTTAGGCACTATTCCTGCAGCGAGCCAATTGGGTTATGCAATTGCTTTGTTATTCATTTCGCCTTTAGGCGATAATATGTCACGTAAAGCTCTAATTAGTATGTTATCCCTGTTATTAGTCGCCTCTGCGACATTTGCATTTTATGCAAATGGTTTATTAATGCTTATTGCTTCCTGTTTTTTTATCGGTTTGAGCGCCAACATCACTCAACAATTAATTCCTTTTGCAGCCTCTTTAAGCACACAAGATAACAAAGGTAAGATCATTGCAACACTGATGACAGGGCTAACTGTTGGTATCGTATTATCACGCACCTTAAGTGGATTTGTAGGAGAGCAATTTGGTTGGCGAGCGGTGTTTATGATGTCCGCACTATTTGCTCTTGTTTTTGGCGTATTACTGCATTTATATCTACCTAACAATAAACCTAATAATAAAATGCCTTATATAAAATTGGTTTTGAGTATGTTTTCATTACTTAAACAACATGCCATTTTACGTAAATCAACTTTAACTGGTGCTCTTTGGTTTGCCGCTTTTAGTGCATTACTCACTACCTTGGCATTACATGTTAATGAAGCGCCCTTTGGATATAATGCACAACAAGCAGGTATGTTTGGCATGATTGCAATTACAGGTGTCCTTGGCGCTAAAGTATCTGGTGCATTAGTCAATAAACTTGGTCCAAGAAAAATGACCAGTCTAGGATTAATTTGTATTGCCGCTGGGTTTGCAATTGCAGGTGTTTATGGGAGTAGTTTAATTGGCCTGATTCTGGGTATTGCCTTTATTGATATGGGGGTTTTTAGTGCTCAAGTCTCTAATCAAGTTAGAGTCTTTTCAATCGAACCGACAGCACAAAGCCGTATCAATGGGATTTATATGCTTGGTTATTATATAGGAGGGGCATTTGGTTCTTTTGTAGGTGTCTCTATTTTTGAAATATATGGATGGCAGGCAGTTTCATTATTTAGCGCTGTCTTAGTGATCATGAGTTTGTTAGTTAACAATGCCAAAGATAATTAATCCCCCCATTTTTTTACATTAATTTTCAAGAAAAAAGAGCACCCAAAAACGATAAATAAAAGAATCAAATATATCTATTTAAAAGTATGTTATTTGATTGTAAATAACAATTCCCTTGCCCCTATAAAGCCTATAAACTTTGCTTCCATATTATTAACATTATCCGGTGAAGTATGTCGTTAGATATTATTATTTGGGCTGCTATTGCGCTCTGTATATCACAATCAGCTATTTTTTCAGGGCTGAATATCGCCTTGTTTTCATTGAGCCAGTTACAACTAGAAGTTGAATCAAGCAAAGGCAGTAAAGAAGCTAAAAAAGTTTTAGCTTTACGTAATGATTCTAACTTTTTATTAGCGACTATATTGTGGGGAAATGTTGGAATTAATGTACTGCTAACACTACTTTCAGATTCCGCACTAGCAGGTATTAGCTCATTCCTTTTTTCAACCATTGCAATCACAGTGATCGGTGAAATAACCCCACAAGCTTATTTCTCTAGAAACGCACTAAAAATGGGGGCATTGCTGTCACCAATTATTAAGTTTTATCAAATGCTTTTTTATCCTGTCGCAAAACCAACAGCATTAATTTTAGATGCTTGGTTAGGTAAGGAAGGAATCACTTACTTAGCCGAAAGTGAATTAAGCAGTATCATTCGCAAGCATATTGAATCAGAAGAAACAGACATTAATCATGTTGAAGGCATTGGCGCTTTAAATTTTTTCAAACTTGATAAAATATCAGTTAATGAAGAAGGTGAGTTTATTGATCCAGATTCAATTATTGCCTTACCTACAAAAATGGATCTTCCAATCATCCCTGAGATAACCTCAACAGCTGATAATGAATTTCTCAAACTGTTGAATAAATCAGGGCATCGCTGGGTTGTACTAACAAACACAGCTGGTGATCCTTTGGTCGTTGTGGATTCTGATAGTTTTTTACGTGATGTGCTATTTGAAAGTGGCAATTTTGATCCCTATAAACATTGTCATCGACCTACCGTTATTACAGATCAATCAACCATGTTAAATGATGCCATTATTAAAATGAAAATGGGCCAATCGGTAGATAAGTCTTTTGATGGCGCCATTGACCATGATGTTCTTTTAATTTGGGGTGAAAGCAAACGAATTATCACAGGTGCTGATATTTTTGGCCTATTATTAAAAGGTATGCAACCACAAGAATTACTTAATAAATAACGTCAAGCATCAGTGAATTATTGCTTTATTGATGTAAAAATATTAAATGAAATGTGAGAATGAGTACGATTTAAATCACTCATTCCAGCAGTACAGAAAAGGAACTTTAATGGATTTGTCACACATAAAAGAGATATTAGCTTATTCTATCATCACGATTTCAGATCGGGAGTTAACATTAGGCACAGTATTATTAATTCCTCTCGTTCTGTTAATGGGAGTTTTACTCACAAAATGGTTAGTAAAATTATTAACAAATCGCCTTACGTCTAAAAAAACAGACCCTAATATTATCCATTTACTACAACGTGTTTTTTATATTATTGCCATGGCGATATTACTGATCACCACGTTAGATTTAATTAACGTACCGATTACCGCCTTCGCTTTTTTATCTGGAGCAATTGCTATTGGCTTCGGTTTTGGCGCACAAAATATTATTAATAACTTTATTAGTGGCTGGATTTTAATGTGGGAACGCCCCATTCGAATCGGAGACTTCTTAGAAGTAGAAGATACGAAAGGCGTTGTAGAAGAAATCAATACTCGTTCAACACGTATTCGTCGCGTCGATGGAGTTCATCTTTTAATTCCTAACAGCAAATTATTAGAAAACACAGTGGTTAACTGGACCTTAATTGATAGTTTAGTAAGGACTTCTGTAAGTGTTGGTGTTGCCTACGGTTCTCCAGCTAGGAAAGTCGCAGAACTCATTTTACAAGCAACAACAGAACAAAATATGGTCGTCACCGATCCAAAACCTGTTGTTACTTTTGAAGATTTTGGCGATAACGCACTGATGTTTGAAGTTATGTTTTGGTTAGACTCCTCTGCTGAAGGTGGACTGCGCGTGATGAGAAGTAATATCCGCTTCCGTTTAGAAGAATTATTTGAAGAAAATGATATTGTAGTGGCTTATCCACAAAGAGATTTACATTTGGATGGCTCTCTTGTTATCAAGAACCAATAAAACAGCTCGACGATCTAACGCAATACAAAAATAAATATTTATTAAAAAACTAAGGTATGACTGAATATGCTTGAAGAATTATCATCAATTGATTTAGCTGAAAACAGTATATTTAAAATATTAATGGAAAATAATTCGTTATTAACGCTTTGTCTTATTTTAGTCACAATGCTGAGCAAGTTTTATATTTTAAAACTATTAAATAAGCGAAGTAATAAAAATAAACGCTTAAAAATCAATATTGTAAATAATGCAGTTACCATTTTTTTATTAATAGGTATTTTTCATATTTGGTCTGCTGAGTTCCATGAGTTTGCTATTTCAATCGCCGCTTTTGTTGTTGCTATCGTGATTGCAACCAGAGAGTTCATTCAGTGTTTTATCGGCTTTTTGTATATAGTGTCAAGCCGTCCATTTAGAATTGGCGATTGGATACAAGTAGGCGATAGCTATGGCGAAGTCCACTCTATTGACTGGGCAAAACTAACTCTTTTAGAAGTCAACATTGATGCCTATGAATACACAGGTAAAACCTTGTATGTGCCTAATAGTAAATTAATCACCTCATCAATCAAAAACCTAAACTTTTTAAAGCGTTATGCAATGCACCATTTCACCATCACACGAGATGGCAGTATTAATCCATTTATTTTCTTAGATCAACTCTATGAGAACGCTTATAAATATTGTGCAGATTTTAATGATGTCGCAATTCGCTATAACCAACTTATAGAAAACCGTTTAGATATTAATATTGCAGGGCCTGAGCCTCATATACAAGTTGCCACTTCAGATATAGGTGACACACAGGTCTTATTTACCATTTTCTGCCCTACTGAAAGAGCCATGGATATTGAGCAAGATTTAACAGCGGATTTTATGGCGTTATGGTTTGAACAAAAAGAAATAGAAGCTGGAAAAAATAATTAAAAGTTCACGCAAGTGGCTCAACACAAGCTTTGCTTGAATTAATAAAAGGAATACCCGATGTCATTAGATTTGTTACCGGATTTTATTGAAAAAATTAACCACTACTTTGAAACGGAACAAGAGGTAAACCAACTAGTAGCAGAAATAGAGCATGAGTTATATGACGAGCAAATAGCCGTTTTATTAGAATCATTTCCAATAAAATTAAGAACAAATTTATGGAAATGTTTCAGTGATGAAACACAACAAAACGTATTCATCCTAATGAAAAATGAATCTAGGCAGTTGCTATTAAGCGCCTTAGATGATGAAGATTGTTTTCCGTTACTAACTAAGTTAGATGCTTTTCAGTTATTAGAGTTATCTGAAAGCTTAGACGATCGCTTTACCGATTATGCTGTTAGTAATATGACAGCAAAGCAGCGCAGCCTCTACAAAAAGTCTTGTGATTACACATTAGAAGAAGTTGGGCATTGGCAGAACTTTACCGAAATTCAAGTTCCACAACGCTTAAAGTTATCAGCAGTAAAAAAAGTATGTAGTAAAAACTTACCTGCTTTCACCGATGTCATTTATATCGTTGATGATAATGCAGTACTGATTGGAGAGATCCCGCTTAACGCAGTATTTAGAGCAACTAGCGATACTGAGTATCAATCTTTTATTAATCAAGATATAGAATCAATTAGTAGTAATGACAACATCGCCGATGCATCAGATTTATTAATTGATTCAGACACATCAGCTCTTCCTGTTATTGACGAAAACAATTGTTTAACAGGTCGCTTAGAACTACCAACAGCTTATCGATATAAAGAACAGATAATCGAGACACAATTAATACAGGCAGCAGGTTTAGTTGAAGAAGAAGATCTCTTTAGTAGTGTTTGGTTAAGCTCTAAAAACCGAGCCGTTTGGTTAGGCATCAACTTAGTCACCGCATTTTTAGCCTCATGGTTTATTGGTTTGTTTGAAGCAACTATACAACAGGTCGTTGCACTTGCTGTATTGATGCCAGTTGTCGCATCAATGGGAGGAATTTCTGGTAGTCAAACGATCACCTTAATAATCCGAGGCTTGGCACTCGGGCAAATAAACGACGCGAACAAGAAAGATATTATTGCGAAAGAACTAAAAGTTGGAGCAATAAATGGCGTGTTATGGGCGATTGTAATTAGTTTGATCACTTACTTTTGGTTTGATGCAATCATGCTTTCAATCACTATTTTTATTGCGATCCTAGGTAATATTCTGGTTGCTTCATTATCAGGCGTTTGGGTGCCTTGGATACTAAGTAAATTCAATATTGATCCTGCTTTATCTGGATCTGTGGTATTAACCACTGTCACCGACATTTTTGGATTTATTGTATTCCTAGGTTTAGGTAGTTTACTGCTTTTATAAAATTTATTGCCAGAAACCAAAAGAATAAAGCCATGTTACATAAAGCTAACTAACATGGCTCATAAATAGTTAAAAAGAATTAAACACGTACCGTAGGAAAAAGCTTTAAAACATCTTCAATCACATCCACCTTCTGATTTTTAACTAAATAGTTAGCATAAATATCACGTTTAAAAACAGGAGCTTCTTCCACAAGATACAATTGCTTACTTTGTAAATACTCAAACGTAACTTGTCGTGGCAAATAAGCTGCACCACCCGCTTCTAAAATAAAATTAAGCGCAAGTATAGGTTGGCTCATATGGTGTTTTGCTTCTGGTGCATTTTCAAATTCACGTAGGTATTGAGCGGTAACAGACTCTCCATAATCCACCATAATAAAATCAGTTAATTCGGCAGTGTTATCCGTATAATTTGGATCTGTTGTAACTAAATGTAGAGGCACAGTGGCAATTTTTTCTGAAATCAATTCTTCAACAAAAATAGGCTCAAATAAGAATGCAATATCAATAACTCGGTTTAATAAACTTTTTCTTAATTCTAGAGGACTATAAGTACTCGTTAACAAGCTAATATCTTCTATATTTAAATGTATTTTATGCATCCAATTAAGTAGAACAATATCCCAAATAGAGCTCATCGCTCCAACAACTAATTGCATCGAGTGCTGCGCAGTGATCCCCACATCTTGCTTAGTTTTTTGCCACATAAAAATTAATTCATTGGCATGTTTAATCAAGCGATGCCCCTCAGGGGTTAGTTTTAAATGTTTTTGAGTTCGGTCAAATAATAAGACCCCTAAATCATCTTCTAATAGTTTGATTCGGGCACTCACAGCAGATTGAGTAATAAAAAGATTTTCAGAAGCAATACGAAAATGCAGCGTACGGCTCACTTCTAAAAAAGTTTTCAATAATTCAATTTTCACAAAACACCTCTAATCAAAAAAATTAATCAAACAGGGCAAAATAATTCATTTTATTATATTGAATTTCATTCCTATACTCCAGCCACTTAAAACATTGCGATATAAATCGCGTCTATATCCATAAAATTTAAAATAGGAATACCGCCAATGAGAATTGCAATTTTATCTAGAAATCCAAAGTTATATTCTACTCGCCGCTTAAAAGAAGCGGGTGAAGCACAAGGCCACCAAGTTGATATTATAGATACACTACATTGCTACATGGACATTACAAGTAGCCGCCCTACTGTGCGTTACCATGGTGAAGAATTACCACATTACGATGCGATTATTCCTCGTATTGGTGCATCCGTTACTTTTTACGGTACGGCCGTTGCACGCCAATTTGAAATGATGGGTACCTTTAATGTAAATGAATCAGTTGCAATCAGCCGTTCACGTGACAAATTGCGCTCAATGCAATTACTATCTCGTAAAGGGATTGGTATGCCGCGCACTGGTTTTGCAAGCAAACCTGATAACATTAAAGATCTCATTAAAAATGTAGGTGGCGCACCGGTTGTGATCAAACTGCTTGAAGGCACACAGGGTATTGGTGTTGTATTAGCAGACACAGCAAAAGCAGCAGAAAGCATTATTGAAGCATTTATGGGTTTACAAGCTAATATTCTAGTACAAGAATTTATCAAAGAAGCTGGCGGTGCTGATATTCGTTGTCTAGTCATTGGTGACAAAGTCGTTGCAGCAATGAAGCGTCAAGGTGCTGAAGGCGAATTTCGCTCAAACTTACACCGAGGAGGTTCAGCGGAAGTCGTTAAATTAACTAAAGCAGAAAGAGAGACGGCGGTTAATGCAGCAAAAATAATGGGCTTAAACTTCTGTGGTGTTGATTTATTGCGCTCAGAAAGTGGCCCAATGGTAATGGAAGTAAATTCATCCCCTGGTTTAGAAGGGATTGAAAAAGCAACTGGGAAAAATATCGCAGGGATGGTGTTCGACTTTATTGAAAAAACACCAAAATCAAAAACTAACAAAACCCGCGGAAAAGGATAAAAAATGAAAACATTACGCATAGGCAATTTTGATATTTTACCGGGCACTCAATGTAAAATTGAATTGCCAGTGGCAAAGTTATATACCGATGCTGATGTTTCATTGCCAGTACAAATTATTCGTGGCGCTAAAGATGGCCCAACTATTTTCATTAGCGCCGCTGTGCATGGCGATGAATTAAATGGCATTGAAATAATTAGACGGTTAATTAACAAACCAAACTTTAAAATTATTCGAGGAACTGTCATTGCAGTGCCTATGGTTAATGTTTACGGAGTGGTTAACCAAAGCCGATATATGCCAGATCGACGAGACTTAAACCGTTGTTTCCCTGGTTCACCAAAAGGCTCATTAGCTGCTCGTGTTGCACATATTTTTTTAACACAAATTGTAAAACACTGCGATTACGGCATTGATTTACATACTGGCGCTATTCATCGCTCTAATTTGCCACAAATTCGTGGAGATATGAACGACGCAGAAACAAAAGAGTTAGCTCAAGTATTTGCAGTACCTGTTGTTTTACATTCTAATTTAGTCGATGGTTCGTTACGTGAATCTGCGGTGAAGAATGGGACAAAAGTATTGTTATATGAAGCAGGCGAAGCCTTACGTTTTGATGACTTTTCTATTAATGCTGGCATTAAAGGGATAGAAAATGTTTTACGACATCTAAAAATGATGCGTAAAAAAACATCTAAACGAAAATTGAAAGAGCCTTATATTGCCAATAGCAGTGGTTGGTTAAGGGCAAACGCAAGCGGTGTGGTCAATCACTTAGTAAAATTAGGCGATCAAGTTACCCGTGGTGATACTTTAGCTGAAATTGGCAGTCCATACGGTGAGATTTTAGGTGTTGTAAGCGCTTCACGTTCAGGTATTTTAATTGGTAAACAAAACATACCATTAGTACAGGAAGGAGAAGCTATGTTCCATATTGCTTACTTTAAAGAAGATGATGAAGCCATAGCAGAACATATTGAAACGGTTCAGGATTCGTTAATACCTAGCGATGACTTTAATCCAGATGCGTTGAAGGAAGAATAATAATGAAAGTAGAAGAAAAACTTATTATTGGTCGTTTAGAATCGATTGCATTGCCTGAATTAGGTATTGATAACTTACAGGTAAGAGTTGATACCGGCGCTAAAACCTCATCGTTACATGTTGATAATATTGTAAAGTATATGGAAAAGGGCAAACCCTGCGTTAAGTTTGATTTGCATCCAGATATACACAATGTGGATAAATTAATCTCATGCCATGCGGTGATCAGTGATATTCGTAAAATCAAATCATCGAATGGCTCTTCAGAACAACGCTATGTGATACAAACGCCAATGACTTTAGGCTTAGAAACTTGGCCAATAGAAATTACATTAACAGATAGGACGGATATGAACTACCTGATGCTATTTGGTCGCGAAGCCATTGGAAATCGTCTTTTAGTAGACGCCTCCAAAGTGTTCATGGTGTCAGCAGAAACAAAATAACATCAAACTTCAGCAATAAAAAATATAAGCTTGGTTTACAACTCAAGCCAAGCTTATGTTTTATAAATCAAAAAGCCATTCGCTCCACGTCATAATTCGCAGACTAAAAATTCACATGCCCATAGAGTAAATAGCCTGCATAATAGCGCTTAAAATTTATTCATCATAAAAGCACATTTTCAATATGAAATAGTAATTATGTATGAATATCACGCTATAAAATAAACATAAGTATTACCAAATAGATGGCCTAAATTGATTAGCTATTAAATATGGTTGCTATCAATATCAAAAGGCAGTTTATGCAAGGCTTAGATTTAATCATTGTTTGTGAAGAAAAAGACTTTTTTAACTGGATCGCTTCTACAGTTCAAGTATCAAATATTATTGTAAAAACAATTTCACAAATAGACGTTGAATTTATTACTAATATAAAAACAGAAGAAGAAAGCGACCAATTATTAATAATTGAAGATAAATCTTATGCTAAATACTCCGCCAAAATAAGTGAAACTTTTTCTTCACTTGACCATGAGTTCCCATTGCTTGTTGTCACTGATACATATACCGATACTACTTCAATTAGTAACACATTTACCATTATTGATACCATAGTAAAACCAAGTTTATCTATTCACTCTTTAGAGCATGCGATTCGATCTTTACTAAAAGATTACAAATTAACGCAACGCTTAAAAAAGCTAGCTCATTACGATACACTAACTGGAGCAGCTAACCGTTACTTATTTGACGATAGAATGGCTGAAATGTTAAAAAAAGCAAAACGTGACAAAGCACCTTGCTCATTACTATATTTTGACCTTAACGGTTTTAAAGCGGTTAATGATAATTACGGACATAGTGTTGGTGATTTATTACTTAGGCATTTTGTTACTCAACTTAATCACGCTAAAAGAGAAACAGATACGCTAGCTAGATTAGGTGGAGATGAATTCTGCATGCTCATACCGAACACAACAAAAGAAACACTGTCATCGCTGGTCAATAGAATAAAAAATACCCTTATCACTCCTACCTCGTTTTCAAATATCGAACTTTACATTCGAACAGCAATAGGTGGAGTAAACATTAATGACCAAAGTATTAGTCAATTAGCAGCAAAAGATATTTTAAAAATAGCGGATAAATGCGTTTATGAAGCCAAACAAGAAGCAGAAACTCATTTTGTTTTAGAAAGTGTTTAATATCTTATTAATTTAACAACAAATTGATCCCTTTAAAATATTAGCAGCATTAATAATAAAACTTACATTCTAGCAATAGCGTTTATTATTAGAATAAATATCCTTTCGAAACACCTATCTACAATCATCAACCTAGATTGAAATGCAAAATGACCAACCCAATATTTTATCTTGAATGAATAAAACACATATAAAAGCCCCAAAAACTAAAACTAAAACTAAAATATACGATCTACCTCTAACTTCCAATTCCATTTTGTGACCGAGTTAATGCCTCTAATTGGGTAGATAATATATGATGCTTGAAAGTTTGTTGTGATAAAGAAACAGATTTACACATATTTAGATTAATTTTTAAGCTTATTAATTAATATTATGAATAAAAACTGACCTTATATCACCACCACTTTATTTATAAATAATTTGTATTACAGACAAAAATAATACATTATTTTTACAACCAAGTTGATATTCAAATATTTAGCATAACTGAATAACTTGTAATACCGAGCATTAAAAAGAAAAACCTGAGCTACAAAAAATTTAATTTTTATGTAATAACAAGGAATATATTAATGAAGAAACTATTAAAAACAGCACTAATTAGCGCCGGTTTAATCATGTCAGCAAGTACATTTGCTGCAGATTATCCAACTAAAAATATTCGCCTAGTTGTTCCGTTTGGTGCAGGAGGTGGTACTGATTCTGTTGGTCGTACTCTTGCAAACAGTGCAAAAGATATCCTTGGTACAAATATTTCTGTTATGAATAGAACTGGTGGTGCAGGTGCTGTTGGTATGAGTTACGGTGCGAATCGACGTGCAGATGGTTATACTTTAACAGTAGTTACACGTGAAATCGCATCACTACCGCAAATGGGTTTAATGCAAAATACTGCTGACGATTTTAAATTGATCCGCATGGTTAACTTAGATCCTGCAGTTATTTTGGTACCCGCTGATAGCCCATTTAATTCAGTAAGTGACTTAATCGCAGAAGCGAAGAAAAATCCAGGCAAAATTAAATTTGCATCAACTGCGTCACCTAACTTTTATTTAATGGCATTAGAAAAAGACCAAGGTATTAAATTAAATGCGATACCTTATAATGGTTCTTCTGAAGCAATTCCATCAGTTTTAGGTCACCACACACAAGTCACTATGGTAACTCCAGGTGAAGCAATCGCTCAATTACGCTCAGGTCAACTTAAAGGTTTAGGCGTAATGTCTGCTGAACGTATTTCATACATCCCAGATGTACCTACATTAATTGAACAAGGCTTCAATGTAACTACGGGTACATGGCGTGGAATTGGCGCACCAAAAGATACGCCAGATGAAATCATCGAAATTTTAGGTAATGCTTTTGATAAAGCAATGGCAACAGCTGAATTCAAAGAGTTTATGAAAAAAGGTGCAATGACAATTCACCCATTAAATGCTCAAGAGTTTACTGACTTCGTAAAAGAAGATGTTAAATTATTAGGTCAGTTAATTAACTAAATTTAATTAACTCATAGCCAAGGCGGCGCCTTGGCTATTTTATTATCTCGCCTTATAAAATTTTCACGTTTCAGTAGAGAGCCGATTATGATAAATCGACATATTTTCTTTCCCAGTTTAGTCATTATTCTCAGCCTTTTAGTACTCGTGGGCATCACTCAATTTCAGTTACCTTCATACCAAGCCGCACCTGTTGGAGCTGGTTTCTTTCCTGCGGTTATTGCGATTATTCAAATTTTAATTTGTGGCGTTTTAATTATTCAACATAAAAACAAAAAAAGTCATAAAAAAGAAGAACCATTGATTTCAAAAAAATCTATTTTTGGGATTGTGTATTTAATTGGATATACAATTTTAATTACACTTATCGGCTACTTATTTGCAAGCCTCATTAGTTTTACCTTTTATCTTGTTTATTTCAAAATCAAGAAACCACTTTATTACGCAATCGCGTGGATATTTGTATTCACAATTTATTATGTTTTTGGTGAAGTGTTCTACATCGCTTTACCGGAAGGCTTACTCTTTTATTAGGTTGTAAACTATGGAATATTTACTTAATGGTTTTGCGTCAGCATTTAGTCTGGCAGTGTTTCCGATATTAGTTTTTGGTGTACTCGGTGGGGTTATATTAGGAGCCTTGCCCGGTTTAACAGCAACCATGGGAGTTGCTATTTTGCTACCTTTCACGTTTAGCATGGATCCAACTCCTGCATTAGTGATGCTTATTGGTGTTTATATTGGTGGTATATATGGAGGGTCTATTGCAGCGATATTACTCAAAACTCCGGGAACTCCAGCTTCTGCCGCAACCGTACTTGATGGCCACTCAATGGCAATTAAAGGTCAAGCAGCAAAAGCATTGAGCATTGCAGCTGTTGCTTCATTTATTGGTGGTTTAATTAGTACAATCGTATTAATTGCGGTATCACCAATGCTAGCCGATTTTGCATTACGCTTTAATGCCCCGGAATATTTTGCTCTCGCCTTATTTGGTTTAACAATCATTGCAAGCGTATCGGCAGAAAACATTATGAAAGGGCTTTTAGCTGGAACAATCGGTTTATTAGTTTCAATGGTTGGCTTAGACCCTATTAGTAGCGTTCCTCGATTTACCTTTGGTATCCAAGATTTATATAGCGGTATTAATATTATCCCTGTTTTAATTGGTTTATTCGCCATTTCAGAAGGCTTAAATCAATTAGAAAAACTAGCTAGCAATCAAAAAGACACAGCACCAAAATTTGATTATAAAGTGCTTAGTTTTTCTGACTTCAAAAAAATCTTACCTACAACCATTAAAAGTGGATTAATAGGGACTTCAATTGGTTCTGTTCCCGGTGCTGGAGCCGATATTTCAGCTTTCGCTTGTTACAACGAAGCCAAGCGAGTCGCTAAAAATCCAGAAGAATTTGGTAAAGGATCGATGCATGGTTTAGCCGCAGCAGAAGCAGGAAACAACGGCGTTACTGGTGGTTCATTAGTGCCTTTACTCACTTTAGGTGTTCCTGGAGATGCTGTCGCAGCAGTTTTATTAGGTGCGTTAGTAGTACAAGGTTTAACACCTGGTCCGCTTTTATTCTCACAAAATCCAGAAATAGTTTATGGAATTTTCAGCTCAATGATAGTGGCTAATATTGTCATGCTTATTGTTGGTTTTCTGGGTATCCGCTTCTTTTGTCGCATTATAGAAGTCCCAAAAATAATCATCATTCCAATTATTATTTTCCTGTCAATCATAGGTGCATACGCAATTAATAACTCTATGTTTGATGTGGGGATCGCGCTTACTTTTGGTTTATTAGGTTTTATCTTAAACAAATTAGATATTCCCTCTTCACCAATATTATTAGCAATAATTTTAGGTCCGATGGCAGAAACAAACTTAAGAAAATCATTAATATTATACGAAGGAAGTTGGTCGTTTTTATATGATAGGCCAATCGCGTTAGCCTTTATTTTATTCGCAATATTTTCTGTGTATTCAACGATGAAACTAAAGAAGAAACAAAAACAAAATTCACAAAAACACAATTAAATTTTGGCAATTTATTCATAAAAGTGTCAAGCTAGTAAACAGAGTAGATTAAATATCTGCTCTGTTTTTGAGCAAGAATAAAGGAACCAAACGTTACTCATTGAGAAGAAGCTTCAACTTGAAATAAGGCCGTGCGGATACCATGGCGAGTTATCAGCAATGTGCCACCGTTTGTCGTTTGATTAACATAGTAATAACCCCATTAAACAAGGCTTATGTATGCAAATATCACTTATTCAAAGGATCGCACTAGGTTTTTCAATTGTTATTGTTCTGGTAATCGCTATCTCTGGATCTGCTTATAAATCGCAGGTGACTATGGCCGAACAATTAGAGTTAACCTCATCGACTCTCACAGGCTTACTCGACAAATCCAATACTGTATTGCTTGATTTACAAGATGCAAATCGAGCAATGATGCAACATGCAAACACCCAACCTCCTGAAAAGCGAAAAATTTTACGTGAAAAATATACATCGTCGAAAGAAAAATACTTAACCTTAGTTGAGTCATTAAAAGAAGATCTCACTAATTACCCTGAATTATTAGCATCCATTGATCAAGTCAATATCGCAGCAAATCACTTATTTGAAAATGCAGAAAAGCATTTAGATATACATGACAGTCGAATTACTGCGCGCGAAAAAGCACTTGCGGAAAGTGGTAATTTAAACGGCACATGGGATATGTTTGACGATGATTTAACAGATATCGCACTAACTGCGGAAGATGAGGGTTTAACATCAACCATTGCCAATATTAATGGCGTAGTTAATCAGTCATCTAAAGCGATAAGGATCCTACAACGCTCATTAGCACTTGCAACCAGTGAATCTGCAACTAGATTTGCACAAGAGTTATCGGGATACCACAATACTTTTAAAATGGAAGTCGCTGAAGTTATTAAGGCAATGCCAGATTATGCTTCGGATCTAGAATACTACGCAGATGAACTTGACCGAGCAATTGTTAACCCGCTTGGTATATTCCAACAACAATTAATATTTTTAAAGTATAACGACCAAAGTCGTATTATTTTTGAAGATACTGCTAAACAAATGGATAATATCAGCAGTGAGCTTAATGCTATTGTCAGTGGCATTCGAATGCTTTCTGAAAATGCTTTAATCAATGCAGAAGAAACCTCTAACTTTTCTTTAATACTTAATGCAGTGCTTGCTCTAAGCTCTATTATCATTGCATTGACCATCGGAATTAGCGTCGTACATGCAATCCGTAAACCACTAGCCGATATTATGAAAGCACTTGAACGTCTTTCAAAGGGCGACTTAACAGAGAATATCAGCACTAAATATCATTCGGAAATGGGCTTAGTGGCTAATAATATCAATTTACTTATCAATAATCAGGGCACCTTAATTTATAAAGTACAATCAGCTGCATCAACCATCAGTAAAATGGCAGCTGAAAGTTTAACCTTGAGTGAAGAAACCAATAAAAATGTTGCATCACAGGGCAGCCAAACTGATATCGTATCTACTGCCGTCACTGAAATGGAAGCAGCCGTTTATGAAATAGCTTCTCACGCGTCTAATACGAGCGATGAAGTGACTAAAGTAACAGAGCAAGCAGAAACGAATATGAGCAACATGAACTTGAATTTAGAGTTTGTGAATACATTAAGAGCGTCATTAGATTCTGCATCTAACGTTATTCAAGAACTATCTACTGAATCCTTAAAAATAGGAGAAGTAGTGGAAGCAATTCAAGGAATAACTGAGCAAACAAATCTCCTTGCTTTAAATGCAGCCATTGAAGCCGCGCGAGCAGGCGAACATGGACGCGGTTTCGCCGTTGTTGCAGACGAAGTTCGCTCTCTTGCAACTAGCACACAAAAATCAGCGACAGAAATCAACCAAATGATTGAAAGCTTGCAAAAGAAAGCCAGTGAAGCTGTGACTATTGTAGAAAGTAACCTTGAATACGCAGACCAATCAGTCAATCAAACAGTAGCGACGAGCGAGTCATTAAAAGAAATGTTGGTCGGACTAAAAACGATTAACGATATGAGTAGCTCTATCGCCACCGCTTCTGAAGAACAAAGTACAGTGGTTAAAGAAGTTGCGCAAACAATTGTTAATATTGCAGACATGGCGGCAGATATATCGTCATGCTCAACAGAAGCCGCAAAAAGTAGTGTTACCTTAAACGAACTTTCAAATGAACAAGCTTCATTAGTTGCACAATTTAAACTAAATGAACATCAAAAATCTTAATCACATAAAGGATAGAAGTTAATTAGCTTCTATCCTTTATTAATTATTCAACGACTAACTGTTTAATTTATTGAATTCAAGTAATAAATAGTCAATATAGAAACATTGATAATGTATACCCTAAAAGTTATTTTATAGCCTTGTAAAGATATAAATCTTTTTAAATCAGTTAAGAAAGGTAGATATGGGCGTAAAAAAAATAAATAAAATGCTCTGGATAAGATGCTTATATGTATTGATAACCTTACCATTGCCAATAATAACTCAGGCTAATACTATTAACCCATCCGCGGAGACAACGCTATCGAGCAATTTAAATTTAGGCCAACAAGAAACTAAAAGTCTTCAACTCTTCAAATTAACCTTATTAAACATTGCTAAAGAACGTAACCCAGAATTCAAGCAACCCCAGCATTTTTACCTTTCAAGCTATAACAAAGAAACAAAAGCAAGTTATCTATATTGGGCTGAAATGAAGTTACTTTGGATAATACCAATAACCAAAACTGAAAGAATTGATAACGATCCTTGGTTAGATATTCGCTATCCAAGTAATGGACAATTAATCGATATGAAAAATGATGTTGTTGAATCTAACAAAGAAGTGGGTTCAAGCACTTATTTAGTTTCAAAAGAGTGGGCAGAAAAACGCTTATTTGAAACTGTTGTAAAGGGAGATTTAATTTTAATTAATAAACAATAACTCGGTAAAGGTTCAAAAAATGTAACTAATATGCTGTAGATTATTATGAATAACCGCCTTTGATAAATTAAGACGGTTATTTAATCAAACAAGGAGGGCGTTCCAAATTCTGTGTCAGGGTAATTCATTAAATATCCAGCACGCTGTCTAACCGCCCTTCAAAATAAATAGCTAGTTGAGATAAACAGAGGCTCCAATTGTGAATTGGCATTGTCCATTTCTCTGACGCATTTAATATGCCTGCGTACAGTAATTTCAGCAAGCTATTTTCATTAGGGAACGCGCCTTTAGTTTTGGTTAATTTTCTAAACTGACGATGTACCGCTTCAACTGCATTCGTCGTATAAATTACCTTCCGAATATGCTCTGGGTACTTAAAGTAGTGAGATAAGTTATGCCACTTTCTACGCCAGGAGTTAATCACTAATGGGTAAGCATCTCCCCATTTTACCTCTAGTTCATCAAGGGCCAGTTCAGCTGCTTCCTTTGTAGCTGCTCGATATACTGGCTTCAAATCTGCCATAAACGCCTTCTGGTTCTTGGAGGCGACATATTTCATTGAGTTACGAATTTGATGGATAACACACAGCTGAGTCTCTGTCTCAGGGAAAATAGTAGCGATGGCTTCAGGAAAACCCGTTAAACCATCAACGCAGGCTATGAGGATATCCTTTACGCCACGGTTATTAAGATCGGTCAACACTGAAAGCCAGTAATTAGCTCCTTCGTTTTCTGATAGGTATAGCCCTAGAATCTCTTTTTTACCCTGCATATTGAGTGCAAGTAAGGTGTAAACTGCCTTGCTAATATACCGTCCATCCTCTTTTACTTTATAGTGAATAGCATCAAGCCAGACGATTGGGTAGTGGCTATCTAAAGGCCTTTGCTGCCAAGCTTTTAATTCAGGAATTAGTTTATCGGTAATTGCACTGATAGCCCCTGTAGCGAGGTTCATACCATACATATCTTTAATGTGCTTATTAATATCACGGTAACTCATGCCCATGCTGAACATTGAAAGTATCTTATTATCTATTTCATCTGAGAGTGTCGTTTGATTCTTTTTAACCAGTTGAGGCTAAAAGCTACCATTACGATCTCGTGGTGTATTAAGCTCAAAATTGCCAACAGAGGACTTTATAGTTTTACTACTAGAGCCATTCTTACGATTAGATTGTTTGTCATTATCGAGGTGCAGTTCAATTTCAGCTTGGAGTGCCTCTTCCGTTAATTGTTTGACGAGTGATGTGAGAACACCATCTTTACCGTTCAAGCTCTTGCCATCTTGAAGTGCTTTAACTGCATCATTAAAGTTAAATTTATTGTTTGTCATGTGTCATTCCTGTTTTAGTAAATTCTACTGAAATGACACAGATTTTTGAACACTACCCAAACAAGGTGTTTTAGTATTTAAATTGATCTAATAATTTATTCAATTCAACCACATTAGTTTTAAGCGTCAGCCCTGTTGTATGAACTAGCTTAATATTATCTTCATTTGAATGGGAAACATTAGAAATATTAACAATACTTTCCTGAACTTCAGCCATCACTTGATTTTGTTGGGTTGTTGCAGTTGCAATCTGTGCATTCATTTCATTAATATTTTTCATATTTTCAGAAATAATACCAAATGAAGCAGTTAATGCTTCAACTTTACTATGTGAATCCGTTGCATTATCTCGACTAACAGTAAACACGTTAATCACTTCTTCAACATTTTCACGTAAACGATTTACTATAGTTTGAATGTTTTGTGCTGACTCCTGTGAACGTCCAGCAAGCGAGCGAACCTCATCGGCAACGACAGCAAAGCCTCGTCCACTTTCACCTGCACGAGCAGCTTCAATAGCGGCATTAAGCGCTAATAAATTAGTCTGATCAGAAATGGCAGAAATAGCTTCTAACATCGCACCAATATTTGCACTGTCATCCCCTAATCTTTTAACGACACTTTCAGCAGAACTCATTTTTTCAGCTAATTCAGCCATTTGTACTGTCGTAGATGTACAAATATTCATACCATTAGTGATATGTTCATTTACGACTTCAGTTTCATTAGAAGCGTCAACGGTAAATTGCGAGACTTCAGAAGAAGTTGCTGTTAATTGATTGATTGAAGTTGCAGTTTGGTCTGTTTCTCTAACTTGTGTAGCCATCGCAGATTGTGTTGTTTGAGCAGATCGCTGTAATGAATCAGAAGTCTCATTAAGGTCTTTCATTGTTTCACTAACAGCTTTAATAAGTGCCTGTGTTTTCTTAATAAAACTATTAATATGATGCGCAGTAAGCCCTAATTCATCTTGTTTAGATTCATTTAATCTTTTCGTTAAATCTCCTTCTCCGTGTGCTAAGTCATCGGCCATATTCGTCATTACATCTAATGGTTTTAATAAACCACGGCTAGTCATCACATAAAGTAAAGCTAATACGAATAAAAAGATTGCTGATAATAAATAGATAGAAGTTTGGATAAGTGCCGAGTCACTTGTTTGCTTATTAAGATTAGCTTGTGAATTCAATTTAGAAATTTCCATAACATTCTCAACTTGCTCTGTAATAGCGGCAGCTGCATCATCAAACTCAGGCATTATTTTATTACCGCCTGCTGGGCCTTGCTCGATATAAGCATTCGCCATTCGCTTACCCGTTTCAAAATAATTCTTCAGGGTAACTAACATTTTTTGATAAAATTCAGCGTTAGAGTGGTCTAATACAGCTAGCTCTGATAATAACTCCACTGCGATATTGTAGTTTTCTTCAGCAACTTCAATGCCATCATTTAATCCATCTTGTGCTCTAGTTGCACTAATATCGGTTAACCATTGCTGTACCTGAATAACCGCTATTTTTAATTCATAGTTTTTAAAAAGAATGGGCTCTATCGTTTCACCTATATTGATAGATGCCTTATGGATACGGCTGCTTTGGTAAATCATAAATACAGATTGAATAAACAATACAGCGACTAACGACAATAAAGCCAAGTACATTTTTTTTCTTATGGTCATAACAGTTCTCTCTAAATTAGTTTTTTGTTACTTAATAAATATACATTGAAATTTTTGAAAAAATTAATCAACATCTAGTAGCAACAAATGGCTTTTTACCATAAGACAAAAGTAGTCAAATTCTTGAAAATAGCGAGTAAAAAAGTAAAAAAAGCAGGAAAATATATTTAAATAAATTAAAAAAAATTCTAAGCAATTAATACCCAGAAAAATAACAAATAATTAAAAAACTATTCAAAAATAAGCTTTAATCCTAATTCAATATTTTCAATACTCATTCCTGCAAAACCAAGTCGTATGAATCGATCTTTGCTTTGCGCTTTATCAACGAAAAATTGTTCCTCTTGTTGAATAAAGATATGACTGTTTGCAGCTTTTTTTGCCAACCATTTTGCGCTCTGGTTTAGCTCAACCCACATCGCCATTCCCCCATCAGGTACAGCAAAGGATTTAACTTTTCCCAAGCCTTGATAATGTGCTAATTGTTGAACCATAAAGTCTCGGCGCTGGTGATATATTTTGGTTGTTTTTCTAAGATAGCGCTCAAAATCCCCTGCTTGCATCCAACGTGCAATGGCATCTTGCATGGGCACACTCACTTTATGATTTACAATCGTTTTATAATTAACAACCGCATTACTTAAGGTTCTATCTAATGCCATAAAACCAATACGTGCACCAGGAAACATCACTTTAGAAAAAGTCGACAAATAAATAACCAGCCTGTTAGGATCATCACTTGCCATGGGCGCCAAAGGTTGACAGCGATAATGATATTCGTGGTCATAATCATCTTCAATAATTGCAATATTGTGCGCACTAGCAATTCTATAGATGGCATGTCGCCTATTTATAGGTAAGGTAACCGTAGTTGGATATTGATGAAGTGGTGTTAAGTAAATTAATTTTATCGGCAATCCTATTTTGATTTGCCGTGCGATTGCTTCCTCAAGCGCTTCGGGGATCATTCCTTTAGTATCTTGTTTAATAGAGACAACACTTGCGCCTGAACTTATAAAGCTTCGCCACGCAGGTTGATATCCCATCGCTTCCGTTGCCACGCTACAACCGCCTGACAATAATATTTGCGATAAAATATAAAGCGCTTCCTGCGAACCATTAGTGATGACAATATCACGGCCTGTTAATGCTCTTGTACGGCGTAAATATTCAGTTATTTGTTCAATTAAAGGTGAATACCCCGCCGTATTACCATAATTTAACTCACCTAGGTTAGGCCGACTAAAGGCATCACTAATATAACTTTTAAATTCATTAAAAGGGAACAAGGAAATATCAGGTGTACCACCAGCAAAATTATAACGATATTTCACTGCCGATTGGATCGGACTTGACTCAACATTTTTAGTAAATTCCCATCTAAAATTTGAAACGTTTTGCGTTATTGGTTTTGTTTTTTTTGAACCATTTACGGGGAGATCTTCAGCAACAAAATAACCTTTTCTTTCCTTACTCACGATCCAGCCTTGCGCAATTAACTCGTTAAAAGCCGCCATAATAGTATGTCGATTGGTATTTAACTGAAGCGCTAGCTGCCTAGCAGATGGTAATTGCTCTAATGACTTTACCTTCCCATCTTTTATCGCATCACGAATTGCTTGGCTAATGGTTAAATATTTAGCCCTTTTTTGTCCATCATTATTCAATGATGCAACAGGAAGTATTGATAAATTCAACGCTTTCATTGGTATACCTACAACTTACATTCTGGTTGTTTATAACATACCAGATTAAGTAAAAATAAACACAATGTTTAATGATAGTTAACTGAGGAAAGAATCATGCAACAACCAAAACCAATCACACTTAGCAACGAATTCGTAACCTTAATTCCAATGACAATGGATCACCTTCAAGATTTTTATAACGCAGGTAAAGATGAAAAAATTTGGCAATGGACACCTCCCTATCAATGCGAATCAATAGAAATCGCTAAAAAGTGGGTAGAAGAATCCCTAGCTCAAGTAGTAAAAGGAGAACAAGTTATGTTTGCAATTATTGATAATGCTAGCGGAAAATTGGTGGGGAGCACTCGTTATTGTAGTATCGACATCGAAAACAGCGCGATAGAAATCGGCTTTACCTTTATTAGCACTGAATGTCAGCGTAGCCACATTAATAGCAACAGTAAGCTATTATTACTCACTCATGCTTTTGAAAAATTAGATGTGATTAGAGTTCAATTACGAACCCATGAAAAAAACCAAAAATCACGTAATGCAATTAGCCGTTTAGGGGCTACCTTTGAAGGCATATTAAGAAGCCATAGATTACTCTCAACAGGAGAATACCGTAACACAGCATTATTCAGTTTATTAAAAAGTGAATGGCCAAAAGCGAAAACAAACCTACAAAATAAAATGGCTAAGTATTCAAACCAAAGCCTAATGACACAAGAGAAATCATCAAATGAAAAACCAGATGCTCAAGTCATTTCAATCATAAAAGAGTATCCTTTAGCACAAGTTATCATAGCGAGTAATGACAACATACATGATCAAATTATTTATTTACCTCTACGACTCGACCAAGAAAAAAATGTGTTAACAGGTCATTTATTTATTAGAAATAAACTTGCCTGGCTATTGGAAAACGGTGCAACAGTCACATTGGTTTTTCAAGGTGATGATGTTTATATTTCCCCTTTATTACATGAGAAAATAAGAGTGCCAACGTGGAACTATCGTCGCGTACATGTAAGTGGTCAATTTCACTTCTTATCGCCAGAACAAAACAAAGAGCAAGTTAGGTTACAAGTAGAAGATCTTGAAGCAGAAAACTGGTCTATGGATAGTCAACCAGAACAAATGATACAAGGTATGTTAGCTAATATTCGCTGCTTTGAAATAAGCATTGAGCGGATTGATAAAATATTCAAATTAGATCAGCAAAAACCATTAGTTGTTAGAGAAGCCATTGCCAATCAACTTATTGCAGAAAATAAACAATCACTTGCCAACGCGCATTTAGCAGGTAATAAATAGCTAACTATCAATAACGCATTCAAATTAACAATGAATGCGTTATTTTATCTAATCTAGATATGATAGAACACTACTCTTTTTCAGAAGTATAACCAACACGGAAACCTCCCCATTTTTTACCTTGCACATAAATCGGTACAGAGAGATCATGAACAATCTCTCCAGTATCACGCTTATAGGTTTGTATTAAAAAGGGCTTATCATGCGAACCACAACGCGATCCAGTTGGATCACTAAAAATACGTTTAGTACGGTTATTCACTAAATCTTGTTGATAGTTTCCAGTTAAAGGTTGTGAGTAGCATTTATTATGCGTGGGGAAATAACCATTTTCATCCACAGCGCCCGCAAATAAAATACAAGCTTCATCCAACAAAGGCTCTTGGATAGCAGGTAAAACGATATCGGTAAACTCATCAAACAACGTACTATGTTTCACTGGATTGGTAGAAGGAATCACTTGGTAATTACGGTCAAATAAGCTATCCATAGAAATAGTATTCTCTTGTATTGATTGTTCAAATACAGCTTCAATTTGTAGTACGGCTTCTTGCGCTCTTTTAAGCACAACTTTATGCTCGCCAAACAAGCCTTCTTCACCTAATAACTCGTAAATATTTTCAGCACGAGATGAAAGAGCAGAAGAATGCCCAGATACATCTTCAACATCAGATTGCGTTGCATTTAATTCAGAGGCTAACTCTTCAAATTCTAATGCAATAGCAGCTTGATGTTGTTGATTTTGGTCTGCTCGTTCCTTTGAGGTTTGTACCTTCTCGTCTACTTTCTCTGCTTGAGAGTTAATATTCTCTAAATAAGTATTAACGGTATCGGTTTTTTCAACGGTATCAGCAACAGCCGAGACTAGCTCTGTCATCGCAGTAGAAAGCTTAGCCGTTCCTTGATTGATACCTTGAATCATTTCACTAATTTCGCTAGTTGATGAAGTTGTGCGCGTAGCCAAATTACGAACTTCATCAGCCACCACAGCAAAACCTCGTCCATGTTCACCTGCACGCGCCGCCTCAATAGAAGCATTTAACGCAAGTAAATTAGTTTGATCAGCAATACTATTAATTTCATGAGTGATATTAAATATCTGAGAGATTTGATCATTTAAGCTATTAATTAACCCTGACACTGATTTGACTTGCTCATCAGTTCGTCGCATATCTTGATTAGCAGACTCAATAGCTTCTTGTCCTTGTCGACTTGCATCACTTGTTAAAGAAGATAAATCACTAAGATGATTACTTTCCTCCGCGGCAGCTTCTATATTTTGAGTCACTATCGATGAAGTTTCAGTTAATTGCTCTACTTTTTTTAATTGCTCTTTAACGCGATTAGCTAAAATATCACTGGCAAATGATACTTCAGCCCCAGCAATCGCAAACTGACTACAGGTTCGACTTACTCCTTCAATTTTAGAAGCAGTTAAGGCTAGCTTTTCAGCAATTCGGTTCAAAATACTAAGATCGACTTTTCTTTTTTTATCTCTATCAAAATAAACATCATTAAGCTTAACTAATTGTATTTTGATGGGACGAATGAAATACCACTGAAAAAGAAAATAAGTGAGCCCAGAAGATAATAACGCAGTGGCAAAAATAAGAGGAAAGGAGACCAAAAATTTAGCGGTAATTACAGTACTTATTAAACCAAGAATAACAAGTAAAAAGATAAATGTTAGCCAAGGTCTTGCATATAAATATTTCATTATTATATAACCTTACTTCAAATATAATCGTGAAAAAAATCATAGCAGAAAGTAAAAAACGCATCATAATCACTATTTTCAAAAACGTGATACAACCACATTCCCATAACATTGTTTTAACATTTACATGCAATTGAATAGAAACCGCCTTTGCTTTTATATTTATCAAACCGTCATAAAGCTGCCATATTAATGTCATATACCTCATTTAGGCTATTGTTCAATAATTAGATGATAATAAATCCCCCCAAAAGGAAATGTAATGACAAAGTTAATTGAAAAAGAATCTGATTTTAGCAAAATGGTTAATGCACGCTTATCACGTCGTGGTTTTTTAATTGGCACAGCGGCAGCAGGTGCCGGGGCATTTTTAACTTTAAACCCAGTTGCGCAGGCAATGTCAGGAATGATGGAATACTCTCTGTTAAACTTCACAGCAGTGCCGACGTCAACAAGCGATAATATCATTGTGCCTAAAGGCTATAGCACAAGTAACTTAATGTCATGGGGCGATCCTATTCTTCCAAATGCTCCTGCATTTAATGCCAATGGGCAACAAGACTCTAAAGCACAGACAATGCAGTTTGGCGATAATACTGACGGTATGAGTATCTTCCCTGTCTCTAATGACAGAGCTATTCTTGCAGTAAATAATGAATACACAAACTATAAACATCTATTTGACCATCAAGGCAAAGCGATGACAGCTGATGATGTTAAAAAAGCGCAAGCGGCTGTTGGTATTACCATTGTAGAAATTGTGAAAAAGAATGGTCAATGGGCACTAGACCAACAAGGTAAAGCCAATCGTCGTATTACAGCAAACACTGAAATGGAAGTAACAGGACCAGCCGCTGGTCATGACTTATTAAAAACCAAAGCAGACCTAACCGGTAAAAAAGTATTAGGTACTTTTAACAACTGTGCAAATGGTGAAACACCTTGGGGAACTTACTTAACCTGTGAAGAAAACTTCAACGGATTTTTTGGTTCAGAGCAAGATGTCGCCCTAACAGACGATCATAAACGTTACGGCGTAAAAGCAGTACAAAGCAAATACCAATGGCACAATTTTGATGAACGCTTTGACTTATCTAAAAACCCAACAGAACCAAATCGTCATGGCTGGGTTGTTGAGATCGATCCTAATGATCCAACATCAACACCATTAAAACGTACAGCATTAGGTCGCTTTAAACATGAAAATGCAGCATTAATGGTTAATGATGATGGCCATGTCGTTGTTTACCTTGGTGATGATGAGCGTGGAGAGCATCTCTACAAGTTTGTATCAAAAGACAAATACCAAAAAGGTAACAATGCAGCAAACCGTAACCTACTTGAAGAAGGTACGCTATATGTAGCTAAATTTGGTATGGAAAAAGACAAGCTAGAGGGCGAAGGCCAATGGTTAGAGTTAACCTACGGTAAAAACGGCTTAACGAAAGCAAACGGATTTAATAGCCAAGCAGAAGTCATGATTTTTGCACGTCGAGCAGCAACTCAAGTTGGTGCAACGACCATGGACAGACCAGAATGGGTTGCTATTCATCCAGACAAAAAGCATGTATTTTGTACATTAACCAATAACAAAAACCGCGGCGTAAAAGCAGGACAAGATGTTGAAGGTCCTAATCCAAGAGCAGAGAATCATTACGGTCAAATCGTGCGTTGGTCTCCAACAAAACATGATCACACAAGTGATACTTTCCAGTGGGATTTATACTTAATTGCGGGTAATCCAACGGTTCATCAAGGTAACTTATACGCAGGCAGTGACAATATTAATAAAGATAATATGTTCAACAGTCCTGATGGTATTGGCTTTGATAAAGCAGGTCGTTTATGGATCCAAACAGATGGCAATTACTCAAATGAAGGAGACTTTGCCGGACAAGGTAACAACCAAATGTTATGTGGCGATCCAGAAACAGGTGAAGTGCGCCGATTCTTAACAGGTCCAATTGGATGTGAGATCACAGGCTTAACTTTCTCTGAAGACCAAAAAACAATGTTTGTTGGTGTACAACATCCAAGTGCACATTACCCGCATGGTGGAGATAGCAAACCGCGCTCAACGATTGTAATGATCACAAAAGATGATGGCGGTATTATTGGCAGCTAAATCTATCGCTAGATAAAATAAAAAAAGGTCGATGCAATACTTATAAAATCTAAGCATCAAAGGCCTCTCACTGTCGATATAAAAAGCCAATAAAATAAAATGCCAGATGATATTCATCTGGCATTTTTGTATTTACTTGTTAAAAATTAGCTTATTAAAAGTGAGTAAATAATTAGTCTTCCAATGAAATAATTAGCAAATCAACAGGGGAAGTATTAATTAACCCACCAGCAGAAGGTTTCATTCGACTCCAGAAGTTATGATGATGACCGCAAACAATCAAATCAATACCAGCGTTTTTCACTGGCTCTTCTAAATCAAAAGTAAGCTCACCATTGATCAAGAACTTATTAGTTATAGGATAACCAGCCTTCTGTGCAAGCTCTGTTAATTTTTTATTTGATTGTTCTGACATTGGATGGACAGGTTCAATACCGACAAGCTCTGTATCAATCAACCCACTAAAAATACCAATATCGCTGACTTGACTATCGACATGCACCAAGGACACCTTAGCATCAAGCGATTTAGCTAAACTAACCGCTTTATTAAGAACATCCATTGTTCCTTTATCAAAATCAACAGCAACTAAAATATGAGTATAAGTCATTACTTTTCTCCTTGTTTCGTGTACCTGAAATAACAGTAGACACAAATGCTGTTTTTATTTTTTAGCTAGATCTCCAATACAAAAAATAGTGATAAATTCAGCAACTTTAATGATCTAAATCAAATTGTTCCATTAGCTTAAATAATCGATAATTAAGAGCTTTTAAACTGCATAACTAAACGTTGTAAACTTTCTAAATTCTCAACTATCTGCCTTGTTCTTTCTAATGAATTACCTGATAACGTACGATTAGTATTATTCGCTTCTTTCATTCGTTGCACATGATCCGACATTCCCTTGGTCACTGTAACTTGGTCAGTAATTGAAGCGAGTGTTTGCGCACTTTGTTCTCCAATACTTGTTAAATCTTCCATCACAACTCTAAAGGCTTCTTTACCTTGTTCAGATTTATCCATACTCTCTTTTGAAGAAAGGATCCCTTTTTCCATTATCGTTCCAGTTTTATTAACGGTTAACTGTAATGCTTCAATGTTGGAACGAATTTCTTCTACAGAAGAACTGGTTTTCCCTGACAAAGTGCGTACTTCATCAGCAACAACAGCAAACCCTCGTCCGTGGTCACCAGCTCTCGCGGCTTCAATAGCGGCATTCAATGCTAATAAATTAGTTTGGTCGGCAATACCTTGAATAAGAGTAAGAATAGATTTAATACCATCAACATCACTATATAACTGACTCAAAGCCGCTTTCGACTCTTCTAGTTGTTGGCTTAATGCATGAACTGTTTTTACAGCTTCATTAATGGTAACAACAGCCTTGGTTGCAGTGTTCTTGGTGTTTGAAGTAAATTCAGAGCTATGTTTTGCTTGATCAGCTACTTCATGAATAGAAGCGAGCATTTCATCTGCTGACTCAGTCATGGAATCAATGGCAACATCTTGCTCATGTAATTCAACATCAATATCTTGGCTATTTTGAAACTCATCATTCGCAGCAACTAAAATATGATCTGAAGTTTCCGTTGCTCTCGCAGTGACTGCTCGTAATTCAGCGCGTTTCATCTGCATCGCTAATTCTATTTTCGAAAAATCATCACAATAGCCAGTATAAGGCTTCTCCATCAAAGGGTTATCATAATTATTCTCAGAAGCTTTAGTAATTGAAGAGAGCCTTTTTTTAATGTTAAGTAGTATTAATATTTGTATCATCACAAAGCCGATAAGCGCTCCACCAGCTAACAGTGTAGGGATCGCCTCTAAGACCACTCCTGCGAGTAACAAGACTTCAATAACGGCAATAATCATCATTAAATTAAGCCATTGCATACGTCGGACGGGGACACTGCCTTTTTTCAATCTTTTATAAAGCTTCATTGCTCGTGATATTTGTTCATCACTTGGTTGTGTTCTAACTGATTGATATTCTTTAACTTCGCCATCTTCACCAATGATAGGAGTAACAAAAGCAGATACCCAATAATAACCAGAGCCTTTACATTTATTTTTGACTAGCCCCATCCAACTTTTTCCAGATTGAATATAGCTCCAAAGCTGTCCAAATGCGGCTTTAGGCATGTCTTCATGGCGAATAATATTATGAGGCTTATTAAGAAGTTCGTTTTTTTCATATCCTGCGACACGTGAAAAGTCATCATTATAATAAGTAATATGGCTATCAGCAGTGGTTGTTGATATTAAACTATCTTCTTCTGAAAATTTTACGCGTTCGCCTTCCATCTATATCTATCCTTTTATATAGTGAGAACTATCAAAAAAACTGAATCCTAATATATACAATTAACTTTAGTCAGAATTTCTTATCAAACCAGTAATTAGAATAAAAACGCAGGCATACTGTTGAAAATGTGACCCTGCTTAATAATAAATAGCATGGAATTTGAGGTTGGGATAATGACGCAGATTAAACAAAGGTGAGGTTTTACATAAAATAAAAAGCGAACTGTTAACGTTTAATGCCTGTCAGTTAAGAACTGATGGGCATTTTTTTACCTTTTCTTTCTGCGTATCTTTTGGGTCTCGCTTTAACCATTCTTGGGTAACTTCTCTCTCGCCGTTCAGGCAAAACAAAT
>NZ_SNUB01000027.1 GCF_004378355.1 Psychromonas algicola
ACCAGAAAGGTTATCCCTTAATAATGAAGGGTGACGAGTTTTTTATACAATATCGACAGTGAAATAATAAATAAAAATCAATTTGAACTTGATTTACAAAGAGTGACCATATATGTCCAAGACTTTTTCTTCTGATGGTAATCTCGTTGTGAATATTTACGTATGTTCATTATTACGTCTTAATACCTTACTGCCACATTGAATAATCTGTTTATCTTAAGCTATTGATGCTTTAGAAATCAATGTTTGGATGTCCCGTACTTTTTAATTTGACGCCACTGCTGAATACGAGGATCTAAGGCTTTTCGAATTGCCATCAATGCCGGTCCAAAGTCCTCTTTCCAACAAGTGAAAAATCTTTTCCTTCTTGTTGATTACTCAACATAACCTCCTCAGTGTAATGAGAAGGTGTCCACTAAAGTGGGGGAAGACTATTTTTCCTGTGGCTATATTTGTTATATTTTTGATTCATTACCATCCATAAGATTCTTCCATAGAGCGAATGCAGAATCTTCTGTTACGTTTTCAATTTTTTTGTTTTCTAGCTCATCACTCATGTCTGCATCACTGTATTTTGTGTAGAGTGCATAGCCACTAGAAAATATAGATACAGAATATAGCGGGCCATTTTCTGAACCATACTCTATCCAAGCATCTGGATGCTCGTTATCTTGTGATTTAAAAAGCTCACTAAGAGCTTTCTTTAAATCATCGTCTGAAGGGTTTTGAGTTCCTTCACCAAAGCAACCAGTTAAATTAGTCCACTCAACCATGACTTCTCCTTGTTGATTTTCTTGTTATAACTCAACCTTGCAAATAAGCTTTTCTCTACTAGCCTCGAATCCGATTTTTTTATAAGCATTTTTAGCATTGATATTTTTTGACCACACATCTAGTTCTATGTGGCCTATTCCACTGTCTTTTGCAAAGGCAACAGCAACAGAAATAAGCTTACGGCCGATCCCATTGCCTCGATATTCTGAATCTACGCACATGTGATCAATGTATGCGTAATGTTGTTTAAGCATAAATGGATTACTAGGGCGTTTAATGACTTTTATAATCAGGTAACCCAAAACTTTTCTACTATTTTCTGCAATATATAATTGCGTATTACAGTCTTCAATTTGTTCCTGAAACCACTTCGATAGCTCATCTTTTTTAACTTCACAAAACACACTTGGAGCAATATCAATATGTAATGACTGCACCTCAGAATTTAGGGGAATTAATGACTCTATATCAGAGAATTTAGCCAAACGAATACTAATCATATTATGAACCTCTTCGTGAGTTATAACGCTTGCAGCAGCGGAGAGCGAAGCGAATCCGCTGACTGCATTTGTTAGTGTTTAATTCTCCCCAACAAGTCGATGACTTCCTGAACGACCATATCTGGCTCATCTTTCTGTGGGAAATGGTAACTCTTGTTTGTTAATACAGCCTTTCCTTGTGGAAATGCGTTTGCCCATTCAGAGTGTAATTCTCCCCACATTTCCCGTGCTTCATCTGTGAAAAAGAGTAATGGAGGATTTTCATATTTTTTTATTGATGCAATGACTGTTACAGGAATATCCTGTATCTCTGGATAACCGGGCAGTGGTCGTTTAGCCCAGAAATCTAGGTATTGGTTAGACATTCCGTTTTTCATATCGTCCAGTTTCACTTGAGCAATTTCTTTTTCTGCTTTAGTAAGATCAATTCTTCTCATAATATCAACATCATGTTCTGAAGCTGGCTCAACTAGCATTAACCCGGAAACCCATTCAGGATAGGTAGCAGCAAAGCGTCTAGCGATGTAAGCGCCATATGAATGGGCCACATAAACTACTGGTTTTTTAATGTGAAGAGCTTCAAGAACTAAACGAGCCTCTTCAGCATACTCCTCAGAGCTATAATTCTTCACAACGAGCTCTGAGCCACCGTTTCCAATCCGAGAGTAACGAATAACACGAGTGTTCTTGGCAAGACTTTTGAAAATAGGGTCCCAATCAGATAAACCTGCTGAACCTCCAGCCTCTAAGAATACGGTATGTTTGCCATTACCAGCCATCTCGTATTCGACATCATAGCCATTTACCGTGACTAAACTAGACTTGGCAAAAACAACCACTGGAAAAAAAAGACTAAAAAGCAACCACGCAGATTTCATTTATATTCCTTAAACACTAACGCTCGCATAAATGGCGAGCAACTTGTTGCGAGTCCAGCGCACGGAGTGCGCGATATTTCATGCGCTTGTTACGTGGTTGCAACAAGCTCATGGGTATATTCTGTTTCGCCCTCTCTTCTAAAGCCAAAGTTCTCATATAGCTTCAGTGCACCACTGTTCTTAAAAGCGCCAACACGAATTTCTTTATATCCACTTTCTGCCGCGATTTCTCGAATTTTGGATAGTGCTTCAGTACCATATCCTTTGTTGCGATAATTTGAATCAATATGAAGTTCAGCGATATAAAACATTCCTTCATATTCGTAAGCCATGTAGAACCCGACTTCGGTGTTCATAATTTTAATAACCCAGAGAGAGCATTCCTTATAACGAGATAACTTTGCTTCATCATCCCATACCAAATTTAGCTCTTTGTAATATGGAGCCATATTCTTCTTTATTATCGCAACTGATTCTTCAAACCTATCAGACTGAATAAAATCCATATTCACTCCTCGTAACGCCCACTTAAGCGGGCAAAAATTGTTGGCTATAATTGTGTAGCGGAGCGAAACAGCCAACTGTTTTTGTTCCGTTTAAAGTGCTTGTTAGGCATTTTCATGCTCAATATGATAAGCAATTTTTGCTAACTTTGAACATATTGTGACTAATAATGTGGAATATAAATACCCAACACGTCCCTCTTTACCTTTTTTTAGTTTTGTATATTCATTACCTAATGGACTACCTACTTTAGTCACATCAGCCTCTGATATTTGCATATCCATTTGATGCGCAAATTTATTTCGTAGTTTATTCAAATTTCTCAAGCTAGATACTAACGTATCAGGTAGAGCATCAACGGATTCACAAATCAAAAGTTTATGATGATATGAAAAATTACCTTTCTCAATAAGTTTATCGCCACGAATTAAAGTAGCTAAAATGATTTTTTCAAGAAAGTTTTCTGTATACAGGTGAGCTTTTAATATTTGAACTAATTGATCAACATCTCCAACAAATATTTCAATTAACTTTTCAGCTTCAACATTAATAAATTGTTCGTATGCAATATCATTCATAGTTCCTCCTTGAGGCCTAACAGCGTAACTAAGCCGAATTATTCCGTATTTACGGTGGAAATACGGAATAGTTTAATTTGATAAATTAGGCATTACTTTAGTGTAATGAAGCATTAAATCAAACTATTAAATGAAAACATAAAACCTTTCTCATGTGGAAAGGCGGAAAAGTTCCGTGTTTACTGTAGAGACACGGAATTAAGTTTTCCTATAAATAATAGAGCATGACTCAATGCGGCTACGACATCCCCACCGTTGAACTTTCCCAATCTGGGAGCTTATTTTAGCAAAGCCAAACAGGACGTTTGGCTTAGTTTCGGCTAGTGCATGGAGTGATTTATGCGACAGCATAGTGTTATGAGCGGACTAAGCTATGCGTGTCCTTTGCACGTCCGAAACGGTACGTTTAAAATGAATGAGTAGATTGGAATAGAAAGTGATTCGGTGCCAGTCTCTTGGCTTACTTTCTCTGCTGGCAGAGAGAAAGTAGAGTCGCCGACAGGGCGAAACAAAAAGCGAATATTATTTATAAAGCAATGACGAGCGTAGACGAGCCCAACCCATACAAATTGACAGTTTGCATTCCCACAAAGGACTGTGGGAATCAGCAGAAGGATTTAGTCAGTTATCCAACTGACCAAACCATCGTTATTACTTCCCTTTCGCTACGCGATAATTCTCAATCCAAATCGCTAGGGTTTTGCGCTCTTCTGGTGTCATATTATTCATATTGCCTAATGGCATATCTTGATTGATCACTGCACGCGTGTAGATGTTGTCTGAGTGCGTTTGTGCGGCTTCAATAGAATCAATGGTAAAGCCTAGCGGTGCGCTAGTGAATAACGGAGATGTCGGCGTTGCGCTGTGACATTCAGTACAATGTTGCTCGATGATAGTCCATGCTTGCTGATCTGACACTTGTACTGTATTTACTTTAGTTTCAAAGCTTTCCCATGGTGCAATGGCTAGCATGACCGCAAAGAATGCAGCGATACCAGATACCAAAATCGACGGTTTGTTAATGTGACGATGCTTAAGGTTAAAGTAATGTCTGATCCACATGCCGATAACAATTAATGCGACTAATACAACCCAACCATATTGATGCGTGTAGGTATGTGAAAAGTGGTTACTTAGCATAATGAAGATGATTGGTAGGGTTGCGTAGTTATTATGAATTGAACATAACTTCGCTTTTAAACCTACAGCTGGATCTGGAATTCGACCTGCTTCTACTTCTTTCACAAGGTAGCGTTGTCCTGGCATGATAACTTGAAATACATTGCCCGACATACACGTACCAATTAATGCACCGATATGAATATAAACGGCTTTATCTGCAAATAATTGATCAAATCCCCATGTCCATAATGCAAGTAGTGCAATTATAGTTGCTGTGAATAAGTAGCCATTTTTAACTAATGGCGAGTTACATAATAAGCGGTAAACAATATACCCGATTGCAATGCTTGCAAGCGAAGTCGTAATAGCGGCAAACTTACTTAAGTCACTCTTCGCGCTGTCTAGTAAGTTCGCATCTGCGCCTACGTAATAAAGTAAACTGAATAATAAAATACCGGTGATCCAACTCGTATAAGCTTCCCATTTAAACCAATGTAATGTAGTTGGCATTTTTTCTGGGCCGTTGGTGTATTTCGCAACTTCGTAAAAGCCACCGCCATGTATTGCCCACAGGTCGCCTTTGATGCCTTTGTCTTGTTTTTCTTTGGGTGGCGTTTGTAAGCTGTTATCTAACCATGCAAAATAAAATGATGCACCGATCCATGCAATACCTGCGATGACGTGAAAATAACGCAATACTAAGTGCGCAATTTCAATTAAATAATTTCCCATAATAGTTACCTTCTTTTTCTAATTATTTTTGTTTTATCTATTTATTCTTATTACAAGCAAAGGGAATAAATTAACTGCCTCGGTACGTTGAGTAACCAAATGCATTGAGTAAAAGTGGGATGTGATGATGTCTTTCATCTTGTAATCGGAAAGTGATTTCAGCACTTGGATAAAAAGCAGGTGCGCTTTGTGTTTCCCAATATGGGTCGAGTTCAAAAAGGATTTTATAAGTGCCAAAAAGATCTTCAATGGCTGCGTCTTGATACCAGCTGTTATCTTGCCAATCGTTGATGCGACCATCTTGGTTCGTCAGGGCTGAAGACAATGTAACCCATTCTTTACCTTGTAAAACGAATAGTTTAATTTGTACATTGGCAGCAGGCTTACCCTGTGATGTATCGAGAATATGTGTCGTAATTGGGTTCTGATTCATAATAATTTTTCCAAACGTATTTTGGTGATTTTTGCTTGTTCGTTACCAGCGATAGTGAGTTCGCTTTGGCGATCGTTATTGATTCTACTTTTAATGAGATCCAGCATTTCCTGTGCGCTTTTGCCTGAGGCACACACAATAAAGATAAAGCCAAATCTTTCTAGGTATTCGATATTCAGTGCTTGCATCTCTTCAAGCACCGATTTTTGAGCGGCAGACATGCCAGATTGTTCATGGCTTGCACTACCTGATGTATTTGCGTATTTTTTAGCAAGCGTTTCTAAATTCCCTATTTGCGGGTGTCCTTCAAAAGCGGCGAGATAATCTGCTTCAACAAGTTGTGCAAAATTCTTTTCTGAAGCCTCAAGTACAGCCTCTTTACTTGAAAAAGGGCGAGCATCGATCATTTTTTGTATCCAATTTGGCGCGCAACAGCAGTTTTCGAAGAGGCTGTAAATTTGCTCTGAATTCGCCTTGTTGATTTGATCTAAAGTCATTACTATTCCTTTGCAAAATAAATATGATTAGCTATCACGTAACGCATTAAACGGTGCTATTTGAGTGAGTTTTAGCCCTTTAATGGTGCGCTACAAGCTTAAAATGAACGTATTTAGTGCGAATGCCCATTTTTCACTGTCTCAGCTTTTATTAAATAATGACATTAAGCGAGTTTTGTTTAATGTTCTCTAAGGTTAACCTGCATGGTACATAAGGCTTCTTATGCTTACGGCGCGCTAGCACGCACAATGCAATTATTTAATAACTGGTAAGGTTATTGCTAATATCATACCAACTTTGACCAAATGGACAGGTTGTGTAAAAAAGGAAGTGTTTTTCTTTTTTAACTATTAAATAAATCAACCTGTTTATATTGATATTAAATATTTTGTTATGGGCTCTTAGTATTGTTAAACACGTAACGTGCCAAATCATAATTTCACTTTAAAAAGTGGGTGTAAAATAGGGAGTTATCAATGAATAATGTTAAGCGTTTAGCGATGCTTGGGATCACTAAAGAATACCCCGGTTGTAAAGCCAATGATGACGTGTTTCTAAATATAGAGCATGGTGAAATTCATGCTTTATTAGGTGAAAATGGCGCCGGAAAAAGTACCTTAATGAAGATGCTTTACGGTGTGGTTAAACCCGATGCTGGCACGATAGTGTGGAATGGCAAGGAAGTGTCGATTAGCGAACCTGCTGTTGCTCGAGGCTTAGGCATTGGTATGGTGTTTCAACACTTCTCTTTATTTGAAACGTTAACCGTTACCGAAAACATTGCATTGGTGTTAGGCGCAGAAGCTGGTAACCCTAAAACCTTAGCGGCGCGTATTAAAAAAACATCGGAACGATATGGCATGCCACTGGATCCTGAGCGCCGAATCTCAAGTTTATCCACAGGTGAACGTCAACGTGTTGAAATTGTGCGTTGTTTGTTACTGGATCTGCAACTACTCATATTAGATGAACCTACCTCAGTATTAACACCGCAAGAAGTCGACGACCTATTCAAAACACTAAAACAACTGACCAAAGAAGGTTGTTCCGTTCTATTTATTAGCCATAAATTACATGAAGTGACAGAGCTTTGTGATTCCGCAACCATTCTACGAGCGGGTAAAGTGACAGGGCATTGTAACCCTAAAGATGAAACCTCGGAATCTATCGCGCGTATGATGGTCGGTGACGATATTGCCATTAGTAATGAATGCCGACGCGCAGTGGGCGGGGAAGTGTTTGTTGATATTGCAAACCTATCAACACCGGCGTTAAGTCAGTTTGATATCGCACTTAAAAGCATTAATTTACAGGTTAAAAAGGGTGAAATCGTTGGCATCGCGGGTATTGCGGGTAACGGACAAGATGAATTGTTTAAAGCCTTATCGGGCGAAGAAATTCACCGTCATTCAAAAGCCATTAAGTTTGCGGGTGATTTTGTTGATCATTTATCGCCTTTAGCGCGTCGTCGTTTAGGCATGGCTTTTGTACCAGAAGATCGTTTAGGGCGAGGTGCAGTGCCTGAATTAGATTTACGCGATAATGCGTTGTTAACCAGTTTTGATTCAGATTTAGTGAAACATGGTTTTTTAAACAAAGCGAATATTACTGCATTGGCAGACCATATTATTGAAAAATACAAGGTGAAAACCGCTGGTAATCATGATGCGGCTGAAAGTTTGTCTGGTGGTAATTTACAGAAGTTTATTGTTGGACGAGAAGTGGAGCAAGAACCGTTGTTTTTATTAATGTCACATCCTACATGGGGAGTGGATATTGGTGCACAAGTGGCAATTCATCAAGCGATTTTGGAATTAAGGGATCGTGGTTGTGCGATTTTAATTGTCTCTGAAGATTTAGATGAGCTTTATAAAGTCTGTGACCGTTTAGGTGCGCTGTGTGATGGTGAGCTTTCTGATTTCTTAGAGCCTGAAGCGTTACCGTTAGTGAAGTTAGGACAATGGATGGCAGGTGATTTTGATACTGCATCAACGAATGTAGAAAGTAAGCAAGGAGTGCTAACTCATGATTAAATTAGTCGCACGTGGTCAAGCCTCGGTTAAGTGGGGATATTTATCTCCTGTGTTAGCAGTGTTTTTAACCTTGATTGCAGGTACCTTTTTATTTTGGGGATTAGGAAAAGATCCTGTACTTGCGCTTTATACTTTCTTTATTAGTCCGATTGCAGATTGGTACGGTATTACCGAATTATTAGTGGTTGCCATTCCAATCTTACTTTGTGCCTATGGTTTAGCCCTATGTTATCGCGCTTCTATTTGGAACATCGGTGCCGAAGGGCAGTTATTATTAGGTGCCGTGGTCAGTTCAACAATGGCATTACAATTTGTTGATTCAACAAGCCTTTGGGCAATGCCATTAGCGTTAATTGCAGGTATGGTCGGCGGGATGATTTGTTCGGGTATTTCGGCGTTTCTTAACCTGCGTTTAAATTGTAATGAAACCTTAGTCACCATTATGATGAATTACATCGCGTTGAATACTTTACTGTGGGCGGTTTATGGACCATTAAAAGATCCTAACGGTTATAACTTCCCTGAAAGTGCTTTGTTTGGCGATAGTACTTTGTTACCTATTTTGTTTGAAGGTACACGTTTGCATGTCGGCTTGTTATTAGTGTTATTGGCTCTGGTTGTGGTTTGGGTATTTATGAGCAAAACCTTTTTAGGTTTTCAAATTAAAGTGCTTGGACTGGATAAACCTGCAGCACGTATGGCGGGTTACAAAGAAACGAAACTAGCCGTGATGGTGTTTTTGGTCGGCGGTGCGCTGGCAGGATTGGCTGGAGCTGTATTAGTGACGGGGACAACAGGGCAATTAATTCCTGCTATTTCTCCGGGTTATGGTTATTCTGCGATTATTGTTGCCTTTCTTGGACGTTTGCATCCGTTGGGGATCACGCTAGCAGGTTTGCTGATTGCGTTAATCTTTATGGGTGGCGAAATGTCGCAAATGGTGTTGAATCTACCACGTTCAATTACTGGGATTTTGCAGGGATTGATTTTGTTCTTCCTACTTTCATGTGATGTGTTGATCCGTTATCGAGTGGTGTTTACCTTACCTCGTTTTCTCTCAACAGCGACTCAAGGAGATAAATAAATGGATATCAATTTAATCACCAATATTTTATTCGCCATGATCCTAACAGGCACACCGCTTTTACTGGTTGCATTAGGTGAAATGGTCTGTGAGAAAAGTGGCGTTTTAAACTTAGGTCAAGAAGGCATGATGTTGATGGGGGCAGTCGCTGGGTTTATTGCGATGTACCATACGGATAATCATTTTCTTGGTTTCGTTTTTGCAATGCTGGTGGGTATGGCAATGTCATTGTTATTTGGTTTTATTGCATTGCACCTTAATGCGAACCAAGTAGCGGCTGGGTTAGCCTTAACTATTTTTGGTACCGGATTATCTGCTTTTTTAGGTAATGATTATGAAGGTAAGCAAATCACTGTTTTACCTGCTTTAGTGGAAACGGAATTACAAAATATCCCAATCATAGGTAAAGCACTATTTGCGCAAAATGCGATTGTTTACCTGAGCTGGGTTCTGATTGTGGTTGTGTATTTATTCTTCCGTTATCACCGCCAAGGTTTGTCGGTTCGCGCTGTGGGTGAAGATCCAACGGTAGCAAGTAATATTGGTTTGCCTGTAATGCGCATTCGTTATTTATCGGTGATGTTCGGTGGTGCAATGGCTGGACTAGCAGGTGGTTATTTATCGATTGCTTATACACCAATGTGGACGGAAGGCATGGTGTCAGGTAAAGGATGGATTGCGTTAACCTTAGTGGTATTTGCTAGCTGGCGTATCGAGCGTATTGTATTGGGCGCTTATCTATTTGGTTTTGCGAGTATTATGCATCTTGTGGCGCAAGGGCTTAATTGGTCAATCTCCTCTAACCTATTAGCGATGATGCCTTATGTAGCTACCTTAGTGGTATTAGTGATGCTGAGTCGTGATAAACAACGCTTAAAACTGTTCGAGCCAATGGCATTGGGTAAACCGTGGCATAAGAATAGTTAATCAGTTTGAATAAGTTGTATAAGGTTGTGAAAGTAACAGCCTTATACAACTCTCATTGGTTATTTTTTGTAGATACTTTTTCCCATCACAAAGGTTTCACTGATACAGCGATCATCGCCTAACATCATCAAGGTAAATAGCTTTTCTTCTAAATCCTTACATTGTTTTAATCTAAAGGTTAGAAAAGGTGTTGGCGAGTTATCTAATACAATAAAATCAGCTTCACATCCTGGTTGGAAATTACCAATCGTCCCTTCTAAATCTAACGCTTTTGCGCCTGCTAACGTAGATAAGTACAAGCCTTTAAATGCTGAAAGTGAGTTATCTTGTAATTGTTGTATTTTGTAAGCTTCATTGAAGGTTTGAAATAATGAAAAGCTGGTGCCGCCGCCCACATCTGTGCCCATGGAAACGGTAACGTCATGTTCTTCACAGGCTTTTAAATTAAATAATCCTGAGCCAATAAAGAGGTTAGACGTTGGGCAATGTGATATAGCTGCTTGGTTGTCTGCTAGGCTTTTATATTCTCTATCTGATAAGTAAATACCGTGCGCAAATACAGCGCGTTTCTTCACTAAACCTGCATCCTCATAAACGCTTAGGTAATCTTGATTTTCTTCAAATAAGCTTTGTACCCATTTACATTCATCTTTGTTTTCTGAAAGGTGCGTGTGCAAATAAACATCTGGATATTGTTTGAGTAATTTACCGCAGTTATCAAGCTGTGCTTTAGTTGAAGTCGGAGCGAAACGAGGTGTCACTGCATAGCTTAAACGATCAACACCATGCCATTTTTCAATCAGTGCTTTGCTTTCTTGATAACCACTTTCAGCGGTATCAGATAAGGTTTCAGGACAGTTTCTATCCATCATCACTTTACCTGCGATCATACGTAAATTACGTTTTTGTGCTTCAGTGAAAAATGCATCGACAGATTGTGGGTGAACCGTGCCAAATACCAAAGCAGTGGTGGTTCCGTTACGTAATAGTTCATCGATGAAAATATTGGCTATTCCGGTTGCATATTCGCTATCGTGAAATTGTTGTTCCGCTGGGAATGCGTGTTTTTCTAGCCAAGTTAATAATTGCTCACCGTAGGCACCAATCATTTCAGTTTGTGGAAAATGAATGTGAGTATCAATTAAGCCCGGAAGGATTAATTGTCCCGTGAAATCTTTAATTTCAACTTTTGAGTCCGTTAAGAGACTTGCGTGTTTATTCTGGATGTCATTTTTGTCGCCAGCTTCTAGCACCTTTCCATTTTTAATTAATAATGCACCGGGTGAGAAGTAACGATGAGCCTGCTCTCCAAGTTTGTTTGGATCGCCAATAAAGTCTAAAACATCGCCGAATACTAATACCGTTTCTTGTGCTTTTGTCATCTCAAATGCCTCTAAATTTTACCAATTACATTAAATAATGTGTTTGGTATTAACCTGCTGCTTTAACTTGTTCTGCGCTTAAATGAATTAGGTTATTGGTTAACGATTTCCATTGTGCGCCTTGCTGATTAGACTGTTTCGTTTGTTGGCTTTGATACAATTCAACGAGTTGTCCTGAAATAGCAATCGCCACTTCCATCGGTAGTTTTCCTGTGACTTCTTTTAAACCAACAGGGCAAATCATCTGCTCGATTTGTTGCTCTGAAAATCCACGTTGAGTTAAACGATATTGGAATCGTTTGGCTTTAGTGTCTGAACCTATAACGCCCATCCACAAAGCATCATCGCGTTTAAGAATGGCTTGGCAAAGGTCAAAGTCTAGCTGGTGGTTATGCGTCAATATCAAAAAGGCATTATCTTTTTTCGCTGATTTAACTTGGTCGACAGGTTGCTCATCGATAACTTTTTGAACATTGCTTGGTACTTCTGCAGGGAAAAGATCGGCACGGCTATCAATCCAGCGAATGCGAATTGGCAGCTGCGCTAAAATAGGGATCAAAGCTTGTGCTACATGGCCTGCGCCGTAGATATCTAAATGCATTTTGTCATTCACAAACACTTCAAACAACACCACAACCGTTCCACCACAACATTGCCCTAAGCTTGCACCGAGTTGAAAGTTTTCAACGGCTTGGCAAGTTTGCTCTTGCTTCAATAGTTCTCGAGCATGTTCAATCGCTTTAAACTCTAAATGGCCACCGCCAATGGTGGCGTAGATATTCTTTTCGCTGATCACCATTTTCGTGCCAATCGCACGCGGCGTTGAACCTGAAGTACCTAATACGGTAATCAATGCATACGTGTCACCATTAGCTTCAAGTTCGTTGATTGCTTGCAACCAGCTATGTGGATGTAAACCTTGAGCAGAAGCTTGATTATGATCTTGTATAGAACTATTTAGCATACTGTTATCCTTGGTTTTTTTGCTGCTGTTTTTGTTGCCATTGCTGGGCAACCTGCACCGCATTTAAAATACATTCAGCGGTGGCTGGTGTATTTAAACTTGGTGCATATTTGTAATCTGTAATGCTTGCTATAGCATTACGGATTGCGCTCCAAGCGCTAATCCCCAACATAAATGGCGGCTCACCGACGGCTTTAGATTTGAATACCGTTGTTGCAGGATTTTGTGAATCATAGAGCTTTACATTAAATTCGGCAGGTGTATCACCAATCGCTGGAATTTTGTAAGTAGCTGGCGCATTACTCGCTAATTCACCTTTCTCATTCCAACGTAAGTCTTCAGTCGTTAACCAGCCCATACCTTGAATAAAGGCACCTTCGATTTGTCCGATATCCAATGCAGGATTAATTGAATTGCCCACATCATGCAAAATATCTACGCGAGTTAGCGTATTTTCACCGGTTAATAAATCGATTTCTACTTCGCTCAATGCAATGCCGTGAGAGTAATAGAAGAAAGGACGACCTTCTGCTTTTTCTCTGTCGTAATAGATTTCAGGTGTTGCGTAAAAACCCGTAGCTGACAATGAAATACGATTGATATAAGCCAACTGAATTAACTCAGCAAAGCTAATTTTGCCTTTATCGTGAATTAATTGGTTATCAACAAATTGGATTGTGTCTTTGTTCACTTCAAAGTGTTCACAAGCAAATTCGATTAATCTTTCTTTAATGATATTCGCAGCGTTTAAAGCGGCCATACCATTTAAGTCTGTTCCACTTGAAGCGGCTGTTGGTGAGGTATTCGGCACTTTGTCTGTTCGCGTTGCATTGACCAAGATATGTTTCATATCGATGGATAAAGCTTGCGCGACTATTTGTGCAATTTTGGTATTTAGACCTTGCCCCATTTCCGTACCGCCATGATTCACATGGACACTGCCATCGGAATAGATCACAAGCAATGCACCAGCTTGATTCAAATGCTGAACGGTAAATGAGATACCAAATTTGACAGGCGTGAGTGACAAGCCTTTTTTAATAATTGGTGAGGTTTTATTAAAGTCTTTGATCGCTTGCATACGAGACCAATAATCACTTTCTTGCTCAACCTGTTCAATCATGTCTTTTAAAATAAACTGATCGATTTTTTGTTTATAAGGCGTTAAATCACGACCCGGTTTATATAAATTCAGTTTACGAATGTCTAATGGATCTTTACCAAGGTAATACGCGATATCATCAAGAATTTGTTCTGCGACTATCATGCCCTGTGGGCCACCAAATCCACGGAATGCAGTGTTACTTACCGTGTTGGTTTTACAGCGATTACCATTGATATGCGCATTGGGATAATAATAAGCGTTATCCGCATGGAACAATGCACGGTCAACAATCGCGTCAGATAAATCTGCAGAGTAACCACAGAAACCATTGACGTTAATATCTACACCAGAGATTAAACCATCGTCATCAAAGCCAACTTGATAGGTATTATAGAAAGGGTGGCGTTTACCTGTGCTTCGGAAATCATCGCCACGCGCTAAGCGTATTTTCACTTTCTTGCCCGTATAATAAGCCGCTATTGCAGCTAAACATGCCCACGGTGCGGCTTGTGTTTCTTTACCACCAAAGCCACCGCCCATACGACGCATTTCTACAGTCACATAATTGAAGGGTTGGTTTAGGACTTTGGCCACTAAATGCTGAACTTCACTTGGATGTTGGCTAGATGTTTCAATGAACATGCCGCCGTCTTCCGTAGGTGAAGCAATGCTGACTTGCCCTTCTAAATAGAAATGCTCTTGACCGCCGACAGTTAATTCACCGCTGATTTGATGTGCTGAATCAATAATCGATTGTTGTGCATCACCTCGGTGTAAGGCATGAGGGGGACGAACCCAATGTTCTTTGGCAATGGCTTCTTTGATATCAAGCACGGGCGTTGATGTTTCATATTCAATTTTTACTTTTCGAGCTGCAATACGTGCGCTTTGATAGCTTTCTGCAACCACTAATAAAATAGGTTGGCTATGAAATTCAATGACTTCCTCAGCTAACAAAATATCACCTGTGAAAACTGGGCTGACATCATTTTTACCCGGAATATCTTTCGCACTATAAATCGCAATAACACCTGCTTCAGCTAACGCTGGTTTAGTATCAATTGATAATATTTTTCCGCAGCTTATGGTCGATAAGACTGGATAAGCATGTAAACTATTTACATCTTCTGCTTTATCATCAATGTAAAAGGCTTTTCCTGCGACTTGTTTAATTGCACTTTCATGTACAAAAGAACGACCAATTGCGTTGCCAGCAGGGCCTTTAGGTTTGTCTGTTTCAAAGTGCCGCATGGTTGATCCTTGTATGAATTATTGGCGCTGCATTGGTAATTTGAACAGCATTAGAAGTGTGAAGATTGGCGCTTTTGAATTGAGGCGCTTCTTGAGTTTGATACCAAATTCTAGAAAATAAGTTTTTGCTAACTTGTATGCGATATTCAGAGGATGCGCGTACATCAGATAAAGGCTGAAAATCGACTTCAATTTGCTCTGCTGCTAATTGCAGGTTTTCTAAGGTTAATGTTTTACCATTTAATGCTTCTGCTACGTTTTTAGCTAACGCTGGCGTGGCTGCCATTCCGCCCATTGCGCAACGTGCTTTCTGTATTGTTTCATCGTCGTATTGGTAAGCTAATACTAAACAAACTGCAGAAATATCATCTTCAATACGTTTTGAAATTTTGTGGCAGCTTAATTTAAGCGTTGGTCTTCGTTTAGGTACATGAATCGCCACAATCACTTCGTCTTCAGCTAATTGGGTTTTACGATAATCTACAAAAAACTCTGCTAAATCGAGTACACGCTTTCCACGAGTACTTTGTACTTCAATGGCTGCATTTAAAGCAATTAATAAAGGAGCCGGATCGCCAATGGGAGAAGCGTTAGCAATACTGCCTCCGAGTGAGCCTGCATTTCTTACTTGCAATGAACCTAAACGTTCAAATAGCTCATGTGCTTCAGGGTAAACTTCACAAAAGCGTTCCACAAATTCACTGTAAGGTAAGGCTGCACCGATATGTAAGCCTGTGTCATCATTTTCAAATTGCATTAACTCTTGACAGTAACGCACTGAGATAAGTTGATCTTGATAAGTGAGTCGTTGGCTAAACTCTACTGATAAGTCCGTTGCTCCCGCGACAAACTGCGCTTCAGGATAAGCTGTTTTTAGTTGGCATAATTGCGTTAAACTCTGCGGTAAATAGAAATGCTGTTCACCATGTTCAATTAAAGGAATTTGATTTGCTGCTAAAGATGTTTGCAGTGATTCCGTTAGTTTTTTAACTTGTTGAGTAAAGCGATGATCTTCATGCGCTATGTTTTTTATTGGATCATTTTCGTAACTAAAGCATTGTTCAGCGGCTTTTAAGATCGGTTGATAACCGGTACAGCGACATAGGTTTCCACCTAGCGCTTGGATCACGGCTTCTTTTCCTGGATAAGTTGTGTGATTCATATAAAGCACAAATAAGCTCATAATAAATCCGGGAGTACAAAATCCACATTGTGAACCATGACATTCAACCATGGCTCTTTGTACTGGATGTAAATCTTCAACATCTGGGTTGATAGTAGTGCTAAGCGCTTCAACAGTAATAACATGCTTTCCATGTAAGTTACCTAATAGCATTAAACAAGCATTGATGCTTTTGTAATGCCATTGTCCATCGATTAAATCACCGATCACAACAGTACATGCACCACAATCACCCGATGCACATCCTTCCTTGCTACCCACTTTCCCCATATTGGTGCGTAACCAGTCTAAAACGCTCAAGCTTGGCGCAAATGATTTTAATTCAATCATTTCATCGTTAAGTAAAAACTGAATCACGTTAACCTCTCTCTATCGCTTATGCCTTGTTAAATAAGGCTTTAGCTATGCATTCTGCATTAAATTTAAAATATTTAAAAGAATTTGACCATTTGGTCAGTTTATTGCTTGCATACAATGTACCAACCTTAGTTTGGCATAGAAAATGAATACAGTAGTGACTACATAGATTAATATGTTGTCGGTCTGATAAAGCGATGTTAAATAATTTTTAACATAAAAATACAAATAATAGGGGAAGGAATATGAGTAAGATTTTCAAAATGTTGTGCTTAACTCTCAGTTTAAGCTTTGCAGCATTCAGTCATGCTGATGACGAACCACTTAAAGTTGGTTTTGTTTACGTAAGTTCTACTGGTGAAGCAGGTTGGACTTATACACATGATGAAGCGCGTCTAAATTTAGAAAAAGTGTTTGGCGATAAAATCAAAACAACTTTTATCGAAAACGTAGCTGAAGGTCCAGATGCTGAGCGTGTTATTACGCAGCTTGCACAAAGTGGTCATAAACTTATTTTCACAACGTCTTTTGGTTACATGAATCCAACATTAAAAGTAGCGAAACATTTCCCTAATGTTAAATTTGAACATGCGACAGGTTACAAGCGCTCTAAAAATGTAGGGACTTACTTTGACCGCATTTATGAAGCACGATACCTAACAGGTGTGGTTGCGGGTTATATGTCAAAATCAAATGTACTAGGCTACATCGGTGCTTTCCCAATTCCTGAAGTCGTACGTGGTATCAATGCATTTACACTAGGTGCACGTTCAGTAAACCCAGATATCAAAGTTAAAGTGGTTTGGGTAAATACTTGGTTTGACCCTGCAAAAGAACGTGAAGCTGCAAACAGCTTAATCGATCAAAAAGCAGACGTGATCACTTTCCACACAGATTCACCAGCAGCAGTTCAAGCGGCTGAAAATGCAGGTATCTACGCCGTTGCTTATCATTCAGATATGAGTGCTTATGGTCCAACTGCACAATTAACTGCGGCTATTCATAACTGGCATGGTTTTTACGAGAAACAAGTTAAAGCAGTAATGGATGGTACTTGGAAGTCTGGTGATGTATGGGAAGGTCTAGCATCGGGTATGACTAAGATTGCACCATTAAATAAAGCGGTTCCTAAGAAAGTAGCTGATGAAGTTAAAGCACTTTCAGACAAAATCGTGGCAGGTACATTCCATCCATTCACAGGTCCAATTAAAGACCAATCAGGTAAGTTAATTCTTAAAGCCGGTGAAGTCATGCAAGACGGTGCATTATTGGGTATGGATTACTACGTTGAAGGTGTTGACGGTAAATTAAAATAAACACATTTAACCATTAATGAACAATGATTGATTGGAGGTTTAGCTTGATGCAAACCTCCTTTATTCATTTTTTATAATGTATTGCTAAGCGTCTCCTGACTCAACCGAGTTTAAATAGATGATTAGCAATAGATTATTCATAAATCAGAGCCCGAAGCTCAAAGGAACAATATATGGATCAACACAACCCGCGTGATTATATTGGTTATGGTAGAGACAATGTGCCCGACGCAAATTGGCCAAATAAAGCCAAAATTGCAGTCCAATTTGTACTGAACTACGAAGAGGGCGGCGAGAATTGTGTATTACATGGCGATCAACATTCAGAAACCTTTCTTTCTGAAATGGCCGGTGCAGAAGCTTATGCCGATCGTCATATGAGTATGGAGTCTTTATACGAATATGGTTCTCGTGCAGGTGTTTGGCGTGTATTAAATGAATTCAAAAAACGTGAATTGCCATTAACGGTCTTTGCTGTTGCAACTGCACTACAGCGTAACCCTGAAGTCACTCAAGCAATTATTGAAGATGGCCATGAGATTGCTTGTCATGGTTTAAAGTGGATCTCCTATCAAAAGACGTCGAGACAAGAAGAACGTCATGATATGGCTGAAGCATTAAAGATTATCACTGAGTTAACCGGGAAAATGCCGATGGGCTGGTATACTGGGCGTGATTCCCCTAATACTCGCGCATTAGTCGCTGAGCATCCAGAGCTTGCTTACGATTCAGATTATTACGGTGATGACTTACCTTTTTGGACGCAAGTTGCTGATGTTACTGATGAACAGAAAACACGCCCACATTTAGTGATCCCTTATACCTTAGATAATAACGATATGCGTTTTTCATCTCCCTTTGGATTTAGTCATGGCGATGAATTTTTTAATTATCTAAAAGATAACTTCGACTGCCTTTATGCAGAAGGAAGTACAAAACCTAAGATGATGTCGATCGGATTGCATTGTCGCATTATCGGTAAACCAAGTCGTTTTATGGCGCTCAAAAAATTCCTCGATTATGTGCAATCATTCGATGATGTTTGGATAACTAAACGCGAAGATATCGCAATACATTGGATGAAAGAGCATCCTTATTCAATTTAAGACTTGATTCTTTTTAAATCGGAAACTTAATCAACACATGATTGGTGCGTTTGCACCATTTGTGGGACTCATTGCACCACTCTATTTAGAGTTCGTTCAAAATTTAATTATAGTTTTTATTTAACTTATTGTTTTCTATGCCGTAATTTTTCATTTTAAATTGGCACAATCGTTGCAAGATTGCGATTGGTTGTTTCAATTGTTTTATCAATTAGTTAATTTTTCGGAGATATAAAATGAAGTTATGTAAATTACTATCAAGTGCGTGTGCGTCATTATTACTAATACTGACGGTTCACTCTGCTCAAGCAAATCAATTAGAATCTATTCAAAAGAAAGGTGTGTTAAAAGTCGCTGTTCCTCAGGATTTTCCTCCTTTTGGTTCTATTGGAACGGATTTTAAACCTCAAGGTTATGATATTGATATGGCGGCTTATTTAGCTGAACAATTAGGGGTTAAGTTAGAGTTGATTCCTGTTACTAGTGCGAATCGAATTCCTTATTTACAAACTCGTAAGGCAGACCTTGTTATATCGAGTTTAGGTAAAAATGCAGAAAGAGAGAAAGCGATCGATTTTAGTGAAGCATATGCGCCCTTCTTTTTAGGTGTATTCGGAGCTGATGATGTAAAAGTCTCATCTGCAAACGATCTTGCTAATAAAACTGTTGGTGTCACACGTGGTTCAGTGGAAGATATAGAACTAAGCAAATTAGTTTCTAAATCAACAACTATTCACCGTTATGAAGATAATAACTCAACATTGTCTGCTTATTTATCATCGCAAGTTAGCCTTATTGCAACGGGTAATCTAGTCGTGACTGAGATTGCTAATCGTTTTCCTGGTAAAGCACCTAAGACAAAATTTTTATTAAAGAACTCTCCTTGTTACATTGGTGTAATGAAAGGTGATGCCGTTTTACTTAAAGAGATTAATCGTTTAGTGAAAAAAGCTAAGCAAGATAACGTGCTAGAAGAACTTTCTCAAAAATGGTTTAAAGCACCATTTCCTGCGGATCTAGCTGCATAGTCTGTCATTAATAGAAGGGGGTATTATGGACTATCAGGTAAATTTTTCTGGGTTAGTTCCTTATTTTTCAACATTTTTGTCAGGCATCGGCATGACGATACAAATTACTGTGATTTCAACTATTTTGGGGTTACTTGTGGGTACTTACTGTGCCGCTGGCCGAATAAGTCAGCAGCGTTGGTTAAGTAGTATTTGTGCTGTGTATATCGAAATGACCAGAAATACCCCTTTTATTGTGCAACTGTTTTTTATCTTTTTTGGTTTGCCCGCATTAGGTCTTAAACTTTCCGCATGGGAAGCCGGTATTATTGCACTTGTTTTTAATTTAGGGGCTTATAGCGCTGAAATTATTAGAGCAGGTATTCTTGCCGCGCCTAAAGGACAGTGGGAAGCAGGAAGAACGTTAGGGTTGACTTATCGTCAGATCTTTATACATATTATTTTGCCTCCAGCTTATCAGCGTGTTTATCCCGCTTTGGTGAGTCAATGCATTATCGTCATGTTAGGGTCTTCAGTGGTCTCACAAATCTCGCTTGAAGAGCTTACTTTTGCAGCCAATTTTGTTCAATCCCGAACATTCTTAAGCTTTGAATCATATATTGTAACTGCCGTGATATATCTCTTCTTAGCTATTTTGATGCGCCAAGCATTTACTTTATTAAGTAAAGTAATGTTTAAAGCGCCAGCGTTATAAGGAATAAAATTATGATGCAATTTACTGATTGGGATATTTTGAGAAATCTATTGTTAGCTGCTAGATGGACAATTTTATTATCGTTATTCGCTTTTATCGGTGGTGGTCTTGTTGGATTGATTTTAACGTTTTTACGCAGTGCTAAATATGCGTCATTAAATGTGTTTTTTAAGGTTTATGTAGAAATATTTCAAGGTGTTCCGCTACTAATGCAGTTGTTTCTAACCTTTTTTGGTTTGTCATTACTGGGCATTGATGTTGATGCTTGGACTGCTGCTATTTTGTCTTTAACTTTATTTAGTAGTGCTTATTTACACGAAATTTGGCGTTCATGTATAGAGGCATTGCCTAAAGGGCAGTGGGAAGCTTGTCGTACGTTAGGGCTTACTTATGCTCAAACTATGCGTCACGTGATTATTCCTCAAGCAATCAAAATGGCAATTGCACCAACAGTCGGGTTTTCTGTGCAAATAGTTAAAGGCACTGCCTTAGCTTCTATCATTGGTTTTGTAGAACTGACCAAAGCAGGAACCATGTTAAACAACGCAACTTTTGAACCTTTTAAAGTGTTTGGGTTAGTCGCTTTACTTTATTTTATTATTTGTTTCCCTCTATCTGTTTTAGCTCGTTATTTGGAGAATAAAAATCATGCCACTCGTTAGTATCGATAAAGTCCATAAATATTATGGCGAAAACCATGTCTTAAAAGGTGTTGACCTTAAAGTGGAAGCAGGTGAAGTTATTTCTATCATTGGGCGTAGTGGTTCGGGTAAGAGTACTTTATTAAGATGTATTAATGGTCTAGAAAGCTTTCAAGAAGGTGCCATCTATGTAGGTAATCAAGCGGTTGAAGACGATGAATTAAAACTACGTTTATTGAGTCGTAGCGTGGGTATGGTATTTCAGAGTTTTAATCTTTTTCCGCATAAAACTGCAGCTGAAAATGTCATGTTAGCACCACAGCTGGTATTAAAAAAAGATGCTGAAGAGTGCAAAGCCTTAGCTAAAAAATTACTTGAAAAAGTAGGATTAGGTGACAAATTAGATGCTTATCCAGCGAATTTATCTGGTGGACAGCAGCAACGTGTTGCAATCGCTCGTTCATTAGCGATGTCTCCCAAAGTCTTGCTATGTGACGAGATCACGTCGGCGCTTGATCCTGAATTAGTAGGCGAAGTATTGCATGTATTAGAGCAATTAAAAGAAGAAGGTATGACACTTATTTTAGTGACACATGAAATGAACTTTGCTCGTGATGTTGGTGATAGAGTTGTATTTATGCATCAAGGTAAAGTATGGGAAACGGGCGCAAGTGATGAAGTCTTTGCTAATCCTCAAACACCTGAATTGCAAAGCTTCCTTTCTGTTGTAAGATAAACGACTGATTTCAATTTGAGAGTGCTTAATGACAAGAACGAATAACCCGCTAAGCGAGCGAATTACTAAACATTATCCTACTTTTACAAAAAGTAACCGTTGTTTAGCGGACTACTTACAGGCACATCCTGATAAAGTCTTAATATTATCGACCAATGAAATTGCTGAGGCTTGCTCAGTATCTAAAACGACTGTAAGTCGTTTTATTCGTTCATTAGGTTATGAAGATCATGCCGAATTAAGAACTGAATTACTGAAGGCTCGAGATCAAGGAGAACCATTATTAATGGATGCTCTCGAAGGATCGGGTTTACAGGAAGAAATGCGCTCATTAGAGCAGTTATGGGCGCAACTCAATGAAATGGATTTAAAGCCATTAATTAACAGAATTGCAAATGCTAAGCGCATTAAAATCATTGGTTACCGTAATAGTTACCCTTTAGCTATGCATTTTAGACAGCAACTGATGCAATGTCGCGGAGGGGTCGATTTATTACCTTTACCCGGGCAAACCATTGGCGAAGATCTCGCTTCTATTGAAGAAGATGATTTTATTATCGTTATTGGTATTCGCCGAAGGGTTACTAATTTCTCCAAGATCATCGATTTGCTCTCTGAACATAATTGTTTATTAATCAGTGATCAGTCTGGACAAAAGTATGCTCAAAAAGTATCACATTTTTTAGTGTGTTATATGAGTAATCAAGTGTCTTTAGACAGTTATGCAGTACCTATGAGTTTGATTTCTTATTTATCGAATCAAACTTATCAATTTTTAAATAGTGAAGCAGTAAAAGTTAGTGGAAAAATCAGTGCTAGTTATTCTCGACTCGATGAGTTGGAATAGTTAATTGTTAATCATCAATCAACCTCAATTTTATTAGAAGTAAGTGTAATTTTATGAATATAGTGAATAAATTAAAGAAAGAATGGTTTTTAGTCGGCATGGTTGTCGCTATTCTTTTAGCGGTATTAACGCCGAGTGTGGGCCGTTCTGGAGGTTGGATCCATCTTGACCTATTAACTGGGATAGGTGTTGCGTTGGTGTTCTTTTTACACGGTTTAGGTTTGTCGCCTAAAAAAATTAAAGAAGGCATTAGTAACTGGCGTTTACATATTTATATTCAATTAGCGACTTTCCTCTTTTACCCTTTAATTTGGGTGATCTTTGGTGAAACCTTCTTAGCTTATATGCCTGCTGCACTGGCTTTTGGTTTTTGTTATTTATTTGCTCTACCAAGTACGATTTCATCATCGGTGGCTATGACCAGTGTAGGTAAAGGTAATGTACCTGCTGCGATTTTTAATGCGTCGCTTTCAAGTATTTTAGGGATTTTCATTACGCCGTTACTCATTCAACTATTTATGGGGTTTGAAGGTGTTGAGCTTGATTTAATGGCATCTGTTATTTCAATTGCAAAACTGCTTTTATTACCAATGATTTTAGGGCAGTTAGCGAGACCTTACTTATTAACCTTTGCTGAAAAACATAAATCAATGGTTGGAAAAGTCGATAAATACGTGATTTTATTGATTGTTTACAATGCGTTTTCTGACTCTGTTTCAAACGGTATTTGGTCTGAATTCTCAATCGAATTATTAGCTATTTCTTTCGCACTTTGCCTATTCATTTTGTTATTCATGGTACATGGAATTCAGTGGGGTGCACGCCGTTGTGGTTTTGAGTTAGCAGATGAAGTCACCGCGGTTTTCTGTGGCACTAAAAAAACACTCGCTGCAGGGATTCCAATGGCTAAAGTGATTTTTGCAGGTGATCCAAGATTAGGTATGTTGTTATTACCTATTATGCTTTATCACCCAATTCAGCTTTTCTATTGCGCTATGCTAGCGAACCGTTACGTAAAACAAAAAGAAGATAACGAAAAATTAGCAGCAAGCGAGAAATAAGGTTTTAGGCTATGAATGAATTAGTATCGTTAGATAAACGCATCTACTGCGAACAAGGGCCACAATCTTTAGTGCTTATTAAAGATGGTGATTTATCGGGTTACTCTTTTGTGTTTAAAGACTTGTTTGATGTGGCGGGTTATAAAACCGGTGCGGGCAATCCTACTTGGTTGGATACTCATAAGGCCGCGGTTAATACTTCGCCGGTTATTCAATCATTGTTATTGAGTGGGGCAAAGTGTGTTGGTCGCGTACAAACCGATGAGTTAGCTTACAGTTTGAACGGTCAAAATATCCATTACGGTACGCCTGTTAATCCTATTGCGCCTAATTGTTTGCCTGGTGGCTCATCTAGTGGTAGCGCAGTTGCCGTTGCTAATAAAGAGGCTGACTTTTCAATTGGTACCGATACGGGGGGGTCAGTGCGTGTGCCTGCAAGTTATTGTGGTTTATATGGTTTAAGACCCACTCTCAATCAGTTCGACTTAAAGGACTGTTTTCAATTAGCAGAAAGTTTTGATACTGCGGGTATTTTCACTCGCGATATTTTGTTAATGGAAAAGGTGTTCAATACACTCAATACAACTGAGTCTAAGGGCACGGCTGCTAAAATTTTGTATCTTGATAAAAGTTTAGCTGCACATCTTAGTGAGCCGCGTTTAAAACGATTAAAAGCTTGTTGTAAAGGTGCGGGTCTGGTTTTATTAGAGAGTGATTTTCTTGCTGAAAATGGTCTTAACTTAGATGTCTTAAGTTTATTGTTCCGCACTATTCAAGGTTATGAAATTATCCAAGAACATGACCAATGGTTAGCTGAACATGGACACACTTTGGATCCGAGTATTTACCTGCGCGTATTATGGTCTCGTGATATTACCATCGAACAATATAACCAAGCGAAACAAAACCAAGAGCATTTTCATAAACAATTATGTAAAAGGTTCAAACAACAAGATGGTTTATGGTTAGTGCCCACTACGCCTTCTGGTCCTCCAAGTTTAACCTTAGCGGGTGAAGAGCTAGATCAATATCGTTCTGATTTAATGGGGTTAACTAGTGTTGCGGGTTTAAGTGGTTTTCCACAATTACATTTACCTATGTCTGGTTTGCAAGAAGGCCCTTGTGGTATTTCTTTATTAGGCTTACCTGAGTCAGAGAATGACCTTTTTGAAACTGCAAAATACTTAATTGAAGGTGGTCTGTCATGAAGCCTGATATGAAAACGCAAACAGCATTTACTTCATCTCACCATAAAGCAACACAAGCAGGCCAATCAGTATTAGATGCTGGTGGAACGGCAAGTGAAGCCATGGTGGCAGCTGCTGCCATGATCGCTGTGCAATATCCGCATATGAACAGTATTGGTGGTGATGGGTTTTGGTTGATTTGTGAAGCGGGTAAAAAGCCTGTGGCTATTGATGCTTGCGGAGCTGCAAGTCTATCGATTGATGTTGATGCTTATCGTGCGAATGGCGATACGTTACCTGAAAGTGGCGGTGAATCAGCCATTACCATGGCGGGTACTATCTCTGGTTGGGAAAAAGCATTACAAATCAATGCTGGAAAATTCAGCCTCAGCGAATTATTACAACCTGCGATTGATGCAGCTGAGCAAGGTATTGAAGTCACACAAAGTTTAGTCAATGCCAGTGAAAAAACATTACAACGTTTGCAATCATCTAATGCTTTTTCTGATCTTTATTTACCTAATTCAAGTACATTAAAAGTGGGTGATAAAGTCGTTAATACTGCTTTAGCTTCGACATTTAAGCGTTTAGCTGAAGCAGGATTAGATGACTTTTATCGTGGTGAAATAGCACAAAAAGCCGCAAAAGAATTAGCGGAAGCGGGTAGCCCAATTACATTGGCTGACTTTCATGCTCATCAAGCAAAAGTGGTTGAGCCATTAACGGTTTCAATCTCAAAAGGTCAGCTCTATAACTTTGGAGCGCCTACACAGGGTTTAGCTTCATTGTTGATTCTAGCAATTTATGATCAATTAGTTGAACAAGCCGACAACGAACTCGATCATATGCATTTGCTGGTGGAGGCCACCAAACAAGCATTTATCATTCGTGATCAATTGATTACCGATGAAGCATATTTAAAACAACCCTTACAAGATTGTTTGAGCGACCAAAAAATCCAACAATGTGTGAGTAATATTACCTTAGATAAAGCGCTTCCTTGGCCACATCAAGCTAAAGTGGGCGACACCGTTTGGATGGGCGCAACGGATCAATACGGCACTATGGTGAGTTTTATTCAAAGCATTTACTGGGAATTTGGCTCTGGCGTTGTATTACCAAGTACGGGGATTTTATGGAATATCCGTGGCCAAAGTTTCAACCTTGATGCTAACCATCATAATGTTTTAGCGCCGGGTAAAAAGCCGTTTCATACGCTCAATCCTGCTTATGCTGAATTACGAGATGGACGTCGGATGGTCTACGGCACCATGGGCGGAGAAGGACAGCCACAAACACAAGCTTGTTTATTCAGTCGCTATTTATATCAAGGCGATAGTTTAAAAGAAGCGGTTGCTAAACCGCGTTGGTTATTAGGACGAACGTGGGGCGACACCACCAATAATTTGCGTTTAGAACAAAGCCTTTATGAGCAAAGTGCAAAGCAACTTATTGAGCTTGGGCATGACGTAACTTTTGTAGAAGATAATAACGAATTAATGGGGCACGCAGGTGCAATTGTACTTGATCAACAAGGCAAAACATCAGCAACCAGTGATCCCCGTAGTGATGGAAGCAGTTTAATTGGAGATATTTATGAGTAGCACAAACCTTTTCGAAACCCTTAATCCTCCACAGCGTTTATTAATGGGACCGGGTCCAATCAATGCTTATCCGCGTGTACACCAAGCGATTTCATCTGCATTAGTAGGTCAGTACGATCCTGTGATGACGGGTTATATGAATCAAGTTCAATCCCTATATCGTGGTGTATTTGAAACCAATAACCAACAAACATTATTAGTGAATGGTACTGCGCGTTCAGGTATTGAAGCGGTGTTGGTGTCGATTTTAAAACCGGGTGATAAAGTATTGATTCCTGTAATGGGGCGTTTTGGTCATTTGCTTTGTGAAATTGTTCAGCGTGTGGGCGGTGTTGTAAAAACCATTGATGTTGAATGGGGCAAAGTATGTACGCCAGAGCAAGTAGAAGAAGCAATTAAAACATTCCAACCAAAATTATTAGCAACGGTACAGGGTGATACTTCAACCACAATGAACCAACCGCTAAAAGAGATTGGTGAGATTTGTAAACGTAACGACATTCTATTTTACTGTGATGCAACAGCGTCGATTGCGGGTAATGAATTAAAAGCAGATGAATGGCATCTTGATGCAGTTTCTGTTGGTTTACAAAAATGTTTAGGCGGCCCATCAGGTAGCGCGCCAATTACATTAAGTGACCGTTGCGCAGAAGTGATTAATCGCCGTAAACATATTGAAGCAGGTATCCGTGCTGATCATCACACCGCTGGTGCAGAAACGATGATCCAATCTAACTATTTTGATTTAGCGATGATCATGGATTATTGGGGACCTGAACGTTTAAACCATCATACCGAATCTACAAGCATGTTATATGCAGCCCGTGAATGCGCACGCTTATTCTTAGAAGAAGGGGCTGATAATGTTGTGGCTCGTCATAAGCAAGCCGGTGATGCCATGGCGGATGGTCTGAAAGCAATGGGATTAACTTTGTTTGGTGATCAACAATACAAGATGAATAACGTGGTAGGTGTTTATATTCCAGCTGGTTTGGATGGTGATAAATTACGTATGGAGTTATTACATCGTTTTGGTATTGAAATTGGCACTTCATTTGGTCCACTACACGGAAAAATTTGGCGTATTGGTACGATGGGTTATAACGCGCGTCAAGAATGTGTATTAACAACGTTAGTGTCATTAGAAGCCTTGTTATTAAAATATAAAGCGAAGATTAATCCAGGCCAAGCGGTGTTAGCTGCGATGACACATTACGCTAATTAATATGAAAGTTAATATGCATCAAGTAACAGATAGGGGGTAAATGGCTTTGTCTAATATACAAAACAATATGCAAAAAAATAAGCAAGCGCCCGCTAAAAAAGTAATGCAACAGTGTGACCGAATGGCTGAGTTTACCGCCATGCAAGGTGGATTGTTGCGTGCTTATTTAACACCAGAACATAAACAAGCACATCAACAATTAGGTGTGTGGATGCAACAAGCTGGGCTTGAGACTTGGCAAGATAGCGTGGGAAATCAATGGGGGCGTAAGCTTTCAAAAAATCCTACACGACCGACACTGATCATCGGATCACATAGTGATACCGTGAGTAACGCAGGTAAATATGATGGCAATTTAGGGGTATTAATTGGCCTAGAAGCCTTAAATGTTTTAGCGGATGTTGATTTGCCTTTTCATGTGGATGTGGTTGCCTTTGCCGATGAAGAAGGAACACGTTTTAATACCACGTTAATTGGTTCCAGTAGTGTTGCTGGTTGTTTCCAACAGGATTGGTTAGCGGTTAAAGATAAAGACCAAATTACCATGGGTGAAGCGTTAACGAATTTTGGATTATCACCAGATGAAGTTGGCAATGATGCGCGTACTAAGCAAGATACGTTAGCGTATTTAGAAGTGCATATTGAACAAGGTCCTGTGTTAGAAGAACGAGATCTTGCTGTCGGAGTGGTTACTGGTATTGCTGGCGCTAAGCGTTATCAATTTACATTGCGTGGTATGGCGGGACACGCCGGAACCGTTCCAAGTGATATGCGGCAAGATGCACTTTGCGGTGCGGCTGAAATGATTTTAGCTATTGAAACCTATGCTATGCAACACGATGTTGTAGCAACTGTCGGTAAGTGCGATGTCAAACCAAGTGCTGTGAATGTGATCCCCGGTGAAACAACTTTTACATTGGATATTCGAAGTTTAAAGCAAGATGTGTTGGAATCCAGTACGCTTGAATTATTAGCACAATTAGATGCAATTGCTAAACGCAGAAACTTAAGCATTGAAAGTGAGCAGCTCTACAAAGCAACAGCAGTACCTTGTGATGAAACCTTACAGCAATTATGGGGTGAAGTGGTTGAAGCGGAAACAGGAAAAGCTGCTTTTTACCTTGCCAGTGGTGCAGGACATGATGCCATGGTAATGACTAACATCACTGATATCGGTATGTTATTTGTACGTTGTGAAAAAGGCATTAGCCATCACCCAAGAGAGCAAGTGATCGAAAGCGATGTAGGTGTTGCACTCGATTGTTTAGTAGAAATGATTAAGAAGATGGCAATTAAATACAGTTAGTTTTTAATTAACTGTTTAATCAATTAGGCGTGATTTTAATAACCACGCCCGATTTTTGCTTTAGTTAATTTGTAAAAGTTAATCTGCAAGCGAAGGTGTTGGTGTATTCACTGCCTTATTCGCTTTTTTATTGGTTCGATTCTTTTGATAATTACCCACTAAAGGTGATATTAACGAAGTTAAAATAATTGCAGCCATTAACGTATATTGTTCCGCATTAAAAGATTCTCCCATTAATACAAGCCCAGATAAAACACCTGCAATTGGGTTTGTCACGCCTGCAAAAGTAAATTCAACCACTGTCATTCGTCGTAATAACCAAACATATAAACCATAAGCAATCGCTGTATTAAGTGAGAGTAACCATAACAAGCCAGTAATATTGAGCATGTTAAGATTAGTTAACGAATTAACGTATTGTTCTGGGTAAGCCGTTGCTTGCAAGCTTGCCAAAATAGTTAACAAAGCACCACCTAAAATAAGCTGCCAAGTTAATACCGTCCACCAGTCGATACGGTTGCTGAGTGACTGGGTTAGATTGCTTCCAATGATAATACAACCAATGGCAGTTATCATTGCGACTAAACCAACACCGTTCAAAGGAACTTTTTGTGGATCAAACAACTGCCAAGCCAAAACCATTAATAATAAAGCTGAAAATAATTGTAACTTAGAAGGTGCCTTCCTAAGCACTAACCAATGGAAAAACATAGCAAAAACGGGAACATAAATCATTCCCATTGCTGAAATTGCTGCAGGTAATGTTTGCGCCATAATAAATAATAAACCAAAAAATAGTGCAATATTAATCGCCCCCAAACGCAATAATACAACCCAATCATAGCCTTTCGGTAAACTTGGCTTAATGGCTAATAAAATTAAACCAGCAGGTAAAGCACGAATGGCACCCAATAATAATGGCGGCCAACCTTCTAATGTGTATTGAGTTACGGCATAGGTTGTGCCCCAGAAAAAGGTGGCAACCATTGCTAATAATATATTCATGTTTGTATCTCTAATCTTTTACGAATAGTATAAGTGGTTAATAAATTTGTTTCTTGTGAAGTATCTTTATGTGAAGGTAGTGGATTCTGCACTTGTTTTTTCTTCTTGTAAAGTATCTTTGTATTAAGATATATTTAAACCCTAGGGTTATAAAAAATAGAAAGAGGCTTTTTTTGGACAAATTAGATCTAGTGGTTGAGCAATGGCAAAAAGAAAAACCACATTTAGACACAACGCCAATGGCATTAATCGGTCGTTTATTGCGTATTAGTAAACATATAGAAACCCACATAACTCAATGCCATAAAAGTTTTTCGCTTACTTTGGGGGAATTCGATGTGCTCGCTGCATTAAGAAGGGCGGCAAATAAATCTTCCTTAACACCTTCGGAGCTTACAGAGGCGTTATTATTAACCTCGGGCGCAATGACTAACCGCTTAGATAAGCTTGCAGACAAAGGTCTAGTGAGTCGTTGTCATAGTGAAGAAGATCGCCGTAGCGTTACCGTTGCGTTAACAGATCAGGGGCGTACGTTAATAGATGAAGCGATAGAAGTACATGTCTCAGTATTAGATGAATTAATTAAATCATTAAGTTCTGAAGACAAACTCTTATTAAATGGTACATTAAACAAATGGTTAGAGCAGTTTGAAAACGTATCGTAAGCATTTTTGTTAATTAACTGGCTATAATGGTGCGTGCCTTAAAGCCTAAAATTTGTTAAATGTTTTTAAATCAGTGTATCTAAATAAAATTATTTTAATTAAGAGACGTCTTGTTTATGCCAAAAATAGCGAAGAAAGCCGCCCCAAAAGAAAATAAAAAAATAGCAAAAGAAAGCGAACAGCCTCGTCGTAAATTAACCGAAATACGCGAAGATAACTTACAGCAAATTCTTGATGCAGCAGAAGATATGTTTGCTGAACAAGGATTTCGTGGTACGACAGTGGCTTCCATTGCAGAAGCCGTTGGTCTGCCTAAGGCGAATGTGCTTTATTACTTCAAAACCAAAGAGGGGCTTTATAAAGCGGTCATTAATCGTTTGTTAACCATTTGGATGGAAAACATGAATGAAATGACTGCTGATATGCACCCTAAAGATGCTTTAAGAAGTTATATTTCCACTAAAGTTAACCAAGCTAGAGAAAACCCAAATGCTTCCCGCATCTTTGCTGCAGATATTCTTCACGGTGCACACTTTCTACGTGCACCCTTAGAAGCTGAATTAAAAGATCAGTTTGATCGTACTTGCGACGTTTTCCGCAGTTGGATGGATAAAAAATGGATCGATCAAGCAAATCCTGAACATTTAATGTTTATGCTTTGGTCAACAACCCAAGCTTATGCCGATCACGGTTTACAAATGGGCATCTTAATGAAAAAAGAATGCCTTGATGATGAAGATTATGCACAAGGGATTGAGTTACTCACTCAAATTATTTTGAAAGGCTGTGGCGTAGAATAGATGTTTATTGCTATTAGAAGGCTAGTTTGAGATTTTCCACTCGCTTAGCGCAAAGTAGTGATTTTGAATTTTTATTCGAACTCAAAAAAGCAGCCGAATTTGATCTTATTAAATCTGTTTTTGGTTGGGATGAAAAATTCCAACGCAATATGCATGAAAATGAATGGAATGAAGATCGCCCCAAAGTCATTGAAATATCAGAAGAAGCAGTAGGCTGTTATTTACTTCAAGATAAAGGTGAGCATTTCTATTTTTGCAGGTTCTTTTTATTACCAGCCTTTCACGGTAAAGGTATTGGCAGTCAAATCTTAAATCAATGCTTAGTATTGGCTGATGAGCAACAAAAGCCAGTGAAATTATGCTATTTGCAAGGCAGTCGAGTGGGGAGTTTATATCGACGATTTGGTTTTCAAGTCGTAGCTGAAGACGCCCAGTTTGTGTACATGGAGCGTGTTGCTAACAATACCTAACCACTAAATATCGATTAAAAAAACATTGAGTGTAATATCATGAACGAATGGATTGTAATAAATAAACCAATTGATGTTGAAGCGGATATTCCGTTAGAAGAGCAAGCACCTATTGAAGTAAAGCAACAATATAACGAATTTTACAAAAATAAATTCGTTGCTTGGCGAAATGATCAGCTTAACCTTTTCGGCTGCATCAAAAATAATAGAAGCATCTCGGCAAAGTGTTCTGAAGCCATCATTCTTGAGTTATATGAAATGGAGCCAGCTAAAGGTACTGGTTATGTAGGTTTGGCTGTTAAATCTGACATTGGAAAGACAGTTGTTATCATTGCGCACACAAGGCACTCTGAAAAATCACTAACCTGGTTGAAAGAAATACAACCTATATTAGCGAAAACATTTAAATTACAAGAAAATTATGAATACTATGGAAAAGATGCCTAACTTCTTAACTTTTTGAAAGGTATGCCTATTAATAGTATTTTAAAATCTATTTACGCTTTAACGTATTCATCAAGCCAACAACGAGATAGGTAACGTCCTTGAAAAATATACTTATTATTATTGTGCTCTCAACATTGTTTTTCTTTATTGGTTGGTATTCAAAGTTTATCGACTTTTATGCTGATGTTCATTACGAGAATACAAGCTCAACTCAACTATCTCAGTTTATTGCTGTATCTAATGTGCAAATTACAGATGAAAATTTTGCTTGTAGCAATGAAGAAGAGCGAAATGTTGGAAAGTTATTTGCCAAAATGGTCGGAGATAGCATGAGCCATACTGCTACGACTCTGAGTGCGGGCTGTATCAATGGAACTTGTTCTATTAGTTATAATTATTGTAAACCTTGGGATATGGAATGCGGTGAACGCATATTAGTTTATAAAATCGATCAAGGTGGAGCCATACAAACAGATTCATTTACATGTCTGGATTTACCTTAATAAAAAAATGCTAATAATTTATTTGAGTATTTTTAAGCAAGCAGCAAATAGCTAGATTATAAATCAAGGAGTGAACTTAATGATCAAATCTGTCGGTACTGCTCAGATTCAAGAAAAGCACTTAGCGACGTGTCATTGTGGCGCGGTAAAACTGGAATTAACATTACCTAATGGCATTGAAAACCCTAGACGTTGCGACTGCTCTATCTGTAAACGCAAAGGTGCGATAGTTGCCTCCGTTGCATTAGATGGTATTCGGATTGTTGAAGGCGAAAGTTTTCTTAAACTTTACCAATTTAATACTAATACAGCGAAACATTATTTTTGCTCTAACTGCGGTATTTACACCCATCATCAACGTCGTTCTAGCCCTGATGAATACGGGTATAATATTGGTTGCCTTGAAGGCGTTAACCCCTTTGAACTCGGTGATGTTGTGACTAATGATGGTGTGAATCATCCAGCAGATAGATAGCTCTATTTCATTTTTTATAATTAGTTATTAGCGCTTTGTGTGACAACAATAAGAAAGATTGAGTAAGTGTTTAATAAAATAAATATTTATCAGTTGCTTCACACTATCTTTGGTAGCTCTTTGTTTTACTTTGCTTCAATTCGTTATAATCTATTCTCTTTTATTTTATATACGGAAGTCCTCATGATTAAAAAAATAGTCTTTACTACCATTTTTACGACAACATTTTTGCTAGCTGGGTGCAATACGGAAGAGACTGTAAAAATGGAGTTGGATACCATTGATAAGAAAGTGAGCTATATGTTTGCTTTTGGGAGTGCTTCTCAAGTTCAAGATGCTGGCATCACTTTTGATGTCGATGTTGTACGTCAAGCGATTGAAGATGCAAATAGTGGCCGTGAACCACGTTTAAGCATAGAAGAAATGCAAGCTGCGCATAATGCATTTAAATTGATGCAATTAGAAGGTAATGAAAACTAAAGTAAACAAGTATCTTTTATCTCATAAAAGACTTCGTTTTAGTTATTAGAACCAAATAAGGCTTTCAATGAAAAAACCTCAAAAAGCGATAGTGACTTTTACTAATCCAACGGTAAAAGAAAGATTAAAGCCACATTTGTATTCAATGATGATCAAACCATGGCGCATGATTAAAAATACATTAATGCTTACCGGTGCCTTTGTTTGGCTTTTGTTATTGCTTGTATGCTTATATTTTTACAGCGTGTTGAGTAAAGTGCCTGATTTAGAAAAAGTGCCATTTCAACATGTGCGTGAAGTGGCCGTAGAGAGTGTACAAAGCAAAATAGAGTCTAAAACTAAATTAAAAGAATACCAATGGGTTGGTATTGATAATGTTAATCGTGATCTTTTATATGCCATTGTGATGAGTGAAGATGGACAGTTTTTCTCACACAAAGGGGTTAATTGGGATGCGTTAATTAGTGCAATTGGAGAAAATATAAAGCGTCGAGAATTAAGTTATGGTGCCTCGACAATTTCACAACAAGTTTCTAAAAATGTATATATGCGATCTAATTCGAAGAGTTTTAGTCGTAAACTATCAGAACTTTTTACGACGCGAGAGCTAGAAAAACACCTTTCTAAAAATGAAATATTAGAGCTATATCTTAATGTTGCTGAGTTTGGTCCTGATATTTACGGTGTGAAACATGCTTCAAAATACTATTTTGGTAAAAGCCCCGCAGACATAAATGCGGCAGAGGGGGCATTTTTAGCAATTATGTTACCATCACCACGTAAATACCATTACAGCATCTTTCAAAACAAGCACTTAGCACCCCGGCACCAAAGGAAGTTGAGACGTATTTTCTCCGATATGTTGTATAAAGAATATATCAGCCCTAATCAATATCAAAGTTATTTAAAATGGAACTATTTCTTCAACTAGTTGAACTAAAACAGAAATTTTGCAAACAATTACTTGTGAACTTTTTATTAAATTTTTGTTGTTTTTTTTATTTAATTAGAATTTCCTAATATCTTTGCTATATTAAATGAAGCCCTTTGTTTTGGGGGGCTGTAAATAACGTAAAGTCTTTATAATAATCATGAGATTCATCACTTTGTTGTATTACGTTGTTTATACCTTGAAAAGAACTAATAGGATTTTCAAATATGAAAAAATTTAAACTACAGGTCATTCTTGCTCTTGGCGCCATCGTCGCAGCAATTATTGTCACTATTGCTCTTTTAGACTTTCTGGCTTTTAGAACAGAAAGTATGGATCTAAATAAAGAAATACTTCGTGAAAAAAATGCAACATTAGAAGCGGGCATTAAAGAAAAATTTGAAAACTACAAATTAGTCTTGTCTTCTATTGAATTAGAAGAACATGAAGTTGGTGCTCCAGAATTATCTCCTAAAAATGCAGCGGGTATGAGCGCGGTATACGGTATTCTTAAAGAACGTAGTAATGGTGTTTATTTATTTGATAAATCCGGCTCTTCTTACAGAAGAGATGGTTCAAATACTGGGAAAGATTATAAAGGACGTAGTTATTATAAAGCCGTTTTTGATAGAAATGAGGATTTTTATGTATCTTCTACCTATATGTCAAAGGGACTTCGTTTTGTTGCCATTGCTTATAAAGTAAATGCTAATGTGGCATTGATGACAACAATTCAGCTAGATACCTTTTTAGTTGATATAAAAGATAGAAAAGATCTATTTGTATATACTGATAACGGCACGGTTATTATTGCACCTTATGAAGATGCTCTTGGTCAAAAAATGTTAGATTTACGACCTGGTTATGAACAATTTACACCAGAAACACCTGAGCTTTCATACAAAATTGAAATCGATGGAGTAAAAGAAGAAGTCTCTGCATTCTGGGGGCAAATGGATATTAATGGTTGGAGCTACGTTACTTTTATTGAAACAAGTAAAATTACTAAAGGTGCAAATACGCAGCTTTTATACTCTCTAATCATTGGACTTGTTTGTTTCATTATCGCATGTTTAATTTTGCTTGTAGTGATGGATAAATTGGTATTAAAACCAGTTGGTGGTGCGCCAGAAGATATTGCTAAGTTGATTGAAAAAATGGCTGATGGGGATTTAAGAGATAAATTAACTCCGTCACCTAAAGATACTGGTATTTATCGTTCGCTTGTTGCACTTTCAAATCAATTATCTGAAATTGTATGTAATTCATTGAAAGTATCAGAAAGTGTTGCCTCTTCCTCTGAAGAGCTAAATGCAGTCATGAACGATACCTTGAAGAACATGGAAAGTGAAAAACAACAAGTTGAGCAAATATCAACGGCGATTTACGAACTATCAACAACATCACAAGAAGTGAGTAGTAAAGCGGTAAGTGCAGAAGATGAAACTAAAGTCAGCTTAAGTAACATTGAAAGCGGGAAAGTAACACTTGAGAAAAATATCGCATTAACAAACGATATTAGTATTTCTGTTGCAGAAACTGCGATGATTGTTGATGAGCTAAGAAAATTCACAATTGAAATTGTTACTGTTATCGATGTTATTAATGGTATTTCAGACCAAACAAATTTACTCGCTTTAAACGCGGCAATTGAAGCGGCTCGTGCTGGTGAAGCTGGGCGTGGTTTTGCGGTTGTGGCTGATGAAGTACGTAGCTTGGCATCGAAAACTCAACAATCTACAGTTAGTATTCAAGATATTATTCTTAAATTACAACAGCAAGCAGAAAAAGCTAGCAGCAATATGACGCAGAATGTTGATTTAATTGAAGGCTCTGTAGTACTTGCTGATCAAGTTAAAGCAGCCTTTGAAGATATCGCTCAAGCAACTAAAGCAATATCTGAAATTAATGCGATGGTAGCAACTGCATCTGTTCAACAAACTGGTGTAACTGAAGATATCTCGAAAAATACAACGGAAGCCTTTGACTTAGTACAGCAAAATGTACAGTCAATTAATCAAGCGTTGCAAGCTGCAACAGAATTAGCGCAGCTAGCTCAAACACAAAAAGATGATATCGGCTTCTTTAAAGTGATGGATTAACAAAAACTAAAACAAGTTAAACTATTACTGCTATTAATACTAAAACGGCTTGTGTGCAAACACAGGCCGTTTTTTTGTAACATTCATTCTTGTGCTTCTTTAATATGAAAAGGGTTGTGAGGGTGTCATATGGACTAGCTCGATGAAAAACTAAACCCTAATGAGCTCTCCTCCGTATTAATTGTTTACACTATTATTCAATTGATTGGGCTTTGATTATGATACTAACAGACAGCGAGACATCCCGAATTATCGAAATGGCTTGGGAAGATAGAACTCCCTTTGAAGCGATTGAGTTGCAGTTTGGTTTAAATGAAAAGAAAGTGGTGCAATTTATGCGTCAAAATATGAAGGCTGGTAGTTTTAAAATCTGGCGTACTCGAGTTGCTGGCCGAAAAACAAAACATATTCAATTAAGATCTCCTGAAGTTAAAAGAGCTTATTGTCCAACTCAATATAAGAATAGATAATATTAACTTTCTACATGATCTTTAAACTCATAACTGACTGGTGATCCTAACGTCTTACCTATTCTATAGGACTATAAAATTTCAGAGTCTGTTTTTCGAGGGTGTGATATTCTTTCCAAGAAATGTATAGAAAGTCTTAATATTACAGACATTCGTGTACAATAATCTGCCATAGTTGAGATGAATAGTGATTAAGGAAGTAACAATGGAGGTATTAAACCATCAAGGTGAATCACTACAAATAGATAAAGGGTATCGCTTTGGCGATGCTTTTTTAAATCTATTAACCTTTATTAAAAAACCTTCTGAACAGGATCAAAATCGTAATTCACTTGAGCAACAATGTGATGTTTTTTATCGTGATATTATGAATTACGACTTCTTGGATTCACATAATCAGCATATGTCTGATGAACGTTTTGATCTAGCTGCAAAAAATCTTAATGCTATCCACTCCCTTTCTATCGATTTATTAACCGGTTTACGCAAAAAAGAATATTTACAGCGTAAATTGGCGAGTCTTGAACAGCAAATTTATCATGATCAGGTGTCGGACTTTTCACTAGTGATGTGTGATTTAGATAAGTTTAAAGAGGTTAATGACAATTTTGGACACAGTGTTGGCGATGATACGTTAACCTTATTTGGGCAGTTGATTCGAGAAGCCATCCGTCCAGCTGATCATGCCTATCGTTTTGGTGGAGAAGAGTTCCTTATATTATTACCTAATAGCAATTTAGATGAAGCTGTTAGTGTTGCTGAGCGTGTACGTAAAACAATTGAAGATAGATTACATCTAGGGCATTACGGCTTAAGCCAAGTTACTGCAATTGATATTAACAAGTCTCAAATTTCTTCACAAGAGGGGCAGGAGGCCGATGCTTTTTTCTTAATGAGAGACATTACCTGTAGTTTTGGCGTCTCAAACTACAGTGCATGTGGCCAATCAACAGATGCCTTATTTGCACAAGCTGATGACAATCTTTATGTGGCAAAAAACAATGGGCGTAATAAAGTCGTATTTTAGCTGTTTTATACCTGTCTTTTTCTTTCTGCCAAAATACCCAACATACAAAAAATAGCTGCGATTGAGATAGGTAAATAAGGTAAAGAAATATATTTCAATAGCATCTCTAATACAGGCTGTAGCCAAACTGTTAATAATCCATATCCAAAAGTACACATCATAATAAAAGCCGAGATGCGCGCGATAAAAATCCACGATGAAACGGTGCGTTTAATATAATTATTAAGATTATTACCATAAATCACTAAGCATGTTGCAACGATCGCGAGAGCAATATCGCTTAGGTGTAAATTCATATGTCGAGCTAGTTGTAAGTTAAGATCGTAAATAATATTCATATTATGCCTCTTAGAATCGTAAGCTTAATACTACTTTGATAAAAATTCAGATCAATACTTTATCGTACTCATTGGGTGGGGTGGTTAGCTGAAAATATCTATTGATTTGTGGTGTTAAAACATTGTATTGAATGTAAAGGTGCCTAATTTTATATAATAACCCCTTACTTAAGCTAATATATTCAGCTTAAGTAAGGGGTATATTGGTTTTACAGTTAAAAGCTTAATCTAGCACCAATAGAAAGAACATCAGAAGAGTCAAGTGCCGCATAATTTGCTGATACAGAGAAGTTTTGATGTAAATGGTAGCCTACTGATAATTTAACTCCATCAAAAAAATCGTTATCAGTATATTCTGTTATTGCTGCATTAATGTATAAATTTTCCGTAGCAGCATGACGCACGCCTACTGTTAAAGAGAAGTCATTATCAAAAAAGTCAGAATCATAATCATTGTAGTGAACAAGACCATAAAGATGTGTTGCATCACCAAATTGGAGATAAGAGCCCGCACCCAATTTTGTAATGTCCAAATCATCAAAATCAATTAACTCAGCTGATAGAATTGGTATAAGCAGCATAGGTAATTCTAAAGAGCCAGATAAAGCAGAGTAATCTCCATCATCTGCTCCTGTGTAATCATAATCTACAGTCCCTACTGAATATTCAAGGTAAGTAAAAGGTGATGCCGCGATACCCTCAGCATGTGCATTGAACGATAACGCTGTGATTGCTGTGGCGATAGCTGTTTTGATCATTTTTTTCATGTCATTTTCTCCTAGAAAAATTGCTTTGGTTTTTTATTTTAAGATTCTGTTAATTAATATACTTAACGGCCTCAAAGAGTAAAGCTTTAACAAATTAGCATAAAAAGTTATATCGGAGTTATATAAAGCGAATAGAGTTGTTAATAGTTATACGTTTTAGTAGTTCTCAATAGCATCCGTTTAATGTTAGAAACTTCTTAATACATGGAGAGCTCCAAAGAGCTTAAGTTAATTCATCTTCAATATTTTATGGTATGTTTCATCATGATTTTAAAAAATCCTAGTAGCTTAAAAAAGGACTCTTCAATCTCATTCTATTTTTAGTTAATTTTCTTGTAATTAATTAAAATATGTAATTTTATCTTTATTGTATTTACCAGTTAAATGAATTCACAAAAAAGGATTAAATATTTTGTTAGCTTATTTCTTAAGGCGCCTTGCCCTTGTTATTCCTACTTTTTTAGGGATTACTATTCTGATTTTTGCAATCACTCGTGTTGTACCGGGGGGGCCCGTCGAAAGAATGTTATCGCAAATGAATTCTCAATCGGATAGAACTGTTTCACATAAGGTGGCTGGTAGTAACTCGGCTTTATCTGAAAGCCAAATGGCTGAGCTAAACGCTTTTTATGGACTAGATAAACCTGTTTTAACTGCTTATACAGAATGGCTTAATAAATTGCTTCATGCCGATTTTGGTGAATCTACACGTTATTATGAGCCTGTCACCGATATGATTGCTGAACGTTTACCTGTTTCTTTATTTTATGGTGGGATGACTTTTTTCATCAGTTATTTTATTTCTATTCCATTAGGTTACTTTAAAGCACTTAAGCATGGTTCCGTGTTTGACTCCGTTTCTTCTGTTTTAATTTTTGTTGGTTATGCACTTCCTGGTTATATCGTTGGTGTACTTTTAATCACATGGTTTGCTTTCAATATTGAAATGTTCCCCATGGGCGGATTTGTTAGCGATAGTTTTGACGACTTAGAAACCGTATCGGAACAAGTTGCTGATATTATGTGGCATGCCGTGCTTCCTCTAACTTGTTATTTGATTGCCGATTTCGCAACATTAACCATGACCATGAAAAACAACTTAATGGAAAACCTGTCCTCCGATTACATCCGAACAGCCATTGCTAAAGGCTTGCCATTTAAAACTGCGGTGAGAACACACGCATTACGTAATAGCTTGATCCCTGTTGCTAGCCATTTTGGTAATTCATTATTATTTTTTATGACAGGCTCATTTTTAATTGAAGTTATTTTTGATATTAACGGGATTGGTTTACTGGGTTATGAATCCATTATGGAGCGTGATTATCCTGTTGTAATGGGTATTGTCGCAATCAATGCCGCGATGCTACTGCTCGGTAACATATTATCTGACATCTGTGTTGCTATCGTCGATCCTCGCGTTAGATTTGGATCTTAAGGAGATGACTTTGAACCCACTAACCGTAAAAAAAATTAACCGTTTTAAAGAAATTAAACGTGGATATTGGTCTTTTCTTTTACTTGTTACCTTATTGTTGCTTTCGTTAGTTGCAGAACTATTTATTAATAGCAAAGCGTTAATGGTTGGTTACCAAGGAAATACTTACTTTCCCATTTTTTCTGATGTTTATATAGGTAAAGATTTTGGCTTAAATTACAGCGCAGAAGTGAATTATAGAGATCTTAAAAAACAATTTGAAGCAGAAGAAAACAGTGATAACTATGTTGTTATGCCACTTGTTCCTTGGAATGCCTATGAACAAGATTTTAATGGCGCAAGCTATCCACCATTAGCCCCTGATTCAGCAACTCAACATTATTTGGGCACAGATATCATTGGGCGAGATGTGTTAGCTCGATTGGTCTATGGATTCAGAACGGCAATGGGATTTGCATTAATGACCATGGTACTTTCCTATATTATTGGTATTTCCATGGGCTGTGCTATGGGTTTTTTTGGTGGGAAATTCGACTTACTAAGCCAACGTTTTATAGAGATTTGGTCAATGGTGCCATTTTTATATGTGATCATGATTCTTGTCTCTGTGGTTCAGCCAACATTTGGTTTATTCGTCATGATTAACGTGGTCTTTAGCTGGATGGGGATCACTTGGTATATGCGTACCATGACCTATAAAGAGGCTGCGCGAGAATATGTGCAGTCTGCTAAAGCGTTAGGCGCATCAACACCTCGTATTATTTTCAAACATATATTACCTAATACCATGGTAATGATTGTGACTTTGGCACCTTTCACTATTGCCTCAAATATTACAGCATTAACGGCTCTAGATTTTCTAGGTTTAGGTTTAATGCCTCCAACGCCAAGTTGGGGAGAGTTACTTCAACAAGGGAAATCAAACCTTGATGCGCCATGGATTGTGATGTCAGTAGTGACATCTATTGTTTCAGTACTGGTTATGGTTACTTTTATCGGTGAAGCGGTAAGAGCTGCTTTTGACCCTAAAAAATACACAAGATATACCTAATAAAGCAATAAATTTGGACATTATAACTAAATGTTTATAGGAAGTTTTTATCAAACTTATTCATTTTATTTAAAGGCTTACAAAAAGTAAGTGATATTAAAGTTAGCCCGTTGTTCAAATTATATTTAGATATTAAATAAGGAAGAATACAGAATGAAACGTATTACAATTATCTCCCTCTTGTCATTGTTTACTTTTAATGCAGCGTCAGAGCAGCTACCAGCGGACTTGGATTGGATATCAAATCAGAATGAGCCGCTATTTGCTTCTGAGCAAGCGAAACAAGGTGGAACTCTACGTTCTTACATCCTAAGCTTTCCTCAAACATTGCGCACAGTTGGTCCAGACTCTAATGGTGCTTTTCGTAGTTATATGTTGGATAACGCGCCAGCGCTTGTTTCTCGCCATCCGAATACACTTAAATGGATCCCTGGTTTAGCAACGTCTTGGGCGTACGGCAAAGATGATAAAACCGTTTACTTTAAATTAAATCCTGCAGCTAAATGGTCAGACGGTGAAAAGGTAACGGCAGATGATTATTTGTTTATTCTTACTTATTACCGCTCAAAAGATATTGTTGCACCTTGGTACAATGAATATTACACAACGGAGCTTGATACTATTGTTAAGTATGATGATTACACCATTGCTGTTAAAACAGTAAGTAAAAAAGATCGTGATAACTTAATGATTGATACTGGTAGTCTTCAACCTCGTCCAAAGCATTTTTTCAAGTCTATTACTGATAAAAATAAAGATGGTATGTCAGACAATTTTGTCCGTAAATATAACTTTAAAGCAGAGCCAACAACGGCTGCTTATTATATTGATAAGATTAAAAAAGGAAAAAGCATCACCTTTAAACACGTTGATGATTGGTGGGGATATAGCAATCGCTACAATAAGAATCGTTATAACGTAGAAAAAATTAGTTTCACTGTTATTCGTGATAATGACATTGCACGTAAACATTTTGAAAAAGGTCTGCTTGATACTTTTGGTCTTATACTGCCTGATTTATGGCATAACAAAGCTGATACTGAACCATACCAAAAAGGTTATATCCATAAATTTTGGGGATATAACCAGTTAGAAGAAGGTGCGGGTGGCCTATGGATGAATGTTGCTAAGCCACTGCTTTCTGATCTTATTATTCGTGAAGGTATCGTTTCTGCAACAGATTATGATGGCATGATTAAAAATGTTCTACGTGGCGATTATTCACGTAAACCACACGCAATGGGAACGGGTCACGGTGATTACGATGTTAAAAAACCAAAACCAGCTGCATTTGAGCCAGAAAAAGCTGCAAAACTGTTTGCTAAAGCGGGATTCGATCAAATTGGCCCTGATGGCATTCGACAAAATAGTGAAGGTAAACGCTTAAGTTTTTCTGTGACTTATGGTTACCAAACTTGGACTCCTCGTATCGCTTACTTAAAAGAGCAAGCGAAAAAAGCAGGTCTTGAATTCACCATGAACCTTGTTGATGGCTCTTCATCATTCAAATATATGCTTGAGAAAAAACATGAACTTGCGTTCTTAAATATGGGTAGTGGTTCAATTCCAGCGTATTGGGAATACTTCCATTCAGACAATGCAAATAAAGCACAAACGAACAACTTCACTAACTTTAGCTCTCCAGAGTTAGATGCGAAGATCATGGCTTATAAAACAGAGTTTGATTTAGCAAAAAAACAACAGATTTCACGAGATATCCAAGCAATGGTAACTGCTGCTCATGTTATTGCACCTGGTTATATGGTTCCTTACGATCGCCAAGGTTACTGGCGTTGGGTCAAGTTCCCTAAAAACGCAATGACTCGCAAAACCTATATCATGTTTGACCCTACAGAAATCAGTAACTTCTGGATCGACCTTGATGAGAAAAAAGCAACATTAGCAGCGATGAAAGACGGTAAGGCCTTTGAGCCTGTGACTTTCATTGACAGAAACTTCAAGCTTTAAGGTTATTAGTATGTCAGCAGATATTGTACTTTCAGTACGCGGATTAGAAACTGAATTTCAAACCGACGATGGCATCTCAAAAGTTTTGCATGGCGTTAGCTTTGACGTTAAAGCAGGTCAAACCATTGGTTTGGTGGGGGAGTCGGGCTCGGGAAAAAGTGTTACCGCAATGTCGATTATGGGGTTATTACCTAAACCCTATGGTCGCGTTATTGGTGGTTCAGTTAACTTTCGAGGCACGGATTTAACTAATTTGTCTGTGAATGAAATGCACGAGATCCGTGGAGACCGCATTTCAGTGATTTTTCAGGACCCGATGACAGCCTTAAATCCTGTTCATACGATTGGTCGTCAACTTGTTGAAGTCTTAAAGTTGCATCGACCAGAGTTGTCCAAAAAAGAACAACAAAATCATGCAATTGAAATGTTGCGTAAAGTTAAAATTCCGATGCCAGAAAAGCGCTTTGCTGAATACGCACACAATTTATCTGGTGGCATGCGCCAGCGTGTCATGATTGCCATGGCATTAGCTTGCAAACCAGATATCTTGATTTGTGACGAGCCAACCACAGCATTAGATGTAACGGTTCAGGCTTCGATTCTCGAATTAATGCGTGAGCTACAAGATGAAACTGGGATGGCGATGATATTTATCACGCATGATCTCGGTGTTGTGGCTGAAATTTGTGATGATGTTGCAGTAATGTACGGCGGTAAAGTCGTTGAAAATGCTGATATTTTTTCTATTTTTGACAATCCTCAACATCCTTATACCAAACGCTTATTGAGCTTAATGCCAAATATGGATGATGAACCTAAGCAGAAAATCAAAATAGCACCGATTGATCCTGCTGAATTTCCTGAATTTACTGGGGATCTAGGAATATAAAATGCAAGAACTATTAAAAGTCGAAGGTCTTAAACAACACTTTATCTCCGGTAAAGGCATTTTCCGTAAAGGGTACACAATTAAAGCTGTTGACGATGTTTCATTTTCCGTTGCAGAAGGAGAAACGCTGGGATTAGTGGGCGAATCAGGTTGTGGAAAAAGTACGTTAGGCAGAACCATCTTAAGATTAATTGAACCGACAGCAGGAAAAATACTGTTTGAAGGAGAAGATATTTCTGCTTGCAATGCTTTGCAAATGCGACAACTTAGAAGAGAAATGCAAATCGTTTTTCAAGATCCATTAGAGTCTTTAAATCAAAGGCATTTTGTGGGAATGATTCTAGAAGAACCTTTTATTATTCATAAGCAAGGAACACCTGCACAGCGAAAAGAATGGGTAAAAGAATTACTTGAAAAAGTGGGATTGCCTGCAGAATCTGTCACACGTTATCCGCACGAGTTTTCAGGTGGACAAAGACAACGTATTGGCATCGCAAGAGCCATTGCACTTAAGCCTAAATTATTAATTTGTGATGAGTCCGTGTCAGCTCTTGATGTGTCAATTCAAGCACAAATTCTTAATTTATTACTCGACCTGCAACAAGAAATGAATCTAACCATGATATTTATTTCTCATGACTTGTCTGTAGTTAAGCACATCTCTGACAGAGTCATTGTGATGAATGCAGGCAAAATTGTGGAAGAAGGGTTGGTAAAAGAAATCTACGCTAATCCACAAAATGATTATACCAAGCGTCTGTTAGATGCGATTCCAATTACGCATCCAAGTCAGCGCAAAAAAAGATTGCTCGCAAACACTCGATAAGTCCTTTCTTAAGTGATTCTCAAATAAACCATGTCTATATAAGACATGGTTTTCTTTTTACAGCCAAGAGTAAATTATTCTATGAAACCAAGAAATTATCGGTATCAATTAAAACTATCTACTTAGGCGTGCGTTACTGCCTTTTTGCATTGCTGCACGAATTTCAGTTTCAGTGACTAAGTTGTAATCGCCACTAATTGATAGTTTAAGTACACTGGCAGCAATGGCAAATTCGATGCTTTCTTGTGGGTCAAGTTTGTTTAGCATTGCATGTAATAAACCTGCACCAAAAGCATCGCCAGCGGCAACGCCTTCCATCACATTGATGTTATGTGTTGGCGTTTCATAGAAAGATTCATTTTGGTATAAAATCGCCATCCAATCACTTTGTTCTACAGAATTGATATTACGTAATACACTCGCAACAACTTTACAGTTAGGGTATCGTTTAGTGACTTCCTGCATGCCTTTTAAGAAATCCTGTTTTTGATCGATACCATGTGAAAGGTCGCCATCAAATGCACGAATACCTAACATAGCCTCAAAGTCTTCATCGTTAGCGATACACACATCAACAAAAGGCATTAATTCAGCCATTACTTTTTGAGCTTGCTCTGGCTTCCACATTTTTCCACGATAATTTAAGTCACAAACTACTTTTATTTGCTTAGCTTTACAGTAATCGAGTGCAGCTTTTAATGCATTTTCTAGTTCTTTAGAAATAGAAGGAGTAATGCCAGAAAAGTAAAAAATACCAATATCTTTTAATAATGTCTCCCAATTAAATTCACTCGCTTTAGCTGTCGCCGTTGAACTTCCCGCACGATCGTAAACAACACCCGTTGAGCGTGCGCCGTTTCCTTTTTCAAAAAAGTACATACCTAATCGAGGACCACCGCGTAATACGTAATTAGTATCAACACCGTATTTTCGTAATGAACCGATTGCCGCTTCACCTAATGGATTATCTGGTAGTTTAGTTAAGAATGCTGAATCATGTCCTAATTGTGCAAGAGAAACGGCGACGTTCGCTTCTGCGCCACCGTAAGCCGCCTCGAAGTTGTTCGTTTGTTGAATACGTTCAAACCCTGATGGTTTTAAACGCAGCATCATTTCGCCAAATGTTAATACTTTCATCGGTTGGTCCTTTTAAATATGAGAATAGGGGAGCAGATTAACTTTTCCATCGAAATTGAAGTCAATTTAATCCCCAGTGCTTCGTGATAAAACAAAGCTAATAGTTAGTAATGAGCACCTTAAGTAGAGCAATCAACTATCGATTCGCACAATCAGTAGGGCGGTTTATGAAATACCGTCTTTTTTATTGAGTTTGGGGCAGTTGGTGTACCGTTTGAGGTGAACTTACCAAGTGGTGAGTATATAAAAAACGTAAGGTTAATCTATTGATTTAAATTAAAAATGACAGAGTCGATATTTATTAATAAAGAAGACTACTGTAACAAGTAGTCTTCTTTTTAAACGTTAAAAATTATTTCTTACTTTTTAGTGGTTCAATCTTAGGTATTAAAATCCAAACAGAAGCCGCAGCAATAATGGCTAATGATGCACCGATAACGAAGGCAGGAGTATAATTTCCGCCAGCGGTCAAAATAGGTACTAAAGCAGTTAAGCCTAGCGCACCTAATTTAGCTGCCATTCCAGCGATACCTGAAAGCGTTCCTACTGCTTTTTTACCAAATAAATCACTTGGTAGTGTCTGAACATTACCAATCGCAGTTTGGAAACCAAATAAAATGATTGCCATAATAATAACCGCATTGGTAGGTGCGCCAGGATCTGCCATTGCTAATAAAGCAGGTAGCATGATCGCACAACCTAAGGTAATGGTTAATTTACGTGTTTTATTGGCATTCCAACCGGCTTTTAAACGATTTTGAGCAAGTAAACCACCAAACCAAGCACCAATCATTGCGCCTACGTAAGGAACCCAACCGTAAATACCAATAGACTTAACGTCCATACCATAAACTTCATTAAGGTAGATTGGGATCCAAAATACAAATAACCACCAAATTGGATCGATAGCGGCTGACGCAATAATAACACCCCAACTTTCTTTACGAGTTAATAACTCGCTTGTTGATGGGTTATATTCATCCTCTTCTTTTTCTTCAACTTCAGAAGTGCGTTGACCCGTTAGAATGTATTCTCGTTCTTCTTCAGTGATCCAAGGGTGTAATTTAGGTGGTGCTTTTACTAAAATAATCCAAGGAATTAACCATAAAAGTCCAGTAATACCAATGATCACAAATACCATTTTCCAGCTAAAGAAAGCTGTTAAATATGCAATCAATGGGATCGCGATAATACCGCCAATAGCTGCACCTGAATTAAAGATACCTTGTGCCAAAGCGCGCTCTTTAGTGGGAAACCAATCTGCATTACTTTTTGCTGCACCCGGCCAGTTGCCTGCTTCAGCAATACCAAGAATAGATCGGAAAATACTAAAAGTAAGCACGCCTTGCGCAAAAGCATGAGCTGCTGTTGCAAGTGACCAAACACCAATTGATAGTACAAAACCAATACGAGTACCAAGCCAATCAAATATTTTTCCAAATATAGCCTGGCCAAAAGCATACGATAAAATAAATACAATTGAGATATTGGCATAAATTTGTTTTTGCTCTAAAACAGATTTATGAGGGAAAAGATCTTTTACGATATCTGGCCATAATACGCTAAGCGCTGAACGGTCAATGTAATTAATTATGGTGGCTAATGCGATCAAAGCAATTACCCACCACCTTAAGTTTTTCAATTTCATTATTGTTCCTATAAAATGTTGAGGTGCAGTATAATGACACTGCGTATTTATATTCCATTCCATATAAATGCTTTCTAAAAAGCATTACACCTCTCATCCATAATGAAGCGTTAACTTTACGAGACTATTAATTAATAATGAGTATCTAATTTATATTTAGTTAGTCGAAGTAAGAGAATAATAATAACATTAATAACAATTTGTAATACATGTGATTTAATGATCTATTATAAAAATAAAACATATGTCTCTGTAATTGTTTACATTATTTTATTTTTGATCTTTATTTGTAATACATATGTTTAAAATGTAAATAGAAGAAGGGAGTATAAGTGCTAATTTGAGATCAATTTTCGGAGCATTTATATTGGAGGATATTAAGAACACATAATAATAGCTAGCTTAGAAGTTTTGTTTAAGGTTTATTTTTTATTGCAAAAAGGCATTCATAGTGAGGAGCTCAATGAAGTGTGAACTTACATTGAGGTTATTTTGCTTCTATCTGCTGAATATTTGTAAAACTAAAACTCAACTTTACAATATTCCGTTATTTCGACTTTCATACAAATTCGCCTGATATTATTAATATATCCTGCGTCTTTTTTCTGTTCCACATAAGCAAGCCCGTTTTAAAGGGCAAAGCCATTGTTAAATTCTCTGTATAGATAAACCCTTATTAAGAGGGAGATAAAGCTTTTAGGTCTAGCCTGAATTTATTGTTAGTTCGATATTTATATTCAGTGTTTTAAATTTTGTCGCAGCCGTATTGAACAATATTATTGTTAACAACTTGATACTTTAGATATCAATGCTTGGATGTCTCGCACTTCTTCCTAATTTAAGCCCTTTACGGATGCAAAAACTCATGGCGCGTTGCTGGGTTTGATTTAAAAATACCGCCAAGAGAAGTGGTTGTTGTGGAACTGGTTGAGTCCATCACTCCGCGAGATTTAACGCAATAATGTACCGCATCAATTTTAACGGCCACATCTTTAGTTTCTAGTAGCGTTTGCAAAGCAACCAGGACTTGTTGTGTTAAGCGCTCTTGTACCTGTGGTCGTTGAGCAAAAAAACGAACAATACGATTAATTTTAGATAAACCAATGATGTTCTTTTTGGGTAAATAGGCAACGGTTGCTAAACCGTCAATTGTCACAAGGTGATGCTCACAAGTACTCATCATTGTGATGTCACTAACTTTAACCATTTCATCGAAATGCATTTTATTCTGGATAATGGTGATTTTAGGAAAGTTAGCATAATCTAACCCTGAAAATATTTCATCAACATACATTTTTGCAATACGCTTAGGTGTCTCGACTAAACTGTCATCCGTTAAGTCTAATGACATTAACTCTAAAACCGCCCGCATATGCGCTTCTATTTTTACTTTACGTTCCGCAGGGCTGTATTTATTTTCAATCATTGGTGTTTCTAATCCACACTCAATAAGCGCATCGCGTACTTGAATCGCTGCTTCACTTAACATTACTGCTGGCTTTGACATATTTTCTCTTTTAATAAATTAATAGTTGTTCAGATCTATTTGGGAGTTCAATTATCTTGTTACTTCGTTTGAAGTGTATGTTATGTATTTTTACCACAATAAGCAAAGAGGCTGTCATTGTTTAGGCTTTGGGGTCATCTGTGCTTACTCAACGGTGGGAGTTGTAACTATATTAAGTATCGAATTAGTTGTGATTTTTTAATAGAAATATTTTAAATGATAAAACAACACTTAGGTCTATTACGCTGCACTTTTAATAATAAGTGTGAAGATTACTTGAAAATGAGATAAATATCCCAATACTAAGTTAATAGATAATAATATTTAAGGCGCTAATAAAGCGCCTTTGTTAATTTGATAAAGAAGCCCATGAATACAATACGTGCAAGAATTAATCTGAAAGTTGGCCTACACAGTGATATAGATGCAGAGATTGCGACCTTTACTATGTTTGACGAAAACCATGAACATATTGCGTTAATTTTTCAGCAAGCAGATAAAAATCAACAGGTACCATTAGTACGAATGCATTCAGAGTGTTTAACGGGTGATGTCTTTCACTCTTCTCGTTGTGATTGTGGTGAGCAGTTAGATGAAACTATTAATCTGATGAAAGATCAGGGGGGCGTTATCCTTTATTTACGTCAAGAAGGGCGTGGCATTGGTTTATATAACAAAATGGATGCTTATGTGTTGCAAAGCCAAGGCATGGATACCTATCAAGCCAATAAACATTTAGGTTTTGAAGAAGATGCACGTAGTTTCGAAGACGCTGCGCTAATGTTAAGAGCGTTAGAAATTACCGATTTACGTTTGATTACCAATAACCCTAAAAAGATTAATGCATTAAAAGATGATTTTAATATTGTTGAACAAGTGAATACGGCTTTACACCTAAAAGAGGGTAACAGTAGCTATTTACGTTGTAAAAAGTCTCATGGTAAACACGATTTAAAAATCGATTAAGAGAGTCGTTAATTGGGCATAACTTTTTTAAAAAAGAGTGTTAAAGCCAGAGAATGAACATCACTTTTCTCCAGTAATTAACGCCAATCTGTTATCCCTATAATTTATGTGGCACTTTTTAAACCCCTTTTTTGTTCGTTATGATTTATTCATCATAATGACTGAAGCCAAGTTAACAAAAAAGGAAAAAAGGGCAACATAACAAGAAAAGTGAGCGAGCTAAACACCCAACAAGCATTGGCTAAATCTTGATCTAATTTATAGAGCGCAGCTGGTAAAATCACAAGGAATGCAATTGGCATTGCGGAAAGCACCACGGCAACTTGTAGCATCAAGCCCTCATAGAAATGTGCTTGTCCGCTTATTAGAATCAATCCTAATACGATAATAGGCAACAGTATTTGTTTACATAATGATAATGTTAATGCAATTCGCCAATGTTGAAATATCGCTTTAAAACGAAAAACTAAACCAATCGATATCATTAAACTGAATGTGCCCGTAGGAATAAGCACAGATGTGACAGAGCTAAACCAGTCAGGTCTTGTCATTTCCGTTAAGTTTAATGTTGCTCCCAGTAACAAAGCCACAAACATGGTTTGTAGCACTGGATCCTGCCATATCTTACGTTTTTTTAGGTTGGGCTGTGCTGAAAACTTACTTGCATAAGGGAATAAAAAAGCAAAATAGATCACTTCTTCAAAGAGTTTGAACAATGGCACAAGCGCAAAGCCAGATTCCCCTAAATAAACAAAAACAACAAAAGCACCAATAGCGCCCATATTGGTAAAACTACCAGCCGGTGCAACTACCGCATGTTGAATATCTTTAAGCTTAAAGAATCTCGACACTAACCAGCCGATGACAAACCCTAATAATAGAAAAGTGGTACCAATGACAGGTAACCAAGCAAATAACCAGCTTTGAATATCTAACTGCCAAATCGCTAACATAACCGATAATGGGATCGTCACTCGCATGGCAATGAATACGGTTAATGTTCTAATTTGGTCGACGTACTGATGACATTGACGTTTTAAGATTTGACCCGTTAAAAAACCAAGCAAAATAACCAGTGAAATGAAAATAATCGTATTCATTGCTGAGCCTTAAAAATGGAGTGCCGTGTCAAGGTGGAGTACCTAAGAAGAGTTAGTATATGAGAGTGAAAATGTAATGTATATATCAAATCGATCTCAAAATTGTTTAGTTGTGTTGATAATGTTGTTAACAGTGGGGCGGAGGGAAAACCTTCATTTTTTTATCTTAGATTTAATTAATAGAAAGTTTTTACCCGTAATAAGCAAAGAGAGTTATCACCATTTGACTTCGTCTGCGCTCATCCTGTCTGTGAGGTATTGGTTAGCAGTGTTTTCGCCCTGTCGGCGATACCCTTTCTTTTACCAGAAAAGAAAGGATACAAAGAAACTGGCCACCGAATCGCTTTCTGTTCCAAACAATAAAGGGCTTTCCTAACGCACCAGTTCATACGGTGCGTCCATGCACCGGATGAACTTACAGCAAACGTCCTGTTTGCTGTTGCTGAAAGTCCTTCACCGTTTGGGAAAGCTAAACGACGGGGCTGTCGTAGTCGTATTGAACATTGATTTTCTAATAAATTTTTGGATAAGTATTTTTAAAAGACAAAAGCAAGGCCTAACCGTTAGTTTTCTTTAGCGCTTAAATAGATAAAAAGCAGTCTGGATTTCGTTAATTATCACAATCAAAAATGATTCATTATATTTAAAGTTTAATTGATAGGTTTTTCCTATTGGAATGATTGTGATCATTGTTTTTATGTTTTAAACTAGTGTCATCAGTTAATGAGTTTGTTAATGAAGATAATGGAGAAAAATTTGAAAAGAGAAAATCAATTAGGAAATAGTTTTGTACCGCAGTGTTCTTCGATTCAGCTTGAATTAGAGCTTTGGAGCGATTCGGTAGACATTAATATAAATAAATTAGTAGAGGAGGATGCTTATGAAGCGCTTAGAAAAATAACATCGGAAGAATAAAGTTGCGATTTTAGCAATAAGCTATAAATCGCAGCTTTACAATGAGGTGAGCGATTTGACCCTGTCCTAAAATCTGTGTAATTGCCTATCATTAACTTAATCATATTAAGGATAGGTAATTATGAAAAAAGAAGAGTTAGAAGCATTCGCCCTTAAAGCATCAAAGGGATTAAAGTC
>NZ_SNUB01000028.1 GCF_004378355.1 Psychromonas algicola
ATTCACAGACAACCGCTATTTGTTTATTTGGGTAACGAGTTTTAAGTGTCATTGCCCATTCATGCAATGCTTTTGGTTTATGTTTGATAATGGAGTAATTATATATTTCAGTGTGGTTTGGGTGTTCACAGATATCATGTTTTTTATCGGCCCAATCGATACCGATTCAGGTTCATTATCCAAGTCGTTCATGGAAAATATTCAGCAAGAATATCGCCTTAAAAAAAATACCGTGACTTTAATAGGAAAAGACGGTGGGATTAAATCTCAAAAAAAGAGTGTTGATCTACAAATACTCTTCTCAACCATAGATGCCATGCCAATGCGACAACAAGAAATGCATCTTAAGTAAAACAGCAAGCATTACTTTCTGCTTGCTGCTTTACTTTATAGTAAGGTTATTTATGGTTAAGCGAACTCAGTCCAAATAGGGGCGTGATCTGATGGTTTCTCAATTCCTCTTAATTCATAATCAATATCTGCTTCTACTGTTTTTTCTGCCAATGGTGCTGTGGCTAAAACAACATCAATGCGTAAACCACGATTATCATCGAAACCACGAGAGCGGTAATCAAACCAACTGAATTTTTCATTTTCTTCAGGGTGTAACAGACGGAAAGTATCCGTGAAACCAAAATCCATTAAAGTTGCTAACCATTCACGCTCTTCTGGTAAAAAGCTACATTTCTTAGTTTGTAACCAACGTTTAGCATTCACTTCACCAATACCAATATCTAAATCTAATGGGGAAATATTAATATCACCCATCACTATCACTTGCTCTTCAGCAGTATGATGCTCATTAAGATAAGTATTTAAGTCTTGATAAAATTGACGCTTATAAGGGTACTTCGTTTCATGAGTTTGGTTTTCACCTTGAGGAAAATAACCATTTAAAATATGTACAGGCTGTCCGTTTTCATCGTCCACTGTCACCATGATCATACGTTTTTGATGGTCTTCGTTATCAGTAGGGAAGCCATATTGAACAGCCGTTGGTTTTTGTTTACAGAGCATGGCGACCCCGTAATGGGCTTTTTGCCCATGATAATAAACATGGTATCCCATGGCTTCAACGGCCTCAACAGGGAAAGCATCATTGTGTACTTTGATCTCTTGTAGACCAATAACATCAGGCTGGTGTTTATCGATAATTGCTTGTAATTGATGAAGACGAGCGCGAAGCCCATTAATATTAAATGAAATAACTTTCATAGATAAATCGCCCTTTATGGTATGAATCTGAGAATCAAAAGGCTGAATGTACCTTGTTGAGCTTATTTACTCAACAAGGTAATTAATGAAGTTTATTATTTATCGCATTGTTAAGAAATGATTTAAGCTAAAGCAACGAGTACATGATGAAGGTGAGAAGTGATTTCTAAACCACTATCAGTTAAATAACCTCCATCGTGCTGTGAAATAAGGCCTTTATCAAAAAGAGATTGTGCAGCTTGAATAACAGACTGGTCGGCATCTTTGTGAACTTTTAATCCTTCTAGTTGTGACTTTTGAGGGAATTTAGCTAATAGTTTCATTTCTTCGAAAAAAGTATCAGAGTAATTTTTAGTCATCTTTATTCACTTTTATTGCTGAGAGGAGTTTTCATCATAGGCTTGGCTTAGCAAAAAGCAAAGTTTACTGAAAGGGAGTTTGGGCTAGATCAATTGACGCTAAAATTTTGTTATTAAAGGTGATTTGGCGCACTTAAATGCGGTGTAAACAGGGATGTTGAGAATCCCTGTTTGTTAAACTTAGTGGCTACTCAGATGTTGGTGGAATTTTAGCTTGTCCACTTTCTGCGGCTTCGTTAGGTTCATTTTTGCTTTTAGGGTTTTTAATTAACGGATTTTTTTGATCAGTGTTTTCACTGACAATATTCGTTAATTTTCTATTGTTAAAGGTTAATATAATCTCTGACTGTTGGGCTGGTTGACCGCCTGGTTTTATGTAGCGAATGTAGTACCATTTTGAAGAATCAAATTGGTCTATCAACATAGGCGAGCCTAATACAAAAATAACTTGCTCCTGTGTCATCCCGATTTCTAATTTTTGTAATTTATCATCTTCAATATAATTACCTTGTGTTACATCTATTTGATATACAAATTTATCGTATAAATAAGAGCATCCTGAAACAGAGAAAGCGATCATCAAGCAGGCAAGTATGTTTTTAATTTTCATAGTCTCGTCAATATGTAAGTGATAAATATTTGGGCTCTGATAATACCCAAGCAAAGCATATATGTAAAAATATAAGCGAATAAATGTTATGTTTGTGCTCTATTAGACAACCGTTTTCGCTTAATTGTTTAAAAATAAAACTAAATAGCCAACAGAAACAGAGTTAGCTTTAAATTTGCCGCAAATTTACGTAGAATTCAGCTCTTTTGTTTTTCTCCACTTTCTTGTAACTGTGAATTATATAAATGCCACTATTTGCGTTAGGAATTAATCATCAAACAGCCTCTGTCAGGTTAAGAGAGCAGGTTGCCTTTGCGCCTGAATCTTTATTACCCGCCTATGCTGATTTGTTAGCGCAACCTTTTGTTGAAGGTGCGGTGATCATATCAACCTGTAATCGCACAGAGATTTATTGTGATTTTGATGGTGAGCAGAATACGCAGTTATTAAATTGGTTAACGCAATTTCATCAACTTGAAGCCGGCAGTTTCGATAATAACTTTTATTGTTATCGTGATCAGGAAGCCGTGGCACATTTGTTTAGAGTTTCCTGTGGTTTAGATTCACTTGTACTAGGTGAACCTCAAATCTTAGGGCAAATTAAACAGGCTTTTGCGACAGCAAGCCAAGCCCAAGCGGTTAATAAAATCGTCAATAAATGGTTTCAACATGCCTTCAGTGTGGCTAAACGAGTTCGTACAGAAACACAAATAGGTGCCAATGCTATTTCAGTGGCTTTTGCGGCTGTTTGTTTAGCGAGACAGATTTTCAGTGATTTAAAACAGAGTCGAGTTTTATTAATTGGTGCTGGTGAAACCATCGAATTAGTGGGTAAATATTTACTTGAACATGAAGTGCCTAATATCACTATTGCCAATCGCACCTTAGCAAGAGCAATGGATCTGGTTGAACAATTTGATGCAACAGCTATTACTTTAGGTGAAATACCAAACCATCTTGCTGAATCAGATATTATTATTTCTTCAACGGCGAGCCCATTACCTATTATTGGTAAAGGCATGGTCGAAACTGCCTTAAAAAGTCGTCGTCATCAACCTATGTTATTTATTGATATTGCAGTGCCTCGTGATATCGAAGCACAAGTCTCTGAATTAAACGATGCTTATCTTTATAGTGTCGATGACTTACAGGGAATTATTGAAGAGAACAAACAAGCTAGAGTTGAAGCAGCAATTGAAGCTGAGAAAATTATAGTGACCTGCGTTGATGATTTCAGCGCATGGCAAGAATCATTAAAAGCGGTTGAAAGTATCCGTTTATATCGTCAAAACAGCGAGCAATTAAGAGATGAATTATTACAACGTGCTATTACTGCATTAGCGAATGGTAGCGATAGTGAGAAAGTATTAAAAGAATTTGCATTTAAATTAACTAATAAATTAATTCATCATCCAAGCCAAGCTCTGAGTAGTGTAAGCCAATCGGGTAATGAACAAGATTTAGCGTTAATCAGAATGACGTTGGGGTTAACCCAGCAAGATGAGTTATAACGAATACGAACAGTAGCTTAGCTATTAACCTATTCATAAAAAGAGAAAAACATGAAAGCATCAATTGTTGCAAAATTAGAAATATTAGTTGAACGCTATGAAGAAGTTCAAGCGTTATTAGGTGATTCAGATACCATTAATGATCAAACCAAGTACCGCGAATTAACCAAAGAATACTCTCAGTTAGAAGAAGTTGTTTTGTGCTTTAAAGCTTTCCAGTCGGCACAAGAAGATCAGGCTGCCGCTGAGTTAATGTTAGAAGATGATGACGAAGATATGCGTTTGATGGCGGAAGATGAAGTCGTTGAAGCTAAAGCAACCGTTGAAAAGCTAGCTGATGATTTGCAAATCTTACTTTTACCAAAAGATCCAAATGATGATCGTAACTGTTTCATTGAGATTCGCGCCGGTGCAGGTGGTGATGAAGCGGCTATTTTTGCAGGAAATTTATTCCGTATGTACAGTAAGTATTGTGATAGCAAAAAATGGCGAGTAACTGTCATGAATAGCAACGAAAGTGATCAAGGTGGTTACAAAGAAGTTATTATGCAAGTTGAAGGCGAGGGCGCATACGGTTTAATGAAGTTTGAGTCAGGTGGTCACCGTGTTCAACGTGTTCCAGAAACTGAATCTCAAGGTCGTATTCATACTTCTGCATGTACTGTTGTCGTGATGCCTGAAATTCCTGAATCAGAAGCGATTTCGATTAATCCTGCGGATCTAAAAGTCGATACTTTCCGTGCCTCGGGCGCCGGTGGTCAGCACGTTAATAAAACCGATTCAGCCATTCGTATCACTCACGTTCCAACTGGGACAGTAGTAGAATGTCAAGATCAACGCTCACAGCATAAAAACCGTGCACAAGCGATGTCGGTACTACAAGCGCGCTTACAACAAGCGGAAGATGAAAAAAACAACTCAGAAGAGCAAGATATTCGTCGTAGCTTAGTGGCAAGTGGCGATCGAAGTGAACGTATCCGTACTTACAACTACCCACAAGGTCGTGTAAGTGATCACCGTATTAATCTGACTATTTATCGTTTAAATGAAGTGTTAGAAGGTGAACTAGACGCATTGCTTGATCCAATTTTACAGGAAGACCAAGCGGACAAATTAGCCGCTCTTGCACAAGGTACACTGTAATTGCGTATTGATGATGCGTTAGTGTGGGCAGAGTCTTTGCTAGTCAATAGCGATTCTGCTTTATTAGATGCGCAGGTCTTATTAGCTTTTACATTAGGTAAAGAAACTATTTATTTGATGACTTGGCCTGAACGTGAGCTAACCGCTAAGCAGCAGACTGAATTTGAAAGTTTGATAGAAAAACGTGTGGCTGGTCAACCCGTTGCTCATTTAACGGGGGAGCGTGAATTTTGGTCGTTATCATTAAAGGTCAATAACAGTACCTTAATACCAAGGCCCGATACTGAAGTGCTGGTTGAGATTGCACTTGAAAAAGCCCTTGAAAAGGCACAAACCAATCTACATATCTTAGACTTAGGAACGGGGACTGGTGCAATTATTCTAGCACTTGCCAGTGAACTACCTAATGCTACATGCGTTGGTGTTGATGCAAATAAAGAAGCCGTTAAACTTGCCAATGAGAACCGCGAGCATTTGGCTTTCGATAATGTACAAATAAAGCAAAGCAATTGGTTTGAAAATATAGAAGGGCAATTCGATATTATTGTGAGCAATCCTCCCTATATCGATAAAAAAGACCATCATTTATCTCAAGGTGATGTCCGTTTTGAGCCTCTCTCTGCCTTAGTGGCTAATGAGCAAGGGTTATCTGATATTCGTCATATTTGTGAAAATGCTGACGCATATTTAAAGGCCAATGGCTGTTTGTTGTTCGAACATGGTTTCGAGCAAGCAGAAGCAGTACAAAAGATATTCACTGATTGTGCTTTTATTAATATTAAAAGTTATCAAGATTACGCTGGTAATGATCGTGTTACATTAGGGTATAAAGCGTTTTAAATAATTATTATAAGTAGGGAAATTATGTATTCAATTTTAAAGCATGCACACCTAACGTTTATTTTATTAGCCGTTGTTATGTTTATATTACGTTTTTACTGGTTGAAGTCAGGCCATCCAAATTCACAAAAAGCGGTTTATAAGAAAATACACATACATTCTAATGTCACTATTGTTGTGTTAGGTATCGTATTAATGGGGTTATTGCATTTTAATCCGTTGGTTGCGAGCGGTTACTGGTTATTAGAAAAGCTAATTGCTTTTGTTGCTTATTTTATCATGGTGCAAGTGGCACTGAAGGAACAAACAAAATCACATATACAATGGTTAACTTTTATCGGGGCATTTGGTTGGTTAATTTTCATTGCTAAATTGGCTATTACAAAACAAGCCATTTTCTTAGTGGGGTAATTGTGGAATTAGATGAACAAAATCTTATTGAGCAACCGATAACGGAAGCATTAGTTGAACCCTTGATTGCGGAGCAAAATAATGTTGATTTAAACATTATTCATGAAGATATCGATTACAGTCAATATTCGTTATTACAACTAGCTGTAATGACTGAATATGAGATAACAGGGCAATCTGTGATCGAATTTCAAGATGCATTACGTTTGCAAATGATTGTGCTTAAATCTCAGTTTAAAAAAGAGACCTTGCACGACCTAGATAAGTTAAAACTTTTATTAACTCATGTTTATGATAAACAGGGTTTTTGTGGCGATTGGAAAACATTTTTTAAAGTTAAAAACATATTGTTATCCAAGGTATTAAAACGTCGTAAAGGTGTGCCTATTAGCTTAGGCATTTTATTAATTGAAATGCTTAAAGAAACAGGTTTTGAAGCAAATGGAATTTGTTTTCCAAGCGGCTTTATTGTGCAAGTCGATCTTGAAGGGAAAGTTATCTATATCGATCCTTTTAATGGAGAATTAGTTGATACTGCACATTTGGAATTAAAAGTTCGTGGTCAATTAGGTAATCATGCACGCTTAACACCTGAGATGTTAAAGGTTGATAATAATGAAACCATTATTAAACGTTATATTAGCGTTTTAAAAGCATCTTATATGCAAGCTGATAAAGTGGAACTTGCTTTATTATGTAGTGATATTTTATTACGTCTTGATCCTGATGATGCTTATGAAGTAAGAGATCGTGGTTTTCTATTCCAGCAACTGGATTGTTTTCAGTTAGCCTGTAATGATTTTACTTATTTCATTGAGCAGTGCCCTAAAGATCCTATTGTGAGTTTGCTACAACAACAAATTACGCGAATGAGTGAAGAGTTAAATACTCAAACCATTCATTAATTAACAATTTATAACTTTTGTTAACCGAATATGTTAACTAATAAGAGAGTATCAATGAGTCAGAAAATTATAAAAGTAGGTAACATAGACGTTGCTAATGATCTTCCTTTTGTTTTATTTGGTGGAATGAATGTATTAGAATCTCGCGATCTAGCATTGAAAATGGTTGAAACCTATGTTGAGGCAACCACTAAATTAAATATTCCTTATGTATTTAAAGCTTCTTTTGATAAGGCAAATCGATCTTCTATCAACAGTTATCGAGGTCCAGGTTTAGAAGAAGGTCTACGTATTTTTGAAGAAATAAAATCAACTTTTAATGTGCCAATCATTACTGATATACATGAACCTTATCAAGCAAAGCCTGTTGCTGAAGTCGTTGACGTGATTCAATTACCCGCTTTCTTAAGTCGCCAAACAGATTTAGTACAAGCTATGGCTGAAACGAATGCGGTGATTAATGTTAAGAAAGCACAGTTTTTAGCGCCTCATGAGATGCAACATATCATTACTAAATTTAAAGAAGCAGGTAATGATAAAATTATTCTTTGTGAACGTGGTAGTTGTTTTGGTTACAACAACTTAGTGGTTGATATGTTAGGCTTCAGCACCATGAAAGAAACCACTTATCCTGTCATTTTTGATGTCACTCATTCATTACAAAAACCGGGTGCGCGTAGCGATAGTGCGGATGGACGTCGTAGCCAAGTCGTACAACTAGGCTTAGCAGGTATGTCTCAAGGTATTGCTGGTTTATTCTTAGAATCGCATCCAGATCCAGCAAATGCTAAGTGTGATGGACCATGTGCATTACCATTAGATAAGCTAGTTCCATTCTTAACGCAAATGAAACAAATGGATGAGTTAGCTAAAAGTTTAGATGCGATTGATACAGAATAAGCGATTCCTCTTGTCCTTATCTAATCAATCTCGTTATTTTATTGTTGTTGCCGCCTTTTTAGGCGCAACAGCAGTAATGCTTGGTGCTTATGCAAGTCATGGTTTATCTACTTGGGCAACTCCTGCTCAAATCACTCAAGTGCAAACCGCCTCGCAATATCAACTATTTCATGCCATTACAGTATTGATTGTTGCATTAATTAGCTCGTTATTCCCCCATCGTTTAATATCATTAAGTCTTTGGTTTTTCACTTTAGGGACTTTCTGTTTTAGCGGTAGTTTGTATTATTTAGTTTTTTTAGGTTCAAAATTATTAGTGTTAATCACACCATTAGGTGGATTGCTGCTTATTTGTGCATGGTTGTGTTTAGGCATAAGTATGTTATTCAAACAAAAATAAAGATTCGCATTATTTTAACCAATGAGTGAATTGAGGTTGGTATGTTAGGTATTCTATTATATTGTCGTCCGGGTTTCGAAAATGATTGTGCTAACGAAATTCAAGCAAAAGCAAGTGAGTTGGAAGTGTTTGGCTATATCAAAACACTTAAAAATAGCGGCTTTGTTTTATATCATTGTTATGACCCATCACAAGTAGAATCGCTAGCTGAGCAACTAAACTTTACGCAACTAATTTTTGCCCGACAAATGATTGTTGCCGTGGCCTTGCTTGAAGATTTACCCGCTGAAGATCGTATCGCTCCTATCTTGGAAATCACACGAAACTTACCGATGGCTGGTGATGTTTACGTTGAATGTCCTGAAGGTGATGAAACTAAACCTTTGCTTACTTTCTGCCGTAAGTTTACAGTTCCTTTTAGACAAAAACTCAAACAGAATAATAATTTAACCAATAAAGAGAATCCGAAAAAACGCCGTTTACATGTTTGTTTTATGGATTATGAAACCGCTTATGTTGGTTATTCAATTCCTAATAATCGTAGTGAAGAGCATATGGGGATCACGCGTTTACGTTTTCCCAATGACGCGCCAAGTCGTTCGACATTGAAGCTAGATGAAGCTTTTCAAACCTTCTTAACCAAAGAAGAGCAAGCGTTACGTGCTCATTCAGGTTTACGTGCCGTGGATTTAGGTGCTTGTCCAGGTGGCTGGACTTATCAATTAGTACGACGCGGTATGTTTGTAAGTTGTGTTGATAACGGTGCAATGGCTGAAAGTTTAATGGACACGGGGCAAGTAACGCATTACATGGAAGATGGATTTAAATTTGAGCCTGAGCGTAAAAATATCCATTGGTTAGTCTGTGACATGATTGAAAAACCAAAGCGTGTCGCTAAATTGATGGGGCAATGGTTGATTGATGGTTGGTGTAAAGAGGCTATTTTTAACCTTAAGTTACCAATGAAACAACGCTATCAAGAAGCAACGGATGATTTGAAAATACTAACAGATATGATTGATGAAGCAGGGTTTAATTATGAACTACAAGCGAAGCATTTGTATCATGATAGAGAAGAAATAACGGTACATGTTCGTTTAACTGATAAAATTTACGGCCCATTATAAAGGACTTGTAAGAATAGAAATAAGAGCTGTTTGAAAACAGCTCTTATTTTTAAAAAAAAGCTTATTGACTGTAACCATCTAAGAAATTACCAATCTTCTTAATCGCAGTTGCCATTTCATCTACACGCGGTAAACAAACAATGCGGAAATGATCCGGTTTGTGCCAGTTAAATCCCGTGCCTTGTACGATCAATATTTTTTCTTCCATTAATAAATCCATCGCAAAACGTTGATCATCTTTAATGTTAAAACGTTTTTGATCTAATTTAGGAAACAGGTATAAAGCACCATTTGGTTTCGCACATGAAATACCTGGAATATCGTTTAATAGTTTCCAAGCTGTTTGCGTTTGGTCATATAAACGCCCACCCGGTACGATTAATTCATTGATACTTTGGTAGCCACCTAATGAGGTTTGAATGGCATGTTGCATCGGTACATTCGCACATAATCGCATGCTCGCAAGGATTTCAATCCCTGATATATAATCTCGAGCCTGTTTTTTCGCGCCGCTGATCATCATCCAACCGACACGGAATCCACACACTCGATAAGCTTTAGATAAACCATCGAAAGTCACAATGAGTATATCATCAGCCAATGTTGCCAATGGAATATGTACCGCATCGTCATAAACAATTTTTGAATAGATTTCGTCGGAAAATACAATGAGGTTATGTTGGCGTGCTAATTCGACAATTTGCTCTAACAGTTCTTTGCTGTAAACCGCACCCGTTGGATTGTTTGGATTAATTAAAACAATGCCTTTAGTGCGAGAGGTTATTTTAGATTTGATATCATCAATATCTGGAAACCAGTCAGATTCTTCATCACAAACATAATGTACTGCTTTACCGCCAGAGAGATTAGCCGCTGCCGTCCATAATGGATAATCCGGAGCTGGTACTAATAATTCGTCGCCGTTATTCAGTAAACCTTGCATTGCCATTACAATCAATTCACTGACACCGTTACCAATATAAATATCATCGGTATCTAATGATAATAAACCTTTTGCTTGATAGTGTTGCATCACCGCTTTACGCGCAGAAAACAAGCCTTTGCTGTCACAGTAACCTTGGCTATTAGGAAAGTTTTTTATAACATCAATCAATACTTCTTCTGGGGCTTCAAAACCAAATTGGGCGGGATTACCAATGTTCAATTTAAGAATGCGTTGGCCTTCTTCTTCTAATTTCAGTGCTTGTTTTAGCACTGGACCACGAATGTCGTAGCAGACATTATCTAATTTATTTGAACGAATAATCGAATACATTTGAACCCCTTAAGTCCTATTTTTATTAATCCTTTTAATAGTTAGTTAAAGTACCTTATCTAACTGATTTAGTGAAGTTGAAAAGGTAATTATCTGTCAGTAAATTAAGATTATTTTATGATAATTGCTATTACTTATATTCAATCATTCACTAAAATCTATTCGTATTATTAATATTATCAATTACTATAAATAGCTTGTGCATTGTTAGGAATAAAAATGATCGAATTTAAACACTTAAAAACATTATCTACATTGAATAAAACGGGGAGTTTAGTTGAAGCTGCAAAACAACTTCATTTAACACAATCTGCTTTATCACATCAGCTTAAAGAATTAGAAATGCGTTTAGATTGTTCATTGTTTATTCGTAAGTCTCGTCCTATTCGATTTACAGTGTCTGGTTTACGCTTATTAGAATTGGCAGATCAAGTACTGCCGCAAATTCGCACCGCAGAACGTGACTTATCTCGTTTTGCCTCCGGTGATGCAGGGCGTTTACATATGGCTATTGAATGCCATTCTTGCTTCCAATGGTTAATGCCTGCTATCGATAAATTCAGAGATAGTTGGCCTGAAGTGGAGTTAGATTTTTCAAGTGGTTTTAGTTTTTTACCTTTACCTGCATTAAAACGAGGTAATTTGGATTTAGTGGTGACTTCTGACCCACAGGAAATCGAAGGCATTACTTACATTCCTTTGTTCAGCTATCAATCCATGTTGGCATTAAGCCGTCATCATAGATTGGCAAATAAAACTTATATTGAAGCGGAAGATTTAGCGCAAGAAACATTAATTTCTTACCCTGTTGAAAAAGAGCGTTTGGATATTTTCAATAAATTTTTAATTCCTGAAGGTATTTCTCCTGCAAAGATCCGCCATGCGGATATGACATTAATGATGCTGCAGTTGGTTGCCAGTGGAAGAGGTGTCGCAGGTTTACCTAATTGGGCTTTATTTGAATATTTACAGAAGGATTATGTGGTTGCTCGTCGTTTAGGAAAAGAAGGGGTTTGGAGTACGCTTTATGCCGCCGTTCGTGAAGAACAAAAGTCTTTAGCTTTTATTGAAGACTTTATGTCAACGGCCATTGAAAGCTGTTTTGTTAATTTAAAAGGTATAAAAGTCCCTGAGTGATTATTCTTTATAATAATTTTATAGCTAATCATTGATCTTACTGCTGTTTTGCCATTTCATCATTTGCAGACTAAGCCAGAAAAAGACACAATAAAGCACACTGAAAATAGGTATAAAAATAAGAGTTGGTAATATGAGCTGTTGTAACGCGAAAGGTTTAATGCCGTTATCTGATGCATTAGAAACAATGCAAAATTCATTGTCAAAGGTTTGTGAGAAGATCACTTTACCTTTATCAGAGGCTCTGGGTTTTACTTTAGCGGATAATGTTATTTCATCTAAAAATGTTCCTCCATTTAATAATTCTGCAATGGATGGTTATGCGTTACATGCAAATGACCTTGCAGCCGCTTCAGAAAGTAATACCATTCAATTAAAACTGGTTGGGAAATCTTTTGCTGGCTCTCCTTTTAATGGGAATGTAGAAGCAGGATCTTGTATCCGCATTATGACCGGAGCAGTGGTTCCTGATTGTTTAGATTGTGTCGTGATGCAAGAACAATGTTTAGCTGATGGCGAGTTAATTACTTTTAAACATGCGCCTACTGTGAACAATAATGTTCGCTTTGTTGGTGAAGACTTAAAAGTCGGGGAGCAAGTATTACAACAAGGTCATAAACTCACGCCGAGAGATATTCCTCTGCTAGCTTCATTAGGTGTCGCAACGGTAGATGTTTATCGTCAATTAAAAGTGGCTGTTCTTTCTTCAGGTGATGAATTAAGAAGCTTAGGTGAAACGTTACAACAAGGCGAAATTTACGATAGTAATCGTTATAGCATTATGGCTTTGTTATCTCGCTTAAATGTAGAAGTAATTGATTTAGGTATCATTAAAGATGATTATGCCTTAATCAAAGCAGCTATGTTAAAAGCAGACCAGCAAGCAGATGTGGTTATTTCAAGTGGCGGTGTCTCAGTTGGCGAAGCAGATTTTATTAAAGAAGTTTTAAATGAAATCGGTGAAATTGGTTTTTGGAAATTAGCGATTAAACCAGGAAAGCCATTTGCTTTTGGACGTTTACCAAACAGTGTCTTTTTTGGGTTGCCAGGAAATCCTGTTTCCGCTATCGTGACCTTATACCAATTGGCAGTGCCAGCAATGGCAAAAATGAGTGGGGAAAAGCTAAAACCCGCTTTACGCTTTAATGCAACTTGTAAAGAAGCTTTGCATAAAGCACCTGGTAGAACTGATTTTCAACGAGGATTTTATTCGCTGGATGAACAGGGAAAATGGGTTGTCAGCACAACAGGCAATCAAGGCTCTGGCGTATTTAGCTCAATGAGCCGTTCAAATTGTTTTATTGTTCTCGAGCAGGACCGAGGCAATGTAGCAGCAGGGGAAACGGTGACGGTTGAACCCTATAGTCCTTTAATGGACTGATGCTTTAGTTTTTGTGACTTAAAAGCTGCTAGGACCTTTGGTTTCTATGAAATGTACGATAAACAATGAATATGTAAGATAAACCAATATTAAATAACAATTTATAAGCACAAGAATGTGCTCTGGAAAATATTATGATTAAAACTGACGACGTCAATATTAAAGCAATTAAAGAATTACTACCCCCAATCGCGCTTTTAGAAAAGTTTCCTGCAACTTCTGAAATCAGTCAAACTGTTGCCGGTTCTCGTAATGCAATCAGCAAAATATTAAGTGACAAAGATGACCGCGTATTAGTGATTATCGGTCCTTGTTCAATTCACGATACCGAAGCTGCATTAGACTATGCTGCAAAATTAGCACCGCTACGTGAAAAATATAAAGATACACTAGAAGTTGTTATGCGTGTTTATTTTGAAAAACCACGTACAACAGTAGGTTGGAAAGGTCTTATTAACGATCCTGAATTAAATGGTACATTTAATATCAATAAAGGTTTACGTACAGCTCGTAAATTATTATTAGATATCAATGCAATGGGATTACCTGCTGCGACTGAATTCTTAGATATGATCACACCACAATACGTTGCTGATCTGATGTCGTGGGGAGCAATTGGTGCACGTACGACTGAATCACAAGTTCACCGTGAATTAGCTTCTGGTTTATCTTGCCCAGTTGGTTTCAAAAATGGTACTGACGGTACGATTAAAGTTGCTGTTGATGCAATTGGAGCAGCCAATGCTTCGCATCATTTTCTATCTGTAAACAAATTTGGGCATAGTGCTATTGTTGAAACTGCCGGAAACCCTGATTGCCATATTATTTTACGCGGTGGTAAAGCGCCAAATTACAGTGCTGAACATGTTGCTGCAATCAAAGCTGATTTGAAAAAATCAGGGTTAGCTGAAACGTTAATGATTGACTTTAGCCATGCAAACTCAGAAAAGAAATTTGAGAATCAAATGAAAGTTTGTACTGATGTTGCAACGCAAATTGCGTCTGGTGATAAAGCAATTTCAGGTGTTATGGTTGAAAGTCATCTTGTTGAAGGCCGTCAAGATTTATGTGATGGTGTTGCGAAAACTTATGGTCAAAGTATTACTGACGCATGTATCGGTTGGGATGCGACTGAAGCGCTATTAGCTGAATTATCAAATGCTGTTTCAACTAGACGTGGTTAATTTCGTCTTCCCTGAGGAGTTAACTCTCAGCGCATTTATTAGCTAAAACTTAAGCACTGTTTATTGACGGTGCTTTTTTTTGTCTTTAAGTATTTTTTAAATATAACGGCAAGGTAACATTTTTAAGTGAATACTCTAACCATTAAAAAAAAACCAATCATGGTATTAGGTTGTACTAGTGATGCAGGTAAATCTCTGATTGTCACTGCCATGTGTCGTTTACTTGCTAATCGAGGCGTTAATGTCGCCCCATTTAAAGCACAAAATATGAGTAATAATGCCGCGATCACCGAAGATGGTTTAGAAATGGGACGCGCTCAATATTTACAAGCGCTAGCAGCTAAAATAAAACCATCTGCTTTAATGAATCCTGTTCTCTTAAAACCCAGTGCAGAAACATTTAGCCAGGTTATTATTAATGGCAAAGTAGATAGTTATCTTTCTAACATGCCTTGGAGAGAAAGAAAGAAATTGATTTGGCCTAATGTAGTGACTGCACTAGAAACACTACAAACACAATACGACCAAATCATTATCGAAGGAGCGGGCAGTCCTGCTGAAATAAATTTACGTGACGGCGATATTGTAAATATGAGTGTTGCATTAGCTTGCCAAGCTGATGTTTACCTTGTTTCGGATATTGATCGAGGCGGCTCTTTTGCGCATTTATTAGGTACATGGGCTTGTTTAGCAAAAGAAGAGCAGAAGTTAATAAAAGGCTTTGTACTTAATAAATTTAGAGGTGATCCTAAGTTATTAGGTAATGCGATGGAATGGTTAGAAGAAAAAACAGGTATTCCAACGGTCGCTAACTTACCTTATCACAGACACCAACTTCCCGAAGAAGATAGCTTTCGCTTAGGATCAACATGGCAACGAGGCGCTATTAATGTTGCACTTATTTATTATCCTTATGCCTCTAACCTAGATGAATTTGATGCATTAACTTATCAAGGTGATATTAACTTAGTGCCAATACAAAATAATCAAGATCTCTCTGTGTTTGATGCTGTGATATTACCCGGTAGTAAAAATAGTGGAAAAAGTTTACATTTCCTAGAAACAACGGGGTTAGATAAAGAACTGGTTAAATTTAGTCAAAGCAATAAATTAGTCTTAGGTATTTGTGGAGGGCTACAAATACTTGGAAATAACATTAAAGATCCATTATTGTTAGAGGATGGTGATAAGAAAGGTTTAAACTTAATCGATCTAACTACAACCCTTGCTCATAACAAAGCAACATTGCAAAAAAAATTACAGTGGCAAGGATCGCAACTAGAAGCTTATGAAATACATCACGGTGAAAGTCATGTGCTAAGTGATTCTGTTGATAGTTTTATTTGCAAGGATATTGGTTGGCAGCAAGGCAATGTTTATACTTCGTATTTTCATGGTTTATTTGATAACGCCGTTTTTTATAATTGGTTTATGAAACAACTTGGAGGCGCTGAAAATGGTATTAATTGGAAAGAGCATGTTGACCAAGAATTGGATAAATTGGCCGATATGTTTGAGCAACATGGTTGGTTATAAACTTGTTTAAAATTAAGCCTCATCTATTTAGCATTGTTATATTGATCAATTTTTTTGTAATTTATACTGCTAAAGCAAAAGAGCATTTAGATCTTAACTCCATTGAAGAAAACCTTTCAATAGCGACATTGATGTCGAATACCAATTCATTAAAGTTTGGTTTTGCTAACTATGATTTACAGATAAACGATCCAGGTTTTGGCACAGAAGAAACTCAACTTTATAAAAATGGATTGGATGCAATCACCATTCCTTATACTTGGGAATTAGAGCCTAAAAGCGATGCTTGGGATCATGCTATTACCGTTAGGGCTTATTACATTTCAAGTAAACGCAATAATGAAATTGTTGCAGGTACTAGCGACCAATTACATAATCACACCTTTGGTCTTTACGGAAACTATTCTCAATATTTTCACATTACCGATAAATGGTATGTGGAGTCTGCATTTGGTACTCATTTAACTTTCTATAAAAATAATTATGATTATGGGGATGGTGTTTCTAATTCAATAAAAAGTGATTACGATGGTCAGCTTTTTAATACCACTGCCTTAGTTGCAATGATTGAACCCCAAGTAGGTATCGGTTACAAAAAACAGCAGCAATGGGGAACTTGGAGAGCACATCATAATATTAATTATGTTTATGGGCATGGTATAGGTGGTTCAGTTAAACGTAGAGATAGTATCAATCCTGAAGCTTGGCATATTACTAATGGCATCGAATTTAATATTAAAGCGCCTAATGTGTGGGGGATTGATGATTTTTTCTCAATTGATTTTAAACGCGTTGAGGTCATTGGAGATTTAGATGTGATGGCAGAAAAAAGTTATTATTATGAAACTAGTTTTGGCTGGGTTATCGACACTAATAACGCGATTTCATTATTAGATAATATTGGCTTTGGGCTTGCGATTAATTATGGCAGCTCAGTTAGTGGGGGATCGCTAATACTTTATTTTAATGAATAAAATGAAGATGTTGCAGCCTATCTAAATAAATTCTAATTACAAGACAGCAACGCTTGTTAATCAATAATAATTAAATAAATTATGGATTTAAACGCGTAATAGACCAAGTTGAATCTTGTTGTGTATAAACAAAGCGATCATGTAAGCGATCGGCTTTTCCTTGCCAAAATTCAATACTTTCAGGGATCACGCGATAACCACCCCAAAATTCAGGCAATGGAACTTCTTTTCCTGCAAATTTCTTTTCGTAGAACTTAACACTATCAACTAATGTTTGGCGTTCATCCAATAGTTCACTTTGCTTTGAAGCCCATGCGCCAATTTGGCTACCACGTCCTCTTGAATGAAAATAAGCTTCTGATTCTTCGTGGCTTATTCTTTCTATTCTTCCTTCAATACGCACTTGTCGCTGTAACATATTCCAATGAAATAATAAGGCTGCGAAAGGGTTAGCTTCAAGTTCATCGGCTTTTCTACTGCCATAGTTTGTAAAGAAGACAAATCCTTCCTGATCGACTTCTTTTAATAAAACCATGCGAGAAGAAGGGCGGCCTTCTTTCGTTGAAGTAGAAACAGACATGGATTCAGGCAAAATAATCCCTGAATTTTCTGCTTCTTTTAACCAGTTTTTAAAAAAGGAAATAGGATCATCGGTGGTTACCAATGCTTTATTTTCAATTAATAATCCTTGGCCTAATGTAAAGGCGCATCGTATTTTACTGAGTAATGACATGACATATCTTTATTAGTTAGATTGAACAGAGTGTGCAGTGTATAATTTGTATCAAACCTTGTCGAACTTATTGTTTTAACATATTACAACCATTTTTAATGAGATTTTTACTGCATGGATAAACAAGCTATCAATACATTTTCCAGTGAAGATATTATTGATATTTTTAACCAGACATTTTATCGAACACATAATACAAAGTTGGTATCTGGTAGTGATGAGCCTTTATATCTTCCTGCTTCAGAGGATTGCGATTTTCATCAAATAATTTTTGCTCATGGCTATTTTGCAAGTGCGTTACATGAAATAGCACATTGGTTAGTCGCAGGTGAAACAAGACGGTTAAAAGTTGATTACGGTTATTGGTATGAATCCGATGGACGAGATGCCGCTAAACAAGCTGAATTCGAAAAAGTTGAAATTCTACCTCAAGCTATTGAATGGGCTTTATCTATTAGTTGTGGTTTTGACTTTGATGTGAGTAGTGATAATTTAAGTGGTATTGCCATTAATCGTCTCGCTTTCAAACAAAAAGTCTACCAGCAGGTTTTAGCTTTACTGAATACAGGTTTTTCTGAACGCACAGTAAAGTTATTAAACGCATGTCAAAATACGTATCAAACAAAAGCAATGAGAGCCGAAGATTTTGAATATAAAGGCATGTATCAGCTAGTTTGATGATTAAAAATGAAGGTTTATTATGAAAAAAATACTTATCGTTTGTTTAGGTAATATTTGTCGTTCACCAACCGCAGAGGCGGTATTAAAAGCAAAAGCAAAGCAACTCAGTATTGAAGTAGAAGTCGATTCAGCAGGGACAATCAATCACCATCAAGGGAAAGCGCCAGATAAACGCTCTCAAGCTGCAGGGAAGCGTCGTGGTTATAGTTTTGAAGGGATAATTTCTCGACCAGTTAAGCAAGAGGATTTTGCTTATTTTGATTATATCTTGGCGGCAGATCAACAAAATAAACGCGATCTATTGGCACAATGTCCTTCGCAATTTCAGCATAAAATTCAATTGTTTCTTAGTTTTTCAGATGTTCATGAAACTGAAATTCCAGATCCTTATTACGGTGGGCCGAATGGGTTTGAATTGGTATTAGATTTATTAGAAACAGCAAGTGAACAATTATTAGATAAAATAGGGCATTAATGAATATGAGTAATAAAGTTTATCATCATGCTGTACAAATTTATTATGAAGATACTGACCACTCTGGTGTTGTGTACCACCCTAATTTTTTAAAATACTTTGAGCGAGCTCGTGAGCATGTTATTGATAGCCAAAGACTTAATACTTTATGGAATGAACAAGGAATTGGTTTTGCTGTTTATAAAGCGAATATGACCTTTCAAGAAGGTGTGGAGTTTGCAGAAGTTTGTGATATTCGCACTAGTTTTGTCATCGATGGAAAATACAAAACCTTGTGGCGACAAGAAGTTTGGCGACCGAATGCAACACGTGCTGCTGTTATTGGCGAAATAGAAATGGTGTGTTTAGATAAAAACAAACAATTACAGCCATTACCAGAAGTGATTTTAAAGGCATTACAAGCTTAACTTGATAGGTATTTTATGACTAAAATAAGAGTATTACACTCCTCTACTAATAATCCTTGGTTTAATTTAGCGATTGAAGACTGGATTTTCCGTCAATTAGATCCTTCTACACACGTGCTTTATTTATGGCAAAATGATCCAACAGTCGTGATTGGTCAACATCAAAATCCTTGGGCTGAGTGTCGTTTAGATAAAATGAAAGAAGATAATGTTTATTTAGCTCGCCGACAAAGTGGTGGCGGTGCTGTTTTTCATGATCTTGGTAATACCAACTTTACTTTTTTAAGTAGTAAAGATAATTATAAGCAAACAACAAATTTTGACATTATTATCAAAGCTTTAAAAACGTTAGGCATTGATGCCGATTTATCTGGTCGTAATGACTTGACGGTAGGCGATAAAAAAATATCTGGCTCTGCTTTTAAGCATACTTCTACGCTTAGTTTTCATCATGGTACTTTGTTAGTGAATGCCGATTTAACACAATTAGCGAATTACTTGAATCCACATCCATTAAAGCTTGAAGCAAAAGGCATTAAATCTGTTCGTTCTCGTGTCGCTAACTTATCTGAGTTCAATCCTAAAATTAACCACCAGACTATATGTGAAGCAATCACCGATGCTTTCTTCGAACACTATCAAACAACCGTTGAGCCTGAGCAGTTAGATATTGAATCATTGAAAGAGATTGAGGCGTTAGATACTTATTATCAAAAAATGAGCGATAGTGATTGGCGATTTGGTAAAACGCCTGAATTTGATCATAAAATAGAAACGCGTTTCACATGGGGTATTGTAGATATTAATTTAACTGTCCAGAAAGGTGTGATTAATGAATGTATCATTTATTCTGATGCATTAGACGTTGATTTTATCGATGCCTTACAGAATTTATTAACTAATAGTCATTATGGAATAACTGAAATCACTAACAAACTCTCTCGGCTTTCAGCAGAAAACGTACAATTTGAAGAATATATTAGTGATATTCAAGCTTGGTTTAAAAAACAAGCTTTCTTTGTTAGAGGTGAATAGTACTTTTATTTAAATTTGTGAAAGAATAAAAATGAAACTTTGTGATAATTAGCCTGTCTTAATTGTTCGTTTTTAATACAATATTCGTTATGCTTTAAGTATGTTATTTTTATTTTATGCCATAAAATTTACATAACCGTTATTTGTGACTAAAGTTTGTGCTTATCCGGCATTTATTTCGATAATTGTATAAACCACTTTTTATAACAACGTCTTTTTTAAAAGGAATTACTATGTATTTTTCACAAAATGATAAACGTTCATTCCATAGAATGGAGTTAAATTTACCTATTGTCATTTCAAAGAATGGACAGATCTATAATGGAACTTGCCTTGATCTAAGTAGTACTGGCATGGGGATTTCATTTACAACTAGTGAATTACATTCTGAAGATAAAGTGGATATCCAGCTAGATACTAACGATGAACGTTTTCCTCCACTAGATGCTGAAGCAAAATTGCTTCGTGTAGAAGAGCGTGAAGATGGTTCATATTCCGCTGCTGTTGAGTTTATAGCATTAAAATAAAGCCATTTATGGTTAGCTAACCATTTAGTTTCGGTTTAGCTGTTAATTAATTGTTCTGCCTTTAAGAAATTAATCTTTTGTTTTAATTCACTTGAACGGCAGATTGCCAGTAATTGATTCGCCAATTGTTGTTGGTGAAACTGCCACGAGTGATTTTTATCTAAAGTGTAATTGTTATTAAATATGATTTTTATAGCGTTTTCAGCAGATACCTTATTAAAATAAAAACTATCCAAACCTAAACTAATTCCCACACCTGTTGCTTTTACAAATGCTTCTTTTAATGTCCACATTTCAAAAAAACGTGAGGTTTGTATCTCGTTTGTTAATCCGCAAAGCTCTGTATGCTCTTGTTGTGAGAAATAACGTCGAGTTAAAGGTTCGACATTCACCTTACGTGATGGGTTTTCAATATCACATCCAATATCATCTTTTACACATACAGATAGGATTATTAAGTCATTGTTGTGACTTAAATTGAAACGAACTTTATGCTGGTTATTTGCTAATTCTGGCTTGCCATGTTGGTTACGTACAAAGATTAATTCAGAGGCGGCTAATTGAGTATAGTGGGCTAAAACTAAGCGGCATAAAGCGCGTGCAACAAAAGCAGTATGTTGTGCTCTTTTATTTTTAAATTGGCTTAGTTTATTTAATTCATTAGTGCTTAATATGGCTTGTAAATGCTGAATTGACGCTTCTGACAATTGAGTCGGATCAATCGTCCATAAATCAATATGATCTTGACTGAGTTGCTGTAGAGAAGAAGTAATAAGCTGCACTGAAAGACCGACCTTGCTATACAAAACAAAAAAGATAGCACAAAGCTATCTTTTAAATTAGAAGTAAATACTGTTATTTAAATACAAGATGAAAGGATTTAACTATTATTTAACGCTATCTGGTAATTTAAATGAGTTAATTTTTTTATTTAATTCTCGGCGTTCTTTAGACAATTCAGCACCTTTAATAATGTAATCATCAACACGATCTTCATAGTCAGATAGCATGTTTTGAATAATGTTAACAATATCTTCATGCTTCATATCTGGCGTAATGTATTCTTTTAAATTTGTTAATAAATCAACGCGTTTACGGTTATCACGAACTTTTTTGTCATTATCAAATATTTCACGTTTTAATTTGTTTTTACGACGAGTGGTTTTCACTAATTCTAGAACAGTATTCATTTATCACACCTTTTAATTAATATGCTTAATAACGTAAATCATAACTTAAATATTAAGCTAAGTAATATTAAATAGAATGGTTATTTAAACTAAGTCAAAAAAAGACCGATTTATATTAATAAATTGATTATACGCCGCTTATTTTTTTACCAAACTGATTTTTGTTATTACTTTGAATTTAGATAAATATAAGTTTGTTTTTTGCATTTAAAGTATTTTTGTCATATATATGTAATAGCTTGTTGTTTATATAAAAATGCCACTTACCTTTTATTTTACCCAAATAACTAAGGAATAGCCTATGACAGAAGCCGACCGTAAATATTATTTACTCGACACCAACGTATTATTACATGAACCTTTAGCACTTTATTCCTTCCAAGAGCACAACGTCGTCATTCCAATGACAGTGTTAGAAGAGTTAGACAATATTAAAGATAGACAAAAAGACGTTAGTCGCGATGCTCGCGTTGCCATTCGTAGCTTAGAAACACTCTTCCAAGATGCCACATCAGAACAAATCACCCAAGGTGTCAAAATTGAACATAAAGGAATCAAGCTCGGAGGAGTCATTTCAATTTTTGCAGATCATCATGCTTCCTTTATTAAAGAAGCGTTTAGTGAGGATGAACCTGATAATCGAATCATTAATGCAGCACTCTATTTACAACAAAGTAAAGCGCCTGCCAAAGTTGTTTTAGTCACTAAAGACATTAATATGCGCCTTAAGGCCAAAGGTGCGGGATTAAAATATGTAGAGGATTATAGAACCGATCAATTAATAGACGATGTACATTTATTAAGCAAAGGTTATCAAGAGGTTGAAGGCTTATTTTGGGATAATATTAAAGAGTGTGAAACGTTTAATCGAGGTGAAGATACTTTTCATCAATTAGCTTCAGATAAAATTACAGATCCCTTTCCTAATCAATATATTGTCGATGAAAAGCATGAATTTGTAGGCAAAGTGACAGACCATTTTAAAGGGGGCGTTGAGTTATTAGATATTGGTTACGATAGGCTGATGGGGCAGCAAGCTTGGGGGGTGACTCCTAAAAATATTTATCAAGGAATGGCGATCAATGCTTTATTAGATCCTTTGGTTGATATGGTCATTTTAACTGGACCTGCAGGTTGTGGTAAAACGCTCTTAGCGATAGCCGCAGCACTAGAGTTAGTGATAGAACAAAAACAATACGACAAAATTATTGTGACTCGTAATACACCGGATGTTGCTGAGAATATTGGCTTTTTACCTGGTACCGAAGAAGAAAAAATGATGCCTTGGTTAGCTTCGGTAACAGACACATTAGAAGTGTTACATAAGAATGATAATTGTAGTGCGAGCTCTGTTAATTACATAATGGATAAAGCGAATATTCAATTTAAATCAGTTAACTTTATGCGAGGAAGGAGCATTCAGAATAGCTTTGTATTGTTAGATGAATGCCAAAACTTAACGGCTTCACAATTAAAAACGATTATCACCCGTTGTGGAGAGGGGACCAAAATAGTTTGTTCTGGGAATCTTGCGCAAATAGATAGTAATTATTTAACACCGGTCACTTCTGGTTTAACTTACATTGTTGAGAAATTTAAACATTTTGAAGGCAGTGCTAATGTTTATCTAAATGGAGTGATGAGAAGTCGTTTAGCTGAATTTGCAGAGGAACATTTATAGGCTAATTGTTATGATTAGCTTTTATTTAAACGGCCGACTTTTAGTTTATTGATACAAAGTCGGTCGTTTTTATTTCTCTATCTTATTTTCTGATTGTTCACGTTTCTTCGCTTCTTTGATCATGTTTTTTTTGTATTTAAGCGCTTTCACTTTAATTTTGTTGTTTTTATCTCTGCTCTGTTTAATTAATTCATTATTTAATTCATGTACTTGTGATTTAGCCAATTTGTCATAAAGTACAACATTAACGGAGGCTGCTAGATTCATACAACCTATGGTAGGTACATAAACAACTGCATCGGCTTTATTAATGACTTGTTGCTTAATGGTGCCGTCTTCTGGGCCAAATAAGTACATCGCATTATCCGGATGTTCAAAATTAGGTAGCGGGATCGCACCTTCAATTAAATCAATGCAAACCAGTTTCATGCCAGGCTCTAAAGCTGTCAATAAATCTTCATAATGCTCTAATGGTACAATTTCATGTACCTTTTGCGTATCTGCAGCTAAACGAACCGCGCGATTAAAACGATCGCCAGAGTAAACAACTTTTTGTGCATCGTAGCAACCAGCAGCGCGCATTGTGCCACCGACGTTTGATGAACTTTTAGGATTAGTTAACGCGATAATAGTACGTTTAGGAGATGTAGTGGTGTTTGTTGACATAATAAGTAAGCACGGTAAATAAAATAGGAATAGGTGAGTAAATGAAACCAATGTGCGTATCTAGTTATAAATTTATAGCTAAGCATGCGCACATTATTTTTATTAATGGCGTTCTATAGGGCTTCTATTTGACCCATTGCTTCAGTAAATTCTGATAAACCAAGTTCAAGATCATCTTCATCTCCTACCCAGTTGATACCAACAATAACATCATCTTCTACTAAATCTTCAAGCCAAAACTCAAACCAATCCGCTAATGAAATAGAAGCTGGCACATAATCTTCCCATTCTTCAACACAATGTGTTTTTGCTAGCGCTTCCGTTGACCACAAAGGCATCACTTCAGTTTCTTCGTAACTCATTGAGTCCATTACAACCCAATCACCGCTTGCTTTATCTTGCAGTGCCCATAAAAGTTGACTTTCTTTTACGTCATCTTCGAATTTGTCTAATGCTGCAGTGTTTTGAGTCATGCTGATCTCTCTTATGGTGAAGTTGTATAAATTAAAACGCTAAGTATACGGATTAAGCAGATAATTGATAGAGAGAACTCGTGTGCATTTAACAAATGACTGAAAGGCTATTATTTATTTTTGTGTTATCTCTGGCATAATCACGGCGACTTAAAAGGAAACCCGATGGAATTATTACAATTAGAGCATTTTGGTAAAATATTACGACTTGAAGGATCGATGGCTGGCTGGCAGCAATTATATTGGGGAGAGCAAATTGTCTCCCAAATTACGGCAAGTGAAGCCGCACAAGGCAAACGAATTCATCATTTTGAATTTTTAAAACAAATTGATTCTAGTATCGGAAACATTGAGTCCGAAGTATCAATGGATGAACCAGTGCAAACAAAGATCCAATGTAAACTTGAAGTAGATGTAATTTGGCAACCATTTAAACTCAATTATTCATTTCATGTGGATGAAAAACTTGTAAAAGAAGCATCCCGAGATGCCAAAGATATTGAGCAACAAACCCCCGTTAAAGTAGTCACTGAACCTAAAAAATTAAATGTAATGGGATTAGGGTTATTAGCGCTTAAACTATTTAAGAGTGTAAAATTAATTAAAGTCGTTTTAGCGGGAGCAAGTGTTGCTGCTTACAGTTGGTTTTTCTCTTTTCAATTTGCAGCTTCCTTAATTGCTTGCTTGGTATTTCATGAATATGGTCATATCCGTGCAATGAAATATTTTGGAATGAAAACAAAAGGGATCTATTTAATTCCTTTTGTCGGCGGGTTAGCTGTTACCGATGAAAAAATTAACACACGTTGGCAAGATGTGGTTATTTCTATCATGGGGCCTACATTTGGCCTGATCTTATCATTACTTTGCATGCTAATTTATTGGGCTACGGATAGTGAGTTTTTTGCTGGACTAGCCGCTTTTAATGCCTTATTAAATTTATTTAATATGTTACCTATTTTGCCTTTAGATGGTGGACATATATTAAAAAGTATTAGTTTTTCAATGAATAGTAAAGCGGGCTTAATCGCTTGTATTTTAGGGGCTCTTTTTGGTGTCGTGGTTAGCTATTCTCTTGGACTTGCATTGTTAGGCTTCTTACTCATCGTTGGCAGCCTTGAAATAATTTTTGAATGGAGAACTCGTTTTAACAGTCACTTATTACCACTGGATGGTTATGGGCAACTATTTTCAACAGTATGGTATTTATTAACTGTGTCCGGATTAGTTGGTGTTATCTTTTATTTTGCAAGCTCTGGTGACCATTTATTATCATTACCGCTGCAAATATTGGGTAATTAAATGTTAATAAGCTAATATTGGATCAGTTTATAGCAATATTTTAATAAGCAAGAACAGAATAAATTAAATTTGTTATAATAAAAATTTTTTTTTGAAGAAAAAATAAAACACTAACTTTGCGTTTTTATATTATCCAAATTGTTTTGTTATTTTTTATCTCTTTAATTATCAGTGTTTTGTGTTTTTTATAGGCCTTATAACTATTTTCTATATTCTATTTGAATTCGTTACTGCCTATTTATTTAATAACACTGCATAATACTTTCCAATTATATACATCCTGTGACTTTGTAAGGAAACACATGAACAATAAAAGACTAACTCACCTTAAGGCACTTGAGGCTGAATCAATTCAAATCATGCGCGAAGTAGCGGCTGAATTTGATAATCCAGTAATGTTGTACTCAATTGGTAAAGATTCATCTGTGTTATTACACCTTGCACGTAAAGCATTTTACCCAGGTAAAATTCCTTTCCCATTGTTGCATGTTGATACAGATTGGAAATTTAAAGAAATGATTGAATTCCGTGACAATCTTTCTAAAAAATATGACTTTGATTTATTAGTGCATAAAAATCCAGAAGGGATTGCAATGGGCATGGGGCCGTTTACACACGGTTCAGCAAAGCACACTGATGTAATGAAAACACAAGGTTTAAAACAAGCGCTAGATCATTATGGATTTGATGCCGCTTTTGGTGGCGCACGTCGTGATGAAGAAAAATCTCGAGCAAAAGAACGTGTTTATTCATTCCGTGATAAAAAACATCGCTGGGATCCTAAAAATCAACGTCCTGAATTATGGAACATCTACAACTCTAAAGTAGATCGTGGTGAAAGTATTCGTGTATTCCCATTATCTAACTGGACTGAGCTTGATATTTGGCAGTACATCTATCAAGAAGATATTGAAATGGTGCCATTATATTTCTCTGCTCCACGTCCTGTTGTAGAGCGTGATGGTTCATTAATCATGGTTGATGATGACCGCATGCCACTTGAAGAAGGTGAGGTGCCACAACTTAAAAATGTTCGCTTCCGTACATTAGGTTGTTACCCACTAACAGGTGCAATTGAATCTGAAGCAAAAACATTACCAGAAATTATTCAAGAAATGTTGTTAACAACAACATCAGAGCGTCAAGGTCGTGTGATCGATAATGATTCTGCTGGTTCGATGGAAAAGAAAAAGATGGAAGGCTACTTCTAAACGACTGTTTAAAGTAACTCTCTCCCATAAAGTATTAAGGAAAAAAGAATGACTAACGATACAAATCTAATCGCATCGGATATCGAAGAATATTTACGTGTTCATGAGAACAAAGACATGATGCGTTTTATCACCTGTGGTAGCGTAGATGATGGTAAATCGACATTAATTGGCCGTCTATTATTTGATAGTAAAATGATCTTTGAAGATCATATGGCTGCCATTGAAAAAGACTCTAAAAAATTCAATACAACAGACGAATCTTTTGACCTTGCGTTATTAGTTGATGGTTTACAATCTGAGCGTGAACAAGGTATCACTATTGATGTGGCTTACCGTTACTTTGCAACAGAACAACGTAAATTCATTATTGCAGATACACCGGGACATGAACAATACACTCGTAACATGGCAACAGGCGCTTCAACCTGTGATTTAGCGATTATCTTGATTGATGCTCGTCATGGTGTACAAGTACAAACACGTCGTCACTCTTACATTTGTTCTTTATTAGGTATCAAGCACGTTGTGATTGCTATTAATAAAATGGATGCCGTCGGTTACGACCAAGAAGTGTACCGTAAAATTAAAGCGGATTACCGTGAGTTTGCTAAACAGTTAAACATCGCTGACGTTCGTTTTGTGCCAATTTCTGCCTTAAAAGGCGATAACGTAGTTAACCAAAGTGAAAATATGCCTTGGTACCCAGGCTCTCCACTTTTGCGTTTATTAAATACAGTTGAAATTAGTAGCAATGCCATTGACCAATTCCGTTTAGGCGTACAATATGTCAATCGACCTAACCTAGATTTCCGTGGTTTCGCAGGTACTATTGCATCAGGTGAAATTCGCGTTGGCGATACCATTGAAGCATTACCATCTGGTAAGCAAAGTAAAGTAAAAGAAATCGTTACTTTTGACGGCAATATCGACATTGCTTATCAAGGTATGGCGATCACCTTAACACTAGAAGATGAAATCGATATTAGTCGTGGCGATATGATTGTTCGTCCTCATGAAAAACCGCAATCAACTAAGAATTTTGAAGCTGATGTAGTTTGGATGGATGAAACACCATTAAATGTTGATCGTGAATACATCATCAAAGTAGGCAGTAACTCAACGGTTGGCTCTGTTAATGCCATTAACTATCAAACTGATGTGAATACCATCGAACAAAAACCAGCAACACAATTAGCGCTAAATGAAATTGGTAGCTGTAATTTTGAAGTAGCCAAAGAAGTTCAATTTGATGCTTATGCAGAAAATAGAGCAACAGGTGCCTTTATCATTATTGACCGTTTAACTAACGCAACCGTTGGTGCGGGCATGATTAAACGTGCGGTTGAAGCTGATGCTTCAAATAAACCTGCTTACAGCGATTTTGAAATTGAATTTAACGCTTTAGTTCGTAAGCATTTCCCACACTGGGAAGCAAAAAATATCCTAAAAGGATAAAGTTCAACCATTAATCATTGGTGACTTTATTATGAAGCCTTTGTTACTGGCGAGTGTTCATTCTCATTAGTACAAAGGCTTATTAATTACTTTTTGATTAACACTAATTTGAGCATCTATGACACTTCAATCCTACTTTGTACTGGCTGTTTTCATTGGTACTATTTTCGGTTTAATTAAATTTCAGCAGCGTCCAAGTTTAGTGTTTGGAGTCGCGTTATTAATATTATTCTCAACGCAAATGGTCTCGACGGATCAAGTGATCAAAAGTGCTTCCAATCAGGGTTTATTAACTTTGATTCTACTCATGCTTTGTTCCATCGCATTGGAAAAAACACGCCTATTGCGTTTGGTCGCGATGAAGGTTATTAAACCTTGTTACAGCGCAACTTGGGCAAGACTGTTTAGTTTTACAGTGATTTCATCTGCTTTCTTAAATAACACTGCAGTCGTTTCTACTATGCTTGCGCCAATTCGTAACAATCCTAATCACTCGGCAAGTAAGCTTCTGATCCCTTTATCTTATGCAGCTATCTTGGGCGGTACATTAACGCTTGTAGGAACCTCAACGAATCTAATTGTTAACAGTTTAGTGCTAGATGCTAATCTGCCTTCGCTAGGTTTTTTCGATTTTACCTTAGTGGGTTTATGTCTCGTTGTAACCTGTGGGATCACTTTATATTGTTGTCGTTCCTTATTACCCGATAGAAATATGAAAGAGGGTGAAGCCCAGTCATATTTTATTGAGGCGAAAGTTAATCCAGAATCAACATTAATAGGTAAAAGCGTAGAGCAAAATGGCTTACGTCATTTACAGTCTTTATTCCTTGTTGAAATTATACGCGGCAATTGTGTCTTTACTGCGATTGCACCTAATCAAGTGATTCAAGCAAATGATAAACTTATTTTCAGTGGAGATGTTTCCAAAGTAAGCCAATTACACTTGTTTGATGGATTGTCTATTTTTGCAGAAAAAAGAGGTTTACCTTTAGATAACTTACGTGAAGTGGTGGTTCGTCCTGAAAGTGTATTAACAGGCAAAACCTTAAAATCTATTGGTTTTCGTTCTTTATTTGATGCTGCGGTTGTTGCCATTAAACGCGATGGTGAAAAGGTATCAGGGAAAATTGGTGAAGTTAAAATTAGGCCCGGTGATTTTTTAGTGTTAGCGGTCGGTGAAGATTTTAAATCACGCAGAAATATCCGTAAAAACTTTATATTATTATCAGATATTGAGCTTGACTCTCGTTTGTCTGGTAAAAAAGAATTATTGGCCATTGTAGGTTTTGTTGCTGCTATTGCTCTAGCTGCATTTGGCGTTGTGTCTTTGTTTAAAGCGGTTGTTTTGTTATTAGGCGTATTGCTATTAAGCGGATGTTTAACGAGTAGTGAAATTTTAAGGCGTTTTCCAACTGAGATTTGGGTTATTATTTCTTCGGCTATTGTTTTATCCTATGCATTACAAAACAGTGGCATCATAACAAGCTTCAGTGAATTAATGAGTCATAGTGCGTTAGGGTTAAGCCCATTGATGGCGTTAATTGCTGTCTATATAGTGACCTTATTCTTGACTGAATTAGTCACTAATAATGCAGCGGCTGCGTTAGTTTTTCCTATTGCTTATGGGCTTGCATTAAGTGTAGACGCTAATCCAATTGCCTTTATTATGGCGGTTGCCTTTGGCGCAAGTGCAAGCTTTATTAGCCCTTATGGTTATCAAACCAACTTAATGGTGTTTAATGCAGGGCAATATAAATTAAACGATTTTATTAAAATTGGTGTACCTGTGAGTGTTGTTTATAGTGTGACTTGTATTACCGCTATTGTTGCCGTTTTTGGGCTATAAAAACCTGGTATTAAAAACTTACTGTTAAAAAAAGACTAAAAACAATTAATGTACTAAAAAACGATTAATGAATGAATTAAAGAGAGTGATGATGAATAACCCTTATATTGAAAAAGAAGTCGATGGTGAAAAGTCGTCTGATGTAGTTTGGCATCAAGCCAGTGTTTCACATCAAGATCATTGTCAGCTTAATGGACATAAAGCAGCTGTTTTATGGTTTACTGGTTTAAGTGGCTCAGGTAAATCTACTGTTGCCAATGCTGTTGATCTTATGTTGTTTCAGCACCAAGCTAAAACCTATGTGTTAGATGGCGATAACGTACGTCATGGTTTAAATGGTGACTTAGGCTTTTCAGATAATGATCGTATTGAAAATATTCGACGTGTTGGCGAAGTCGCTAAATTATTCGCTGATGCGGGTTTGTTAGTTTCAACGGCGTTTATCTCACCTTTTATTGCTGATCGTGAAATGGTGCGTTCACAATTGCCTGAAGGCCAGTTTATTGAAGTGTTTATTGATACGCCTCTTGACGTTTGTGAATCACGCGATCCAAAAGGTTTATATAAAAAAGCACGTGCAGGTGAAATTAAAAACTTTACAGGTATTGATAGTGCCTATGAATTACCAGTGAATCCTGAAATTCACGTAAAAACAGATAACCAATCTATTGAAGCTTGTGCTCAGCAAGTTATTGACTATTTAAAAGAAAATAAATATTTATAAAAGCATTAAAAAAACCAATAACGATTAGTGAGTTCAATTGTTATTGGTTTCTGTGTTTGAATATTCTCTTCTAAATTGAATTTAAACCGCCTAAGTAAAAGGCTTTTGACATACAATTTGAGCAATTGCTCGTTTCGGGTTCTGCTTAATGCCTTCAAAATAAAAGATACAATTCCAATCTTTAAATACGCTTTTTAACTCATTTTCTTTTAATAAAAATTGGTCTCGGTGAGGGCGTCCAAACTCTCTGTTAGCTTCAGTAAAAGTTTCATAAATCACATAACCGCCAGGTTTAACTGCTTTTTTGATCATATCAAATAGTGGTCGATGTAAGTATCTAAAAACAATCGCAGCTTGTAATTGCATGGTTGCTAATTTTAATGCATCAATTGATGAAGTTGATTCAAAATCAGCAAGCCAGCAATGAATCTTGTCGATATTATGTTCTGCTATTAAAGTATCTAAATGGTTAGGGTTAATATCTGCAAAAATGGTTTCAATGTTTTGCTCAATTAGATACAAACCATTTTGGCCTTTACCACAGGCTAAATCTAAAACTGGCCCTTTATCTTTTTGCAAAAAGTGACAGTGTTCTTGTAATAATTGAGCAACTGACATTATTGTAATGCTTCAATTAATTCTTTTACGTTTTTCAGCGGAATAATTTTTTGATCGCCTTTTACAAATTGCTGCATAGAAGCATGATAAGCGACTGCTGGAATGAAAATTAGTTTTTTACCATGACTTAATGCTTCTCGTACTCGTGGAACGATTTGTGGGATCTGTCGTAATTCACCGGTTAATGCTAATTCACCAATAAAAACAGCATCAACAGGTAACGGTTTCGAATTAATTGAGCTCAGTAGGGCAGCGGTTACTGCCATATCGGTAGAGGTTTCAGAATCAGCCATTTTTAAACCACCGACTAAACTGATATTAATATCGTAATAGGTGGGAATACCACCGTGCTTTTTTAATACCGCAGTAATTAAAGATAAGCGACTGTAAGAAACACCAATACAGTTACGGATTGATTTTTCACCCTCTACTTCCGTTGCTAGTGCTTGTATTTCAATTAACAAGTTGCGTGCGCCATCTTTAATAACTGAAATCGCAGAGCCTTCAAAATGCTCATCACTACCCGATAAAAATAAACGACTAGGATTATCAACTGAACGCATGCCTTTCTCGGTCATTTGAAAAATACCGACCTGTTCTGTATCACCAAAACGGTTTTTATCTGCTCTTAAAATACGTACTGATGCATCATTGACTTCAATATGAATTGCGGTGTCGATAATATGTTTAAGTGTTTGAGGGCCTGCCATTTGCGAGTTTTTATTAACTTGTCCAACTAAGATTAAGGTAATGCCGTGTTGTTTACATAATCGGTTTAAAATTTTGGCACAGGTTTTTACTTGTGTCACACCTCCCGCTGAACCATCAACAGAGTTCGATTCAAAGGCCTGTATTGAGTCTGCAATTAAAAACTTAACTTTATTTTCAATACATTGATTAACAATATCTTCAATGCTATCGGTATCGGAAAGTAGAAAGTTTGTTTCATTAAAGTTTAAGTTCAATCTTTCAATTCCGCGTTTCGCCCATTGGCTTAAACTTTCTTCTGCTGTGACATAAAGTGTAGACATTGTTTGTGACATCACTGAAGCAACTTTAGTAAGTAGGGTGGTTTTACCTGAACCTGGATCGCCACTTATCAACACCACTGAACCCAATGTTATTCCATCGCCTAAAACACGATCTAATTCGCTCAACCCTGTAGAAACGCGTTGTGCATTTTCAACTTGTACGGTTGAGATACGTTGGACACCATTAGAGGTAATACCTGCATAACCACCTGCACCATTATTGTTTCGGTTAATGGCTGCATTCACTGATTTACTTGTACTCGAAGCTTCACGGAATTCTGTGATTGTATTCCATGCCTTACATTCACCACATTGACCTTGCCATTTTGTGTAATCTGCGCCGCAATCACTACAAACATAGGAAATTTTTGTTTTTGCTTTTGCCATTATTTATTCCGTTTTTATAGATTTTTTAATTTAATTTTTCATTAAATAATTTTATTGCTTGGTTTGATTTTGAGTAATCATAGCCATGCGAAATTAAATGTCGTATTGCTTTATTTTTTTGTTTTTGGTCCTCAATACGAACTCTAAACTTTTTACCAAGCAACAAACAAGCTTCTTCTAAATCATTAAAACTTGGCGTTGGATAATGTTCGTTATGCGCTTCGATTGCTATCGCTATAGTATCAAAGCCATGACCTTTTGCTTGTAAAAATCCCATCGCTTTTTGTTTCAAATGTTGAGTAGCGATAGCTTCAGAATATTTGTTATTTAGCAACCTCTGAGCTGATTCAACATAATCAAATTCATTATTCTCAAAAGTGTTTTTAATTAATGATTCACTGATACCTTTAAGCTTCAAATCTTGTTGAATACGCGTTCTTCCATGTCCTTTATTTTGTGCACTACGAATGAAAGACTCGCAAAAACGTTCATCATTCAAATAATTGAAATCTAAACATTCATTAATAATTGTATTGATCCATTCTTGATTGTCAGTTTTGCGTTGAAGTTTGGTTAATAATTCGGCTTCACTATGATCTCGGCGGGATAAATGCCATAACGCACTGCGACGAACGCCCTCAATATCTTTTGCTATTTTAATTGGTTTATTCGCAAACATAGGGCTCTCTAGGTGTGTTTATATACAGTGTATTATAGGTGCGTGTAAAGGTATGTAAAGTAGAGTTATTAATAATGTGAAAACTAAGGTTGTTAAAAACTACTTCTATCAACTTTTATTTATTGCATTCAAAACTACAAAAAAAGGTGAACGCTCTTATAAAAGATGAACAAGATCATGTTTTTACATAAATTTAACATAGATTTTACTTTTTCCTTTATTTGCAGTTTACAGTGAACTATATTTTAACCTTACTTCACCGATACAAAACCACTTAGAGTAAAGGACGTGCTATGAGCGCTAAAAAGAAGCTGTTAAGTTATATTGGAGCACTGTTTGTGCTTGCTATATTGATCGTGTCTACTAGAGGTTATTTCAATTTCAAATCCGCTTCTATTGCTAATTCTACAAAAAGTCTACAGAAAGAATCTTTTTTAATATCCAATGCATTAGATCAACACGTTGAACGTTACTTTGATGGTTTAACTCTCTTAGGGCATGACTTAGAAATTGGCGATAATCTGAATGCTGATGACCTTGTTAATAAAGTCAAAAATGCAAAGGAATACTTTGACGTTATTGCAGCAGTCGTCGTACTTAAGAATGGTGACAGCTTTATTTCTACTGGCCAAGTGATCAAAGAAAATAAAAGAGCGTTTGACCGAGAATGGTATACAAGAATATTTGCGGGTGAAAAAAAGATCATCACCAAACCTTATACAACTAACACTGGTGATTTTGTAATGGCATTAGCCGTACCTGTGATACGTGATAAAAAAATTGCAGCAACTTTATTAGTCAATATGAAAGTACTTGGGATCACGCAGTTTGTAAATAGTCTTTCTGAAAATAATCAATTGGTTGTTAGCCGTTCAGATGGTTTTATTCTTGCCTCTCCTAATGCTGATGAAATAGGGCAAAACTTATTTGAACTACAACCTACTTATGAAGCATTCGCTAATGAAGAAAGTAGCCAGCATACCTATGAGAATGCAGGAGAAGAGTATGTGGTTAATAGCACTAAAATTGATTCATTAGGCTGGACGGTTTGGGCATGGGATAAAACAAGCCATGTAAATGCAGCGTCTAATGAAAATTTACAAGAAGGTGCAATCCTTTCTGTTCTTTTAATTATCGTTTCCTTGGTTATTATTTATCTGTTTGTCGTTAGATTAATGTATAACCCAATTGGTGGAGAGCCTAAAGAAATAGAAAGGTTAGTTAAACGTGTTGCTAATGGCGATCTTAGATTACAAGTACCAGTGACTGGTAATGAAACGGGCGTCTACGGTGCAACAATTATGATGATCAACAACCTAAAGTCTATTATTGCTAATATCAATGATGCAACAAGTCAGCTTAAATCATCATCCGATAACGTTGCTGTTGCGGCATCAAAAACAAATGGTAGTTCAGAACAGCAGATGTTTAAGTTAGAACAAACCTCAACGGCAATGAATGAAATGGCAATGACAGTGGAGGAAGTGGCTCGCAATGCCCAACAAGCGTCTGCCGCCGCGAAGGAAGCAAACGAATTCTCTGACCAAGGTATTGATGTTGTTAAAGAGATGAATAACAACATTAAAACACTGGTGAATGGGATTGAAAAAGTAATGGAAGTAACCAATAAACTAGAAGAAGCGACGCAGGGTATTGGCAGTATTTTGGAGGTTATCAATGGAGTTTCCGAACAAACTAATCTATTGGCATTAAATGCAGCAATCGAAGCCGCGCGTGCTGGTGAACATGGGCGCGGTTTTGCTGTGGTTGCAGATGAAGTTCGTAATTTAGCGAACCGAACCAAAGAAAGCACCAATGAAATTCAAGATGTTATTAAAAATCTACAAAATGAAGCACAGCGTTCAGTTGAGTTGATGGATAATAATATGCGTGATGCACAAGAAACCGCTAATAAGTCTGAAAATGCAAATAATGCCTTACAATCAATTCGAGATGCCGTTGAAATAATTGAAGAAATGAATGCACAAATTGCAACATCTTCTGAAGAACAAACTCACGTATCTTCTGAAATTAATACCAGTATTGTTGAAATTAATGATCTTGCAAAAGTAACTTTTGAAAGCTCTAACAACAATAAAGATATGTCGAAAAATTTAACTAACTTAGCATTGAGTTTAGATAAATCGGTGGATGTATTTAAACTTTAATCACGCAGGTTATATGACTAAATTTAAAGCCGCATACTTTAGCAGTAATGCGGCTTTATTTTTTATTATCGCATCACTTCTCAATTCATTTTAACTTTCAATCAATTTTACCTTTTAATTAATCTCAGCTTTTTTAGCGGTAAATTTTGATTGTATTGTATACACAAATCCCTATAATGGCCGACCCCAATTTGGGATTAATAATAAGCGGGTTCCCTCACCCCGTTATCAATTTAAAAAGGTACAATATGTTATCACTTTCAAACACGCAAATTCGCCGTGCTCTTACACTATTGGTTGGATTTCACATCATTATTATTTGTGCTAGTAATTACTTAGTACAATTACCCTTTACACTTTTTGGTTGGCATACTACTTGGGGCGCGTTTAGTTTCCCTTTTGTTTATTTGGCAACGGATTTAACTGTTAGAATTTTTGGCCAGAAAGATGCTCGCCGTATTATTTTTAAAGCAATGTTACCCGCCTTACTGGTTTCATATGTTGTTGGCGTTATATTTCAGCAAGGTCTATTCCAAGGTTTTGATGCACTTGTTGAATACAATAGTTTTGTTTTCCGTATCGCTTTTGCAAGTTTTGCAGCTTACCTATTTGGTCAACTTTTAGATATTAAAGTGTTTGATAAGTTACGCTCTAATAAGCAGTGGTGGGTCGCTCCTACAGCTTCTACATTACTAGGTAATTTGTTAGATACTTTTATTTTCTTTGGGGTAGCATTTTACGCCTCATCGGATGAATTTATGTCTGCAAATTGGCCTGAAATAGCAATGGTTGATTATGGGTTTAAATTATTAGTGAGTTTACTGTTATTTTTACCTGCTTATGGTGTGTTATTAAAAGTATTAGAAAAACGCATTGTTAACACTAATTAATTAGTTAATGTCCAATATCTGATGATTTAAGCAATAAATTATAAAATTCAAATGCGAATGTCATAGTTTGTTAACCAAAGCATGTTATAGGAGGCAATAACATGTCATATTGGCTAAGCAATAAATCATCAGATAAATACCCTAAACTGGTTACTATTCAATCAGTGCATTCAAAGGGTTAAAAATGGAAAAACAAGATGGACAGCTTAAAAAATATCTACAATTTACTACCAATGATCATCAATTCTCTACTCTCAGATAAAAATGAACAAAATTTATCATACGAACAGCTGACCGAAGCGTTAATCAAATTGTGCCGTAATATTAATGGTAATTGTGTCCCAATGTCCCATGCTCGTTTAAAAAAGATCACAGCAAGTGATTTTGAAATTACTTTGGAAGCTCTGGTTGTAAGTGCGTTTTATCATTATCAAGGTCGCCTGGAACAAGCTCAAAATGATCAAGAGGTTGAGGTTTTTCATGCTTTAGCTAAAGCGATGAAAACGTTACATATTAAAAAGTCAGATCCTGATTGTTTGAAAAAAATACCACGTGCGCATGTGTTAAAAGTATTATTCAACATCAACCGAATGAATTATTGTTTAGCAGCCTAGTTTGAGTGATTAAATCTTATTATACGTTATAAATAGCTTTTAATTCCTTCCAATCCACATTAACCCACGTATTTGGCTCTGGCCATTGATCTGGTGACAAGGTCAAATCATATTGAGGCACATCTTTAACTAATTCGCCTTCAAATCTATGTTCAAAAAGATAATCGGAAAAAGGGGCAATGGAAATTGTCATTTGTTTTTTGATGGTAAGTAACTTAGTTGGATCAATGTGCTCATTTTGACTTTCATAATCATAAATAGCTTTAATATCTGGCTCGCTTGAGGCTTTATCGCCAACTTTTTGTAGTAGTAAAAAATACAATAATCCGCCTAATTCGGGCTCTTTAAAACAAGTCGCTGCGACGATTTGATATGTTGCGATATTAGTTTTTTGAGCAGTTAAATCCATTTTTATTAACGAATATTCATCCGTGGTTGCGTTTAACCACTGCTTGGTTGAGTTAATAGCAAAAATAGCGGCAATGACAATCATTAAAGGAAATAGATAGTTTGCATGTTCGCTGCTTAATCCAATATCCAGCCCGGTCAATCCGGAAACAATAATACTGCTAATAAACCATAGGATACACAAGGCAGCGAGCAAAAAGACCCAAAATACAGCTGTGTTTAAAGCGGCTTTAAGATAACGTTTTCTAGGAATAGGTAATCTTGTTAATGCTTCTTCTAAAGCAATTCGTTCAGCTTTAGTTGCATTACGGGAACGAATGTTTGTTAAACTTTCATCTGGATTTATATGCTTCACTGAAACGTCCTAGCTTTCTTTAGGCTCTTTAGATTCATCTCGGACAAATTTTATTTGTGAAAACCCCATGCGCTCAAATTCATTTCCGCGGTAATTTTTCATAATACCTTGTCCACGAGAAGCCATTTCAAGCTGTTTTTCCATTGCCCAAAAGGAAGTTAAATCCACGCCTTCTGCTTCTGCCACAGCTTCGTAAATATCGAAGTGTTGTCTATATGAAAATGGAATTGTTTTTTGTGTGCCTTTATAAAAGTAGGTAACTTGGCGCGCCATAATCTTGTCTCGTTAAATAAAAAAGGGATGTTAACACAGCTTATGTTGTTGCTATAAGCTCCTTTTTGTTTATTGTGTTCGGATTATAAATATAAAAGTTGAACTGCGTATCTTTTTTAAACGTTCAATCATTATTTAAAGCGCTTATTCGTTGTTTTTATGATTTTAAATTAGTTTTCAATAGCGCTAATGTTACAATAATCAAATTAACAGCAAACAAATGCCCAATCAGCATCAATAACTGCATTATTATTAAATATCCAAAGTGGCACCTTTATTTACCACTTTGAGAAAGAGTTAAGTACTCATAATTAAAGGTCTTTTATGTCTCTCAATCTTCCTCATAATAATCTCATGTCATTAGCGGATTATTCATTTAAAAAATTCTCTTCAAATATTTTAGTAACCAATGTTGGTGAAACTGGTATTACTTATCAGCAAGCCCAAGAGAAAGTTATTCAACTGCAAAGCATGTTTAAAGAATTAGGTTTAAAGCAGGGAGATAAAATAGCAATTTGTAGTCAAAATATGCCACATTGGGGCATAGTTTATATTGCCATTACAGCAATGGGCGCGATTGCTGTGCCTATTTTGCCTGACTTCCATAGTAATGAAATTCACCACATCATCAAACATTCTGAAGCAAAAGCAGTTTTTGTCTCTGAAAAGTTATCTTCAAAATTAAATGAAGATGATTTTAGCTCAAGTCTTTCTTATGTATTTTCACTTGAAACATTTGATTTAATTGAAGATAAAACACCTCCTCATTCTGAATTTTTCATTAAAGGCGCACATACGATTGCGCAAATGAAAACGAAAGCATTACAGTTTATCAAAGAAAAAAAGCTATTAGAAATAAGTGATGTTGATACAGGTTTAACTATTAATCCTCATGATATCGCCGTTATTATTTATACTTCTGGAACCACAGGTCAATCTAAAGGCGTTATGCTGAGTCATTACAATTTAAATGCCCAGCTTTTCCAAGCGAATACGTTAGCGAATAATATAGTCGAAACCGACCGATTTTTATCAATATTGCCATTGGCTCATACTTTTGAATGCTCTGTCGGGTTCTTAGTACCCTTTGCGAATGGAGCTTCTATTCATTATATCGATAAAGTTCCGTCGCCAAAAATCATCTTAGCGGCAATGCAAAAAGTGAAACCTACTTGTATGTTAAGCGTACCTTTAGTGATAGAAAAAATTTACAAGAGCAAAGTTCTTGCTCAATTCCATAAAAACTCAGCGGTAAAATACCTTTATGAAAATGTTAGTTTTGTGCGTAGAAAATTGCATAAAATTGCAGGCAAAAAACTAATGGAAAGCTTTGGTGGAGAAATCAAATTCTTCGGTATTGGCGGGGCTAAATTATCACCTTTTGTTGAACAATTTTTAATGGAAGCTAACTTTCCTTATGCAATCGGCTATGGATTAACAGAAACTGCTCCAGTGATTGCAGGTGCTGTTCCTGGACGTACAAAAGTCGGTACTACGGGGATTTTTGTTCCAGATCTCGAATATCGTTTTATTAAAAAGAATGAAAGCGATTTAGAAGGGGAGTTGCATGTACGCGGCCCTAATGTGATGGCGGGTTATTATAAAGAGCCTCAGCGTACTCAAGAAGTATTAGATGCCGATGGTTGGTTAAATACCGGAGATCTCGGACATGTTGACGAGATGGAAGTGTTAACCATTACAGGCAGAAGTAAAAACGTTATTATTGGGCCAAGTGGAGAAAATATTTATCCAGAAGCAATTGAAGCTATCATTAATCAACATGAGTTAGTTTTAGACTCTATGGTGTATGAATTAGAGAAAAAAGTGGTGGCTAAAATCCATATCGATTATGCGCTGTTTGATGAACGCCACAATTTAAATACAAGTACAGATTTTGAATTGCACAAAGATATTCTAGCTATGTTGGAGAGTATTAAAACTGAATCTAATGCACAGTTATCTTCTTTTGTTAAATTACATGCAGTCATTGAACAAACAGAACCTTTCATTAAAACACCAACTAAAAAAATAAAACGTTATTTACATATGTAGAGATAACAATTTAAAAAGATAATGTTGCCATTGCATTGCTATAAAGCTTCAGCTTGATATGTATCAAAGGAATCCTACAGATCTTTAATTAGTGTTAATAAATATTAATTTATTAACACTGGTTGGAGGTGGAAATGGACTTTTTTTCTATGTTATTGAGTGACCCTGTTGTTGCTGCATCTATTGCTGTGATTGCCGTTACATGTGGTATTTTGAGTTATTTAGCTTATTATTTTATTAAAAATATTATTAACGCAAAGCCACCGCAATAAACATCATTCAAAAAATAAAAACAGTAAAGGTAATTAGCATTACCTTTATTTTTTAGCGGTCTCTCTTTTTTATTACCTAACTATTTAACAACCCAACTTAGATGTACATCTTTTAAAATCTCGCTACAATATCGTCAAATTCAATTAGGAACGAGAGTCATAATGGCAAAAACTGCAGCTGCATTACATATTTTAGTAAAGCACCAAGAGAAAGCTGAAGATATTATTCAGCAGTTAAAAAAAGGGGCCAAATTCCAAACCTTAGCAAAAAAATATTCAACTTGCACATCGGGTAAAAAGGGAGGGGATTTAGGTGAGTTCAAAAAAGGGCAAATGGTACCGGCCTTTGATAAAGTTTGTTTTAATGGAGAGTTGATCACTCCGCATCTAGTCAAAACAAAATTTGGCTGGCATGTGATTAAAGTACTTTATAGAACTTAATTAAATTATTTACTTAGGCATGTTAGAATCCATTGGAATGGTCGGTTATGCATTTACAATAATACAATTACGTCCATTGTGTTTTGCTTGATAAAGTGCTTCATCGGCGGCTTTATATAAAACTTGAAATGATGAACACTCTTTTGTTGCACAAGTGATACCAATACTTGCTGTCACTTTGACCTGTGAGTTATCAGCTGAATTCACAGTTAAGTTTTCAATTGCATTTTTAACTTTTTTAGCATAATTTTCTGCTTTTTTTAAATCGGTATCCGGCATTAAAACAATATATTCCTCACCACCTAAGCGAGCTGCAATATCAGTTTCACCTAGCTCAGCTTTAATCAAATTTGCACAAGATATAATAAACTCATCGCCAATATCATGGCCAAAGTTATCATTGATACGTTTAAAGTTATCTAAATCTATAATGAGCACGGAAAGGTCTTGCCCGTTTTTTTTGTACAAATGAATAAAAAGATCAAAGTATGACATCAGTCCACGGCGATTAAGTAATGACGTTAATGTATCTGTTCTTGCTTGTTTAGATAATAATGCGATTAGCTTTGTTCGATTGTCTGCATAAACCCAAGCTAGAACGGTACTGCAACCTAAAGCACCTGCTGAGGTAATAACACCAAGAAAATTAAACCCTTTGTGAGGGTGCATAGTACAAAAGTAAACTAAGGCTGCTATAAAAAGAGCATTAAACATTATAGATGTTATGAGTCCCAGCTTTTCACCGAGAAACATAAAACAAATAAAGGGCATGATCGCTAGCCAAATGCTAATGCCATCTTCAGCGTTATTTGTAAAGATGCCAATCATAAAAACTATTACCACGGTGGATACACCAACAAAGGCTAACCAAGGTTGAATTGGCTTTTTAGCTTCTATACTGTGTATCGTAAGTAATATTATTGAAGCGACTCCTTCTGCAATGCTATTTATATATAACTCGAAAACTAAGGTGTCAATTAATGTAAATAGCATTAAAAATAAACTACCAATTAAGCTACCAATATAAATAAAGCGTCGATGATCTTGGCTATTGGTTAATCCATGATTTATAGAATTACTTAAAGAGTCGTTCATTTTTATCCTGATCTTTACTTTCAAATATAGTTAAATGACTGTTATTTCGAGGATTCTATCACTTTAACTTCTAAGCTTCATCAGTCAGTAAATTGTTTGCTAATAAATACTACAAAAGGGTGAAGATATCGAGGTGCTGATAAATGCTTTTACTTTTATTATCGACAATAGAATGTATTCTTTTAAACGCCAAGAAAAGCGTTTTGTATCATGTCGATGCTTGTGTAAATTAAATCAATCTAATTTTTGATTTATAAATCATATTATATATGTGCTGCTTATTTGATAAATTTCTTTTTTAATATCAACACATTAAAGATTAGCTTTTCCATTAATACCTCTTTGTGGGTGCTCTTTCTGTTTTTTTTCAATAGCTTAGGCTCTCTTGCTACATTGATAAGTTTGATTTGCTAATATATTATTCAATTATTGAGAGTTATTTGGGCGCCTAGACTTCTTTGCCCTTGATTTGTTTAAGGAATACTTACATGTATTTACTGTTATCCAAGGTTTGTAACTTTGGTTTTCTAAGCTTATCTAAAGGTTATCACAAAAGCAGACGTGTATTTTTTGTGGTTTTATTAGCTTTTACTTTAAGTGCTTGTGGTCCAGTTACTGTTGCTACTGTCGCTGTTGTTGCTGTATTAATTAATTCTGATGACGGAAACAGTTCATCAAGATCAAATAATGGGACTTCATCTAACAATGTCGTGGTTTTTACTATTACATCAAACACTATTGCCACTCCGATAGATGAAAACAGTGGCGCAGGACAAATTGTTTATACGGTAACTTCGAATGAAAGTGCGGTAATATATAGTTTATTAGATGATGATACTGGATCGTTTACGATTGATGAGAATACGGGAGAGGTTACTCTACTCTCTAATCCTATTTATAATAGTCAAAGCAATTATAGCTTTGAAGTACTTGCAACAAATAATTCAGGTAACAATGCGTCCATCATTGTTACTCTAGAAATAAATGATAAAACGGCACCAACGATTACTTCTACTACGACAGTAAACATAGATGAAAATATAGGGGCAGGTCAAATTATATATACAGCAACATCTAATGATAGTGCTGCAAACTATGCTTTATCAGGAATTGACAGTGGTTTACTCTCGATTAATTCTTCAACGGGTGAAATAACGCTAACTGCTAATCCAAGTTTTGAAACTAAGAGCGCTTATAATTTTGCTGTTACCGCTACCGATCTATCAAATAATAGCGCTTCTATAACAATCACACTTACTGTAAATGATAAAACTGCGCCAATTATTACATCTGCTACGACTGTAGATATAGATGAAAATAGTGGGGCTGGGCAAGCTTTCTTTACGGTTACATCGAATGATAATACAGCAACATACAGCTTATCTGGTGTTGATAGTAGCAAATTTACAATTAATACATCTACAGGTATTGTTACTTTGACTGACAATCCTGATTTTGAAGACCAAAGTAGTTATAGCTTTATCGTTACTGCCACAGATACAGTAGGTAATAGTTCATCTAATACGATCACACTTGCTATCAATAACATTGCTTTGGCACCCTTTAATTTAAGTAGTATTACGGCATCATCTACAGATATTAAAGAGATGACATTAATATGGGGGTTGGCCGCTGAGCATGCTGATGATAGCAGCGGTATTACTTATACTCTTTGTGAAAAAGACACTTCTCAAGGTAATAATTGTAATGAGTTAACATCTGTAACGAATCAATTAACAACAACTACCACTGTAGGTAGTTTAGTGAGTGCGTTTTCAACAGACTATTTTATTTTGGCATCCTCTGGTGATGAATTCGTAGCTTCCTCTGAATTAAATATCGGTACAGATGAAATACGCAAAATGATTGGTTATGTTAAAGCGTCAAATACTGAAGCGTTTGATTCTTTTAGTGGAAGTGATGATTTACTTAATAATAGCATTGCGTTAAGTGGAGATGGGCATACTTTAGCAGTAGGGGCTCCTAAGGAAGATAATGATGATACTGGTATTAAAACTAATGACGAAGAGAGTTCTGAAAGCAGTACTGTAATTGATTCTGGAGCCGTGTATTTATATAGTAATAATATTAACAGTAACAACACTAGCGGTAAGTGGATAAAAACAGCTTATATAAAAGCCTCTAATACTGGCTTTGAAGATAATTTTGGTATCAGTGTAGCTTTAAACTACGATGGAACGGTATTGGCAGTTGGTGCTTATATAGAAGATAATGCGCATCCTGGTGTAATAAATGGAGTACAAGATGTTGAGGATGGTGTTGCTCATAATTCTGGTGCAGTTTATTTATTTACTAACGTTAATGATACTTGGACTCAATCTGCTTATATCAAACCTGCTATTGTCGGAGCTAGCGATGAGTTTGGTTTTAGTGTAGCGTTAAGTGGTGATGCTACAGTCTTAGCTGTAGGAGCTTATCAAGAAGATAGTAATGCAACAGGAGTTACTACGACTGCTGGATCGGATATAGGTGGCGCTAATGCATCAGGAGCCGTGTATTTATTTAGTAACGATGGCAGTGCTTGGACGCAAGATGCTTATGTAAAAGCATCAAATACAGGTAGCGGAGATCATTTCGGTCGTAGTCTTTCATTAAACTATGATGGAAAAGTATTAGCTGTTGGTGCTTGGTTTGAAGATGATCTTGCAAGTAATTCTGGTGCCGTGTATATGTTTACTGACGACGAAAGCTCTTGGACACAAACAAATTATATAAAAGCATCGAACGCTGAAGCCGGTGCTCAATTTGGTCGCAGTCTTTCTCTTAATGATGATGGGACATTATTAGCTGTTGGCGCCTACTTAGAAGATAATAGTTTTACTGGAATAATTGATGGAAGTACCGCAATTACAAATAGTGGTGTCGCTACTGATTCTGGTGCTGTCTATTTATATAGTTACGATGGCTCCGATTGGAATCAAACGACTTATTTTAAAGCATCCAATGCAGATGATTCTGATGGGTTTGGTTATCACATTGCATTAAGTGGTGATGGCAATAGTTTGATTGTTGGATCTTACTTAGAAGATAACGATGTTACTGGAATTATTACTGGTGGAGATGTAACTACAGACAATAACTCAAGTCTTGATTCTGGTGCAGTGTATCTATTTACTAATGATGGTAGTTCTTGGGCTCAAACTGCTTACATAAAAGCTTCTAATGCCGGTACTGATGATAAATTCGGTATTAGTGTTGCAATAAGCAGTGACGGCACTACATTAGCGGTAGGAGCTGCTGATGAAAGTAATAGCGCGACTGGTATTATTACAGATGGAAGTGAAATTACTGGAGACGAAGGTTTTGCTGAAAGTGCTGGTGCTGTTTATATTTATTAATTTTTAAAAAATTGAATATAATGAATGTTGATAATTATTTCTTGATTTTTTACATCTGAAAAATGCAGAATAAATGTAATGCTTTAATTTCAGTAAAGTAAAAACAAGACTTATCCCATTTATCTTCTACTCAAGAAAAACCGATTTAATTTGGCGTATAAATCGACTTTGAATTATTGTGGTTTAAATCGATGAGTGTTCTTTAGTTCATACTAGAGGAGTTATGCGATTACAATCATTTTTAATCGCATGATTCGATTTAAGAGCGCTTTAAAGATCCTTTTTAATTTATTTAATTGATCAAAAAAGAAATTCTAGGTAACCTAAATTTTCAATCAAATCTGTAAAAAAATAATTGGATTAATTTTTCATACTATTTTTTGTCGTTTGATGAATGCTAACGATAATGGAGTTTGATTCAAGATGGGTATACTTTTTAATATTTTTTTCTTTCTTGCTGGTGCTGCAATAATCTATGTCGCCGCTTATCTAAGAGTCAAAGAAAGAAATAATGAGTTAGTTCAAAATATTAAAAAGCTTGAAAGCGATAAGAAACAAGTATTGACAAGATTCGTTGACGAAATAGAAAAAACTAAGCAGGAGCATGCAAGCGCTCTTGAAAAAAAGAAATTCCAATATGAAGATAAAAGAATAGTATTTTCAAATATTTTTGCTTTATTAAGCATATTTCACGAGAAAGCCAATGCATTATGTGCTGATAAAATTCAGTCACTATTAAACGAACTTGTTTCTGATGATGAAAGAACAAAACATAAAGCGATTCAAAAATACAATCACGATACACAAGTATTAGTTGCCGATTTAAAAGAAGAGCATAATAGAGTTAAAGCCGAGCAAAATAATATTCGCCTTATAGCCTCTACAGAAGTAGATAGCTTACTTGATGAATTAAATGCAGCAGTAGATAGTGCAGTTGAAGCATCAACAAAAATGTTAACAGTAATCAGAACGGCTGAGTTTTTAAATGATCAGTCTATCATTAGACCTCATCAAAAAAACTTGTTCTCACATGGGCAAGTTATTCAAAATATTCACATCGCGTTAAAAGACCAGATGAAATTAGAGCTAAATGATATTTAATGTTTAAACATTAAAAAAATACTTTTTTGTTTTTTTCAATGAATGGATATCTAGATTTAATTTATAGCTTTTAAGTAACTCGTCTACGCTCGTCGAATATTTTTGATTCTTCTTAGCAGTGTTTTCGTCCTGTCGGCGACCCTACTTTTTCTGAACAGCAGAAACTTTTTACCCACAACAGGCAAAAAGACTGTTCCCGAATCGTTTTTTAATCTGTATGAATAACTGCCTTCTAAACGCACCGTTCATACTCGACATCCATGCCTCTACTTGCTAAAGGCAGCTATTCAGACAGAAAAACTCAACGGGAGGTGGGACGTAGCCACATTGAGCATACTTTCTTCTTAATTTATTGATATTTTTAATTCAACGAGTGGATGCTGAGATGGTCACTCCAAAACGGCATCGCAATGTGCCAAGATAGATAAGTATTCAGCAAATCAATCTAAATATGGAGTGACCAACATGAAATGTAGCGTAATTAGTATCGACTTA